>NZ_KI669457.1:3890-4777 GCF_000507845.1 Helicobacter macacae MIT 99-5501 | reverse complement strand
GTTTTAGCCGCTTGTTAAATTCTCTTATGGTAAAATAAAGCCCGCGTCATACCTGCACTTAAATGCGTTTTAGCCGCTTGTTAAATTCTCTTATGGTAAAATTTAGCTTACTGTCAAATCCGCTCATTATTATAGTTTTAGCCGCTTGTTAAATTCTCTTATGGTAAAATTCCCATCAATTCCATAGAGGCTAATTTAAGTTTTAGCCGCTTGTTAAATTCTCTTATGGTAAAATCTGCAAAGGGGGGGCGGGACGCTAGCTTTTGTTTTAGCCGCTTGTTAAATTCTCTTATGGTAAAATTACGCAGTCTTTTTTGAAAGCTCTGTAAGGTTTTAGCCGCTTGTTAAATTCTCTTATGGTAAAATAGCACACTCGGGCTCGTGCAGTTCAATAAGGTTTTAGCCGCTTGTTAAATTCTCTTATGGTAAAATTAACCACACACACACAACACACAAAATCCTGTTTTAGCCGCTTGTTAAATTCTCTTATGGTAAAATACGACTCGCACAGAGCTTCTCTCTCCTCTTGTTTTAGCCGCTTGTTAAATTCTCTTATGGTAAAATAAAAGGACAAAAAATGAAGACAAAAATCGTGTTTTAGCCGCTTGTTAAATTCTCTTATGGTAAAATTTTTTACTAAATTTTTCAGCTCTCTGATACGTTTTAGCCGCTTGTTAAATTCTCTTATGGTAAAATAAATGTGATAATCCTATGGCACTATATATAGTTTTAGCCGCTTGTTAAATTCTCTTATGGTAAAATGGACGGCGATTAACCGCGCCGTCCCTCCCCGTTTTAGCCGCTTGTTAAATTCTCTTATGGTAAAATCATTATCAGTATGATAAGTGCTACGAGCAGGTTTTAGCCGCTTGTTAAATTCTCTTATG
>NZ_KI669457.1:0-620 GCF_000507845.1 Helicobacter macacae MIT 99-5501 | reverse complement strand
GGTTTTAGCCGCTTGTTAAATTCTCTTATGGTAAAATCTTTATGGTGTGCTTTTGAGTGGCTTTATGGGTTTTAGCCGCTTGTTAAATTCTCTTATGGTAAAATGCAAGCGACAATGATATTTGCCGATTAAAAAGTTTTAGCCGCTTGTTAAATTCTCTTATGGTAAAATTTTTTACTAAATTTTTGTGCCTTTTCGTATGTTTTAGCCGCTTGTTAAATTCTCTTATGGTAAAATAAAAAATAGATAAAATCGCATTTTTTTTTGTTTTAGCCGCTTGTTAAATTCTCTTATGGTAAAATCGTTTGTAGGTGATAGCGCTCGAGTATCCGGTTTTAGCCGCTTGTTAAATTCTCTTATGGTAAAATTCACAGAATCTAACATTTCTTTTTCTGTCAGTTTTAGCCGCTTGTTAAATTCTCTTATGGTAAAATTGTTTTATCGGTGCTTTTGTGTGGTTTTGAGTTTTAGCCGCTTGTTAAATTCTCTTATGGTAAAATAGCAAAGTATTACCTGTGCTACCCATTGCAGTTTTAGCCGCTTGTTAAATTCTCTTATGGTAAAATTTGGAAGCAGTAAAGAGCAGTGCATTTGCAGTTTTAGCCGCTTGTTAAATTCTC
>NZ_KI669456.1 GCF_000507845.1 Helicobacter macacae MIT 99-5501 | reverse complement strand
TGGTCGTAGTTAAATTTCCCCTTAGAACCCCTTGAGAAAGTAATCTTTTTGCTCTCATACTCAATAGTGATTTTCTCAAGTATGTCGCAATAATCAGCATTTGGATACTTTTCTATAAGTGCGGTTTTGAACTCCTGATAGTCCATATCTATGTTTGACTTGCTAAATGTCGTAATAAGCCCAAATTCATACATAACTAACTCCTTATCTAAAACTAAACTACAAAACTACTCATTCAAGTAGAACTCGTGTCGCAGACTCTTTTTGGAAAGTCTTTTTAGGAATCTTTTGGCAAATCTTTGCTTAGTGATTTATCCACCACATTGCCTACTACTTTATCCCCAAAGCCGTCATTGCCTGTTTGGACAAATTTGGTAGTCTCATAGGCAATGAAAATATCTGGCTCTGCTAGAAGTGCGCGGACAATCTCTAAAGAGATAGTCGAGCGCAAAGCAAGCGTGGCGTAGGAATTTGTCTGATACCACACCGATATTTTCACACCATTTGGCTCGATGAAACTATACACACGCACATCAAGATTTGCATTGCGCAGGGAGTATCTATCACGCATTTGATTTACGCGCTTTTTGCTTACCTGCGTGTATCCACGCGAATATTTTACCACAATATCGCTCGCTATGCGGGTAGCTTTTGGCAGATTTGAATCAAAAGTTACACAAAAATCTATCCCGTCCCACACCGTTTGCATACCACTGTGCGTGTAGTTTGCTATCATATTTGTAAATACATAGTTGTTTGGGATAAATACGATTCTGCCTGCGCGGCGGTTTTCTCTGTATGAAGTGAGCGTTACATCTTCATAGATTGTGATACGAAGCATAGAAATATCAAGCACATCGCCCACATAGGTGCTGCCGTCTTTTTGGATTCGTATCCTATCGCCCACATGCACACTACCACTTAGCACGATGACAAACCACCCAAGCAAGCTCATAAACAAGTCTTTCATAGCAATAGCTAGCCCCGCTGAAGCAAACCCAAGCACAGCTACAAGATAAGTTACATTCTCCAAATACCCAAAAAGCAGGATAAAAATGATAATGGCGAAATTAAAAAAGTTGATGATTTTGCTTGCAGTGTATGCCCGCTCATTGTGAGCGATATAGCGGCGCACAATGATTTTTAGCACAAGTGCGATACAAATGCTGATAAATATCGCCAAAGCGATATAGCCTAGCTTTAGCACTTGCTTTTTTATCGCACCATAGATTTCGCTGTGGACTTCATCGTATTTTTTACCATAGACTTCTATGCTTGTTTTTAGGACATTTTGGGCACTTTGAAATTCTAATAACTGTATTTGTGTGTCATAAATCGCGTTGTTTATGGATTTTGTTTTTTCTTTTTTACTTAGCTGGGTTAGCAAATCGTGCTTTTTGGTGATGAGTGTAATAAGTGCGTCTAGGGATTTTTTGCTAGAATCGAGCTGGGATTTGGAAGCATTTAGTGATTTTACAAATGAGATTCCGCTGATTATGGCAAATGGATTGGTAATGGTTGGATTTTGGGGGATTTCTGGGATTTTTATGAGGTCGGCAAATGGGTCGCTTTTGTCTTTTAGTAGCTCAAGCTGTCGCTGTAAAGTCTCTATGGTGTGCTTTTTTTGGTTTATGCTGTCTTGGTCTTGGTTTGTGCGTAGGAGGTAGGCTAGCTCTTGCCCTAGAGAATCTATCTCTCTAGAGATTCTCATATAGTTTGCATAATCGGCATATCGCTTTAGCCAAATGCTGTCGTTTTTTGCTAGAGAATCCTCTATGGAGCTTAGCTGAGATTGTAGCTCTTGTGTATCAATGCTTTTTGGAAGTGATTTGGATTTTGTGTGTTCTTTTGGATTGTCTTTTTTGGTATTTGAAGAGAGATTTTGGGTGGTTTCTTGTGTGGCAAAAAGTGGGGATAAGGGGCTAAAAATCCCCACTGCAAGCACTGCTATGCACGCTATCTGACATAATAGCTTGCACACTACTTTGCGCGCTATCTTGTGTGCTGGAAAGATTTTGGTAAGTTTTAAAAAACCTAGATGATTTACCACCATTTCTCCTTAGCGAATACTTAAAAGCGCGACTAAGCAGATTCTATCCGCAAACTCGCGTGATTATAGCCTAAAAGCAACAATTCCGCGCAAATACACACAAAACTAAGACAAACTTTGATATAATCCGCACTTTTGACAACTAAGGATTATAAATGCGATATTTGCTTGGGATATTTCTCGTCTTTTTTGTGCTTTTGTCCTATCTAAATGCAGACAACAACGCAGATAATGCAAACAACTCTAACGACAAACTAACCACGCAAAACACACAAGCTGTGCAAGCAGTGCAAACTACACAATCATTACAAAGCACACAGACACTAGCAGCCCAACTACAAGATAACACTCAATCTAGGGCGTTTGGCACGGATTTAGAGCCATATCCTCGCTCGCTTGGTCTAGGCTACACACATAGCTTTATGCAGGCGGATTCTTTTAGTATCAGCACAGTTGGACTAGCACTGCAATACACCCGCTCCGCACCCAAATATCGCGGAATATATCAGCTACATTTCTCACACTCACAGCTCTCTCCCACTCACTCTACCAAGCAAGCCACGCAAAACATAGCGCAAGAAGCCTTGCATATCGGGCTTTTTAGCGCGTTTGATATAGGGTTTGCAAATAGCGAAAAAGGCGGGGTTTTGCTCGGTGTAGAGGGTGGTATAGGCAGTGGCATAGCCTCTCAAGCAAACAACGCATTTGATGAAAGCTCTTTGCTGCTTAATGCTGACATAGGCTATGTGCTAAAGCTAGGCTCATTTAGGGCTAGTTTGCAAAATCTGCTTATCTATCCGTATCTACGAATAGAACAGTATATATTTTTGCCACATAGCAAACTTAGTGAGGATAGGTTTGACTATGGGCTAAATGGCATATTGGGCGTGAAATTTATAGGGGATTTTAGGAGAATTGATTGGTGGGTAAATATCGGGCTTTTGAGTGATTTTAACTGCTCTGGAAATGGTATCGGCGTGCTAGGGGATAACTCTATCATATATGACAAAGATGGAATCTCAAATGGATTTTTAAGCGATATAGGGCTAAATCTACTAAATAATCACACCTTTGCTCTGCAAGCAAGGCTAAGCCTAAACTACGCACTAAACTACTATGAGCTAAACATAAAAGGCTCTTTGGTTGGCGTTTGGCAGTTTTAGGTTTGTTTTAGATTTTGGGTATTTGTGGGTTTGCATAGTTTTTTTATGATTTTTTAGAAGGTTTGCAAAATCAAAAGTAATTTTGCTTGCTTATAAGAGATGAAAAGTAAAAAACACTACTTAAAATACCGATAAAATCTATGCTCTTCATCACTTGCTAGGGCTAGCATTTCTTTGTCGCCTTTGCTATCGCCATAGACATAGATTTCGCCATACTCGCTCAAATCATACTGTTGCTTTATTCGCTCTACTTTTTGCGCTCCATAGCAGTTAAGAGTGCCAAATCTACCGCTTAAGCTATTTCCTAGCACTTCTAGCTTGGTAGCGATAAGCCCCACTCCTAGCTTCTCACACAGTGGAGCGAGATACTCTTCAAAGCTAGCACTCACCACCACGACTATATCTCCGCGCTCTTTGTGCCAAGCTATGGTAGAGAGGGCGGAGGCTTTGCAGATAGATTCTAGTGTGGGGAGAAAATCTATGCAGTGCTTTGCAAAATCATCTGTGCTAATGCTAGATAAAAACTTCGCGCTTAAAGCCTGCTTTGCATCTGTGTTTGAGATAAGCCCGAGTGTATAGCCAAGCAAAATGTGAATATGTCTAGCCACGCCTAAGATAAGTCTTTTTTTGCCTACAATGTGCGTGATAAAAAGCCACAAACTATCGCCACTGCTTATCGTCCCATCAAAGTCAAAAAACGCAATGTTTTTCTTTGCTGTTTTATTTGTCATTTGCCTGCCTTAAGATTGATTTTGTGATTCTACATTTTGAGGCATTTGCATTTTAGCACATTTGGATTAAATCCCTTTATAAAGCCACCGACAAAGAAAAAACAAAGCAAAAAGCAAAATCTACAAAAGCCCCATAAAAGCCACAACAAATCGTGCCACTTGCTTGACAAAGCAGAAATATTTTTGTATTATTCGCGTTTTTTTAGCCAAATATATAAAATCTATAAAATTACAATGATTTAGGGATATAAATGCCTCATATTTCAATAAAACGACTTGCCTATTTTGACGGCGAGGTGCTTCTAAATTATGCCTTGACTCCTATAAAATCCAAAGCCTCACTTACACGAATTTCTTGCGTGGGATATGAAAACCTCATCTTGTGTAGCGTGCAAGAAAAAGAGCTAAAAAAGGCTTATGATGATTTTGGTAGTTCTTTTGGAGGCGGCTTTGCCACAAATACCACAGAGGGTTTTGCAAAAGATTTTGCGCACTTTTCTAGGACTAGTTATGCTAGTGTTGCAAAATCTAATCACGCCCAAAACGCAAAAACTACATTTATTTCTTCTATCGCTTCTGTGCCCGATTTTATGAATTTATCACGGTCTCAAATTGAGATTGGACTTTATCATCATTGCCTAAAAGGCGGGATTTTAGAAAAAAATGTAGATTATGTATTGTCATTTATGCGACTAAAATCTGGTGTGTTTAAGGTATTTGCACTAGAAAAAGAGCAAGCACATTGTGATATTATCGTGCCACTTTTGCTCTTGCCTTTTGGGATAGAGGCGATGCCTAGTGGGGTGTTTTTGCTGCATAATTGGCTTATGTTTTATGAAAATGGGGATTTGCTTTATGATTGCTATTGTGATAGTGGAGAGAAGCTAGAAGAGGCTTTGCATTTTTTGAGGGCTGCTTATGGCAAGCAAAACCCTGAAGTGGCATATCTAGGTGGATTTATCCAAAATCACATAGAGCGGCATAATCAAGCACAAAGCAAGCAAAATCAAAAAAAGCAAGATAATGAGATGACACAAAGTGAAACAATGCTTCCAAATGCAAAATTCACGCACAAAACCCCCATAGATGATTCTAAGCAGATTTTTTCGCAGGATTTAGAGGTTTTGACTTCCTCCTCACTTACACAGCTTACACCACTTTCATCACTTGCGCCACTTTCACCGTTGCTATCACTAGCGAGTTTTAGTAGGCTTGATAGTAGTGTAGAGAAGCTATGCTTTGATTTTGTGTTGCAAAGCGTAGAACTTAGTGATATGGCTAGTGATATGGATACGATAGAGCATAGTTTGCAAAGCAGGGCTAACTTTCATAAGCCAAAGCCACTTTATAACAAAAACAAAAAGCATCTTTTTCAAACGCAAAGTTTTTGGAGTGGCTTAAAGGCACTTGCTTGCTGCGCTATTGTGCTTGTGCTACCTTTTTGCAAACTTGGCTATGCCAAATACACCCAAAGCAAAGCTACTAGCCTAAAAGAGCAAAATGAAAACGCACTCGCTCTAGCTAAGCAAGAGAGGATAAAAAACGCTATGACTTCGCGCACTCTTGAAAGCCTAGATTCTGCACTGCATTTACTTGCTACACTTCATAGTCCATATACTCCAAAACTAGAGATTATCTCCAAGATTTCAAGCATAGCAAGCAAAAGCTCTGTATGGATAGGTGCGCTATCTTTGCAAGAAAATGATGAAATCCAAAATCTAGATTTAAGCATATATGCCAATGAGGAGGGGCATATAGAGGTGTTTTTACAAGAATTATCCAAGCACTTTGCCCTTATAGATTCTACAAGCTATGCAAAAGATGATATTTTCGCTGCCAATATTTCTGCGATGCTTGCTTCAAAAGTTGTTTTATAATGTTTATTAGCGTTTTTAAGCACTTAGAGAAGCGTAGTTTTGAGTGCATTTTTGACAAACTCACACATATATTTGTAGCGTTGGATAGATATTTTTTGCACAGGCATAAAAAAGAGAGAATTTTAGCTTTTTGCCTGCCTATTTTGCTATGTGCGTTTGTGGTATTTGGGTGGATTTTGCCTGCGGTGGATAGTGTGTATGAGGAAGCGAGCTTTGCTCTCACACAGCAGGAGCAACTCCAAAGCGAGCTAGCAAAAATGCAAAATCTACAATCTAATTTAAGTGCAAAATCCCCTCTTGCAAATCCTAACCACAAAGAACAAATCCTAAAATCTCTGCAAGAAAACTTGCTTACAAATGAGGCATTGGGCTATTTATTAAAGCCTTTTAGTCCCTCATTTGATAACCAAAGCAATACACAAACAAAAAATCAAAATGCAAGTAGCCTGCCACAAGACTTTTTGGAAGATAATACGCCGCAAAAACCTAGCCAAAATCTGCTTTTTAGCGTGGTGGGGGATAGTGAGGTGCTAGAAGATATTTTAGAGATTTTAGAGAAAAATCCTTTTATTTTTATCCAAAATATGTCTATAAACGCACCCTTTGCAAGTGGCTTGGAAATGAGGTTTGAAGCGATAAATTTTGGAGAGATATTTCATAATATTTTAGAGCAGGATTTTGCTAAAGACACTCTCAAAGATTTTACAAAAGATTTTGTAAGGAAAGAAAATGAGATTTTATAAGGTGTTGTTTTGTAGGTTTTGTGAGTTTTGCGAGATGAAGCTATGCAAAATCAAGTTTTATAAAGCTAGATTTTGTATAGCGTTTGGGTTTTTTGCAGTGTCGTTATTTATGCCACTTAGCGCGACACAAATAAAGGATTTTGCAAATGATTTTGAAGCATTGTTTGAGCCAAAGCTACAAAGAGAATATCGCATTTTAAGTGTGTTTGGCGAGAAGGAGCTAGAGCTACATATCCAAGCTATACTAAACTCCAAAGTCCTTATCCACGACAAATGGTATAAAATAGGCGACAAAATCGGTGCGTATCATATCTATGCTATTACTCAAAACTCTATCACGCTCATTGATAAAAAATCAAGTCAAAAAGTCCTGCGACTAAAGACAAAAGACAATCAACAACCAAGCCAAAATCCACGACAAAATCAACTCTCATCTAAGCCCCAAGCATTTTCGCAAAATAAAGAAAATTCGCTTGAAAGTAAAGCTATATCATCAAACACAAAAGGAACTCAATGATTCTGCAAAAACGACACAAAAAAATTGCTCATTTTAGATTTTGCGCTATTTTTATCCTGCCTTTTATCCTCACAAACGCTCTGTCAAAAGAATGCAACCAAAAGTCTTTCACTCTGCAAAGCAACCCAAATCTATCTCCTAGAATCCTCCTTGAAGAGCTGGCTTTTGAATGTGCTTTGAGTCTTTCTTATGAAAATGGTGCAAAAAAGGCACTAGATTCTACAAAAGTCGCGCTAAATTTCAAGCAAAAGCGATTTGGCGAGATTGTCTCCACTATCGCTAAGGCAAGTGATTTGCACTATGAGCTAGATGGGCAATTAGTCAGGTTTAATCACCTAAACACCCGCACCTTTCACATAAACTACATATCCACCGCGCGTGTAGCAAGCTCCAATACCGATGTCGTCTATGGGCAAGAATCCCAAATGAATTCTCTAAGCCCTTATGGTAGCTCCTACTCCTATCAGCACTACCAAGCTCCCATAAACTCTCCAAGCCCACTAGGCGAAGATGTCCAAAGCAAAGCCCTCTCACAAGGCACGCAAAGCCCACTATTTGGCAAAAGCGGGACAAAAATCTACTCCATTGATGAGCTAAACTTTTGGGGCGAGCTAGAAAATGAGCTAATCTCCCTAGTCTATCAAGAACAAGATAGTTACAATCCCAAACACCCTAGAATCATCATAAACAAAGGTGCAGGGCTAATCACCATAAATGCTACCAACGCCCAGCTAGAGAGGGCAAAAGACTACCTAGCAAGCCTCCAATCACGCCTATCCCAGCAAGTCCAAATCGATGTGCAAATCTTTACCATAGAGCATAATGATACTAACACCATAGGGGTAAATTGGGGCAAACTCTATGAGCTAGGGATAAATACCCAAAGCACTTCCCCAGAGATTTTTAACGCGCAAAATGGAAATATAAACTATGGCGTGTATGTATTCTCAAACAACTTACAGCTTGGCGATATAGTGCAGTTCCTAAAGCAATATGGCACAACCAAATCTATCTCAAATCCCAAAATCATCACGCTAAATAATCAACCAGCTATCATTTCAGTAGGAAATGTATTGCGCTATTCCCAAAGCCTCATTTATCAAACCTCCACAAACTCTAGCACCATACAAAACACAGGCTATCAATACCCAAGCGTATTTAGCGGTGTTTTGCTCGATGTAACGCCCTCAATCCAAGAAAATCAAGTCATACTAAAAATCAACCCCTCCATAACCGCAGCAAAAGACCCATCTATCGAAAATCAACCAACCGCGCTAGCCTCCCCGCCCAATCTCTCTACAAATCAGCTCTCATCTATCGTGCGAATCAATGACGGGCAAAAAGTGATTTTAGGTGGGTTAATAAGTGAGAGTTATAATGTCGTTACCAAAAAAGTCCCTTTGCTTGGCTCAATACCTTTGATAAAATATCTTTTTTCTTATAAAAAAACTATCAAACAAAAAAAAGAAATGGTCATAGTCATCACGCCAAAAATCATAGGAAATGAGGATATGGAGTATCACTTTGAGGATAGCACAAAGAGTTAGGCAAAAGATTAAGCAGTGTTTGCAAAGTGTCATTGACACAATCAAAAAATGGCTAATCCTGCAAAAAAACAATCTTAATGTTTCTCAAAAAGTATTTTCTTTGTGGCAGTTTTTGAAGCGGTGTTTTGGTGGCTTAAAAACTACCAAAAATAGCAGTCAAAAATCTCATAAAGATGGGCAAGAAAATTTGCCACAAGAAACCACGCCAAAAGAAAATCTATCGCAAAAAAGCCTACCCAAAATATGGCTTCAAAAATTCCAAAAACTATGTCAAAATCTGCGCTCACTACTTCTATGCAGGAAAATCAAGCAATACAAACAAAAATCTATCAAAATATTTTCCACACTTTTTGCCCCTATATTTTTGTGGCTAAAATCCATTTGTATAGCTACTTTTAGCGCAATATTGCTGCCAATCTATAAGCATTTAGCCAACCTACCATTTATCCAAAAAATAAGCCAAGTCTTAAAAAGACATTGCCACAGATACAAGCGCAAAATCTTTGTCAAATCTGCCCGTGCAATACAAAAACTAAAGCACATATTTTACAAAACGCATTTTGTAGCTTTGTCTTTTTACGCGCTATGTGGGATTTTGGCACTTTTTAGCGCGTTTGGATTTGGAGTAAAATACGGAGTAGAAACGCTACTTAACCCATCAAAACCTAGCATATTTTTTGCTTCATTTATACAATCTCATCTAAAATCTAGTCTAGAAAAATCTAGCTTTACCCTAGCCCCAAAAGACTATCTAGAAGTGCTAAAAAATCAAACAGAGGACAAAGGTAAGCAAAAAATCCAAAAGAATCCTACAAATCCTCCTCCCAAGCCTACACCCACTACACCACCTATAATGCCAAAACTTGATGAAAGCAAAAATATTTTTTATGGTAGTTTTACCTTTTCTCACGCGCTTTCTTTGGCACAAAATGCACTTTTGGAGAGGGATTTTGTCCGCGCTAGGATTTGGATTTATCGGGCGTGGGATATGCAAAGTGGCTCTAGAGATGATTCTAAAAAAGTGTGGGAGCTATACTTGCAAAGCTATGAGGAAGACGCCCTAGCTAGCTCGCAAGAAAAACAAAAAGCAAAAGCGATTTTTAAAAATGCGCAGGAGTATTATGGATTTTAGCCAAAAAGTGGATTTGGCATTTTAAAAACAATGTAAAATACAGCACAAAAATATGCCAAAAAGTCAATAACTTTCCAAGTAACTTTTCAAGGAATGCTAATGCAAAATCCACAAAATGCTAGTGCTATACGCGCAGCACTAGCAAATCTAAAAGATTCTAGCTATGATTTAGAGCGCGCTGGTGCAAAAGCTAGAAATGCCACGCTAAAAACCATAGCTAGCCTCCTAGAATCCAAAAGAGAGCAGATAAAAAAAGCAAATGCCCTAGACATAGCACAAGCACAAAAAAATGGGCTATCTCCCGCGCTTATTGAGCGACTTAGGCTTGATGATAAGCAGATAGATTCTATGATAGCTTCTGTGCTTGAGATAGAAGCACAAAGCGAAGTCATAGGCGAGGTTTTGGGCGGGGGTGTGCGCCCTAGTGGGATAAATATCACAAAAGTAGCTGTCCCACTTGGCGTGGTGGCAATCATATATGAATCTCGCCCAAATGTAACCATAGACGCAGCCGCTCTTTGTATCAAGTCTGGCAATGGCGCACTACTAAAGGGAGGCAAAGAAGCAAGCCATTCAAATGAGATTTTGGGTGATATACTAAAAGAAGCGTTGAGTGTGTGTGGCATAAACAAAGAGTGCATACTGATACTAACCCCCAAATCAGCCCAAGACATACTAAAATCTAGCCTAGATTTTACACAAAATACTGCGCAAGATTTAGCAAACAATTTAGAGCAAGATTCTAGCCAAAATCTTATGCAAAGCATTATGATAGAAGTAATGCACTCTAGGGAATTTATAGACTTGCTGATTCCGCGCGGCGGGAGAGGGCTTATAAAGTTTGTGTTGGAGCATTCAAAAGTCCCTGTGATATTTCACGAAGCGGGTGTCTGCCACGCATACATAGATAAAGACATCGATGAAGTGGGCGAAAAATATGCCCTAGATATTTGCCAAAATGCCAAAATCACGCGCCCTAGTGCTTGCAATGCGCTAGAGTGCGCCCTAGTGCATAGACAAGTCGCTAGCAAGATTTTGCCAAGCCTTGTAGAGAGGCTAGGAAAAAGTGGCGTAGAAATGAGAGTGTGTCAAAAGGGATTAGAGATTTTAGAGTCTTTGGAGTTTGCTAGGGAGTTTAAGGATTTTATAAAGCCTGCCAAGCAAGATGATTTTGGCAGGGAGTTTGGAGAACTTATCCTAGCTATAAAGGTAGTAGAATCCATAGAAGAAGCCCTAGCTCATATCGCCAAATACGGCTCAAAGCATAGCGAAATCATCATCACCCAAAGCCTACAAACTAGCCAATATTTTGTGGCAAATGTCGATGCGAGCGCGGTATTTGTCAATGCCTCAAGTCGCTTCAATGACGGAGGGGAGTTTGGGCTAGGTGCAGAAATCGGTATAAGCACCCAAAAACTCCACGCACGCGGACCTATGGGCGCAAAAGATTTAACCACCACCAAGTATATCGTGCAGGGCAATGGAAGTGTCCGCTTGTGAGTGAATATTGGGGGTTAGATTTTGTGCAAAAACTGCGTGAAATGGGGGATTAAAAATCAAAGTTTTTAGAAAAATAGAGCAAAGTTTGTTTTTAAGGCTTCTTTGGGAAAAGCGAAGTTTAGAATCCTTGACTTGTTTAGAAAGATAAGCTAGCGCAGTTTTTTGGTGCTTATTGTTTTTGCTACGCAGTGAAAGCTGGAGAGATTTTGAAAGTTGAATTATTCACTTATTTTTGCATTTTTTGATATAATCTAGCCTTTGTGAAAAAGACAAAATAGCGACAAAGCAAAAGGCAAATCGCGCAAAATCACTTACAATAGATAAAGCAATGAAAATCTTTAATAATATCTCTTTTTGCACGCATTTTGCACATATTGGTTTTATGGTTGTGGTGATTTTGCTAGGTGGCGAGATAGCAAAGGCGGCGTGTGGTGTGCCTACTATGACTTGCTCTGGTGGCAAATATACAGGACATTGTGTCATATCAGGCACGGGCTTGCTACAACTAGATTCTACGCTAAAAGCAGAATCTCTCACAATAGCGCAAGAGCAAAATGCGGATTGTGGAATCGTGCTATCTTTGGCACAAGGAAGCAACACCATAGGCAAGCTCATCGTTAGCAGAGAGGGTGGCAGTGCAAATGATGGCTCACCTCTTAGGCTTACTATGATTAGGGCTACGCAAGGAACTACGCTAACCATAGAAGTAGTAACCAAAAATGCGGGTATAAAATCTCCACTTGGCATATATCTGCAAGAAGCTGATTTTGTCCTAAAAAATCAAGACGGCACAAGCGGAGTAAATATAACCCTAGCAAATGGGCAAGTAATAAACAAACCTAATGAAAGCAGTGCCATAAGTGGTGGTGGCACAGGGGGTAGTGGCAACCAAGGAGGTGAATTCACTCCACCTGAAAACGCAACACCAGAGCAACTACTCCAATCAGTGATAAAGTATGCGCAAGCCCTAAATGAGCAACTACATCTCGAATCCACCAACACCCTTATACTCTATAACATTCTTAATAACTATGATGGCACTTATATAAACTATGATTATGGATTAGGACATCAAGTAGGAATTGGTGCGTTTAATAACGGAGGATTTGCTCGCTATTATAACTACAACTCAAAAAATGGCTTTGATATAGGAGCTAAGCTAAAGATAGCAGTTGCAAATAGATTGTATCTAAGAGGAGTGGCTTATTATACTTACTTTGGTTCTAGCACGCTAGCTAGTCATTCACTTGTATTTGGACTAGGAGTGCTAAAGAACTTTGATTTTGCACTAGGAAGTAGTGGTAATGTCTTTTGGGTGCTAAATCCTAGTGCAAATCTCTACTATGCTGCTACACTTAAAGGCACATATATGCCTGCTAATCATTTAGGATTTGGCAATGTCGCACTTGATACGGGGTTGAGGATAAAAAACACTTCACTTCTCTTGCGAGGAAGTGCAGGAGGAGTGCTAAATTCTTTGAAATCTATTGGTATTGATTTGGGTAATGGAGCAAACTATAAAAACACTACATTTTTTAATAATGCTATATATTCTGCTAGCTTTGTTTTTTCTCAAAAGTTTCCTTTGCAAAATCATAATGGTAGATTTTATCTAAATGCTGATATAGGTGGAGTGTTTGTCGATAGAGTGCTAGATAGCATAACTAATAAACCCTACATTCTAAAAGCTGGAATGCTACTAGGGTATGAGTTTGGGGGGGATAAAGGTGCAAATAAAAGTGGGAGCAAAAAAGCAAACAAAGGCACAAGCAGGTATAAAAAACTATATAAAAGAAAAAAACGCAAAACAAGAAAATCTAATGCCCTACCAAAAAATGCAAAAAGCGATACCATAGAACAGAAAAACACCACACAGCCCAAAAAAATAACCACCAAAAAATCTCGCAAAAAGGGCAGGAAAAAACGCAAGACAAAGAAATAACACAGCTTGCAAACTTCAACTACAAAAATACATTTTTGCTATATAATTTCGTTTTGGCTAAAGCGGTGCTTAGGCATAAACTTATCAAAAAGAAATAAAATAAGGCAAAAAATGGCAAATATGATAAAAGTGGGGATTTTGGGTGCGAGTGGATATAGCGCAAATGAGCTTGTAAGGCTTTTGGTCGCACACCCACAAGCACAGATTATCTGGCTTGGCTCTCAAAGTTTTGATGGCAAGCCCTACACAAGAGCGTATCAAAACTTTTTTGAAATCCTGCCTTTGGAGTGCATAAATGGGGAAAATCTAACAAAGCTTGCTAAGCAAATTGATGTGCTTTTTTGTGCGACACCGCATAATTTTTGTGCCAAGATTTTAGATGAGGGCATACTAGATTGCGCTAAAGTGATTGATTTGAGTGCGGATTTTCGATTGGAAAATCCAAGTGTTTTTGAGCAGTGGTATCACGCTCCCCATAGCAATCCAAATCTACTAAAAGAAGCTGTATATGGGCTTTGTGAGCTAAATAGAGAACAAATCAAATCCGCTAGGCTAATTGCAAATCCGGGCTGCTATCCTACTTGTGCTACTTTAGCCCTAGCTCCGCTTCTATCCTCAAAATCAAAACTTGATAAACATAGCGCGAAACTTAGTAAAAAGATAGATATTTCTAGCATACTCATAGATGCAAAATCTGGCGTATCAGGTGCGGGCAGAGGAGTAAAAGTCGATACGCTTTTTTGCGAGGTGAATGAAAACTTCAAAGCCTACTCTATCGCTTCTCATCGCCACACACCTGAAATCGAGCAAACTCTCTCAAAACTAGCAAAAGAGCCAATCACGCTTAGCTTCACTCCTCATTTAGTGCCGATGAATCGCGGGATATTTGCCACAATCTATGCTTCGCCAAGTGAAGATTTTGCAAGAGAGCTACACAAAGCAGATTCTCCTAAAAACTTGCTAACACAAGTTTATAAAGATTTTTATGAGGGGGAAAGATTTGTGCGGATTTTGGAAGCGGATATGAGTGCGCAAACGCGCTGGGTAGAGGGGAGTAATTTTGTCGATATTGCGCCGTATTTTGACACTCGCACAAACCGCATAATCATCACTGCTACGCTAGATAACCTCATCAAAGGTGCAGCTGGGCAAGCTGTGCAAAATATGAATTTACTCTTTGGGATTAGTGAGCGCACAGGGCTTGAATCTGTGCCACTTTTTCCATAAAAATGGCTAAAACCTGAAAAATCAAAAGTGCAAAAAATGCAAAATCAACACATTATCCATATCCGTCCTATGAGTATTGATGACTATGAAGCGGTGGCTCATTTGTGGGCGCATATTGAGGGGTTTTATATCCGCAGTGTAGATGACTCGCGTGAGGGGATAGAGAGATTTCTAAAGCGCAATCCAAATCTTAGCGTTGTCGCAGAAATAACAAGCCAAAAAGACAAGCAGGGGCACGATTTGGTGCTTAGAGGTTTGGCACTTCAAAGCAAAGATAGCAAACCAAAAATCGTAGGCTCTATCTTGTGTGGACACGATGGACGCTATGGAAGTATTTATCACGCCTGCGTGCATAAAGATTTCCGCTTGCAAGGTATCGGCAAATCTATGGTGGCTTACGCACTAGAGGGGTTTAAGAGGGAGTGTATCACTTCGATTGCGCTTATTGCCTTTAGCGAAAATCTAATCGGTAATGCCTTTTGGAAAACGCAGGGCTGGGATTTGCGAACAAATGCTAATCGCTATGAGCTAAGCCTAAACACACAAAACACACTTACAAAAATCTAAAATATTGCCTAAAATATTACAGGAGAGATTTTGGGGAAATTTTTTTTGATATTTTTTAAGGCTTTTTAGGGCTTTGGAAAGATTTTTTAGCAAAAAGCAAAATCTAAAAATTGCTAAAACTTAAGTTTTGTAGTGTAAAATCTCACAAATTTTTGGCACGATTTTTAGCACACGATTTGGGGGGCAACTCTAGCAAAGGCGCAAAAGATTTTGCTACAAAGATTTTTAAGGAGATAAAATGAACTCATCAAATCTAAAAAATACTTCCGCAGATTCTAAAAACAAAAATCCTAATCCGCAAAATAATGGCTCACAAAATCCTGCAAAAAATCCACCTCTAACCCCTAGTCAAATAGTTCAAAATCTACGCTCTAGCAATACAAAAACGACAAGCACACCAGAGCCAAATGTAGCAAAATCCGCCCCAAAATCACGCACAAAATCTAGCACAAAGCCCACACCCAAAACCGCTCCAAAATCCAAACCAAGCACAAAATCCACCACGACATTTCATCTAAAGCCCATAAAAGCAAAAACCAATGCAAATACAGCTGCAAACGCCACAAAGATACCTACAAAATCCACCCAAAAATCTATCAAGGATTTTGCTCCAAAAATGCGAATGCTAAAAAAAGGCTTAGAAATCCTGCCCTCATTTGAGTTTGCAGGCATAAAAGCTGGCGTGAAGTATAAAGATAGGCTTGATATGGCACTACTTTATAGTGCTACTCCTTGTGTGGCTGCTGGGGTTTTCACGCGCAATAGGGTGCGGGCTGCCTGCGTAGAATACAACATAGAGCGACTAAAAGACACGCCCTACTTTCACTCTGTCATCATAAATGCAGGTAACGCAAATGCTTGCACGGGAGAGAGAGGCAAAAAAGACTGCTTAGAGAGTGCGCTAAGTGCGAGTATCGCGCTAGATATAGATTTTCACTCTACGCTTTTGGCTTCCACAGGGGTGATTGGCGTGCCTTTGCCAATGCCAAAAATAAAAAAAGGAATCCTAAACCTTGCCAAAGCAAAAGGCTCTAGTGAAGTTTGCGCTAGCAACGCAGCAAAAGCGATAATGACGACAGACACACACCAAAAGCAATGCGCGCTAGAGTTTAGAAGCAAAAATGGCTCAAAAATCCGCTTAGCTGGCATAGCCAAAGGTAGCGGAATGATACACCCAAATATGGCGACATTGCTTGGGTTTGTCATCACTGATATAAATATCTCTCAAAAACTCCTCCAAAAAGCCCTAAAAAAAGTAACCAAAAATACCTTTAATATGATAAGCGTGGATAGGGACACTTCGACAAATGATATGGTGCTAGCCCTTAGTAATAAAACTGCAAAAAATGAGCTTATAGTCGATGAGAGGAGCGTGGATTATAAGTCGTTTGTGCAAGGGATTATGATGATATGTGATGAGCTATCTCGCCAAATCGCAAAAGACGGCGAGGGAGCAAGCAAGCTAATCACTGCTAGCGTGCAAAATGCTCCAAGCAAGCGTGTAGCACGCAAGCTAGCAAAATCTATCATCAGCTCAAATCTTGTAAAGTGTGCGGTGTATGGCAATGATGCAAATTGGGGTAGAATCTTGTGTGCTATGGGATATGCGGGGGTTGAATTCCCAAAAGAAAAGCTAGATTTAAAAATCACAAGCAAAGGCGGGGAAATCATCATAATGAAAAATGGGCAAGCCTTGCAAATCAATGAAAAAAAAGCAACAAGGATTTTAGGATTTGATGAAGTAAGCATAATCGCTGATTTAAAAAACACAAATAGCGCAAAATCTGCAAAGGCTTATGGTTGTGATTTGACACCGCAATACATTTCGATAAATGCGGATTATCGCTCATAGATTTGTAAGGGATTTGTAGCTTTTTTAAGTGAATTGCAAGTGGATTGCTAGATAGAGTTTTGTTAGGATTGTTTTTAAGGAAAAATGATGAAATTTGATGAGTTGCTACAAACAAGTCAATTTTTGATGGGCTGTATAAAAGCTGGAGCAAAGCTAGCCCCAATCCTTGCTAAAAGAGATAGGGCAATGTTTGTGCGACATAGCAAGGGAGCTGGAGGGGATATAAGTATCGGGGCGGATTTGCTGTGTGAGGAGGAGTTTGGGGAGGCACTGCTTGGCATTGCAAGCCTTGATTCTGAAGAGGGGGGGCTTATAAAATGCAGGGGGGAATCAAGTGATATTATCGTGCTAGACCCACTTGATGGCAGTGATAACTATCTCTCAAACATTCCATACTATGGTGCTTCTTTGGCACTTTGTGATAAAGATGGCAGCGTAAAAGAAGCGTGCATTATGAATTTTTGCAGTGGCGAGGTATTCTATGACAGGGCGGATTCTAAGCGGGATTGCAAACCCTCAAACACCCAAAATTCGCTAGATGAAATTTCTCTTTCATATACAAAACTTCATCTATTTAGAGAGGAGATTTTGCACCCAAAACCTATCGCCGATGATGAAAACACACCGCCGCTACAACCCCCAAAATGTGGAATCTTTGAGCGGGCGTATTGCAATCCTAGCGTGGTGGCAAAGCTACACAATCACAAGGTTAAATTCCGCTCACTAGGTGCGGGTGCGCTATCTTGGGCGTATTGCTTGGAGGGGAGATTTTTGCTTCTTGGTGGGAAAAGTAGGCGATATGATGCTAAAGCTGGGCAGTTTTTGGCTCGGGATTTGCATATCAGGGAAATAGTGGATAAAAATGGTGCGTTCTTTTTGCTTGTCAGCAAGTATAAGGAAATTTTTGATATGATTTCAGGGATTGTTTTGGACTAAAGCAGATTCAAAATGAATTCTTAAGTAATTTTTAGGCAATCTTTGACAAACGCACGCTAAGAACACCAATCCCACAAATACAACACCAAAACAAGATAGGTATAAGGAGAGAGAATGGGTTTTGTAGATTTTCTAAAAAACCTCAAACGCGATGAAGAAAGAAGTGCTAAAGATACTTCAAGCCATTGGGTAAAATGCGACAAATGCGGCTCGCTAATGTATTATAAAGAAGTCTATGAGCACGGACAAGTATGCCCCAAATGCAATCATCACTTTAGAATTTCGGCAAATGAAAGAATCAATCTACTTTGCGATGATGGGAGTTTTGTAGAATTTGATAAGGGGTTAGCCCCTGTTGACCCGCTTGATTTTGTCGATAAAGAAAGCTACAAGGCAAGAGTAAAAAAATACACCCAAAAAACAGGGCGTCCTAGCTCTGTCATAGCAGGCGAGGGCTTGATAGAAAAAGTCCCTTTTCAAATCGTAGTATTTGATTTTGCGTTTATGGGAGGGAGCTTGGGCTCGGTAGAGGGAGAGAAAATCGTCCGAGCGATAAGTAGGGCGTGTGAGAAAAAGCACTCATTGCTTATCGTATCTACAAGCGGTGGAGCCAGAATGCAAGAATCCACTTACTCGCTTATGCAAATGGCAAAGACTTCTGCTGCGCTAAATCGCTTAAGCGAGCATTCATTGCCGTTTTTTTCTGTGCTTACAGACCCGACTTTTGGTGGGGTGAGTGCTAGTTTTGCATTTTTGGGGGATATTATCATTGCAGAGCCCGGAGCGATGATAGGCTTTGCAGGAGCAAGAGTGATTAAGCAAACTATCGGTGCGGATTTGCCAGAGGGCTTTCAGACGGCGGAATTTTTGCTTGAACACGGGCTTATTGATATGGTGGTAGCACGAGGCGATTTGCGCAAGACGCTAAAAGATTTGAGTTTGTATCTCAATCCTTATGGCTATGAAAATCCTGCTTTACACCATATCTAAGTCGATGCCTATGACACCGCTAGAGTGGCATTATCAAAAGCTATGCCAAACATTTAATGCAAGCGTGTGTGTAGAATCAATATTTAACACCGACATAGATAGTGCTCACAAAGTCGCTCACAAGCACAACAAAAGCCAAAAATGGCAAAATCAAAAACTAAAAAGAGCGCAAAATTCACAGCAAAACAAAAGTGCAAGCCTAGCTCAAGCGACATATACAAAAGCCTTTAGCCCGCTACTTGGGACAAAGGCGGATTCTATCGCACTTCACCCTAGAGGAATGAAACTTGATAGCATTCAGTTCTCACAGCTTGTCGATAGCGTGAGGCAGTCTAAAGCGGATTTGCGTTTTTTTATCGCGGGTCCTTATGGATTTGATGATGAGTTTATCTCCAAAACAAGTGCGATTAGCCTTAGTGATTTGACATTCTCACACAAAATCGTTCGCGTTGTTTTGCTAGAGCAAATCTATCGTGCTCTAAGCATTATCCACCACCACCCATACCACAAATAAGGAGCAAAAATGCCACACAAAAAGTGCGCAAAACAGAATACAAAACGCCAAACAAAAACGAAGTTTAGGGAATTTGAAAATATTTTGGAAATTAGACATAAAAGTCTATTAGAGATTTTGGATTCTAGAAATGGTAATATCAAAGATTTGCACTCTAGTGCGCTAAAAGATGATAGCGATTTGGCAGTAGCGCATATTCAAGGGCAGCTTGATTGTCTCATTATTGAAAAATATGCTTTAGAATTGCAAGAGGTAGAGAGCTCGTTGCAAAAGATTGCAGATGGCACTTATGGGATTTGTGAAATGTGTGATGATGAGATAAGCACAGATAGACTGCGTGCTAAGCCTCACGCGCGATATTGTATCGACTGCCGTGAAGTCTATGAGAAATCCCAAAGAGTAGCCAAAAATGAAAAAGCAAATGATGATAAGGCAGCTAAGTCTGTGGCGAAGTCTTGGTAAATCTTTGCAAATTTTGGCGTGAAGTATTGCAAGATTTTCGCTTTTTTGGGAGCGTTTGGGACTGAAGTGCGAGGTTGGGTGCTTAAAAGAAGTGTAGGTGCTTTAGAAATGTTTGAAATCAAAGTAGAGGAGTTAGATTGAAGTTTAAATACTACGCGTTGTTTTCGCTGTTTTTTATCATCGCTGTATATATCGGAGCATACACTATCACTGACACACAAGAATATAGTGCGTTTGGTATGAGCCTGCATATCGCTGTGTGGATAGTGCTAGTTTTGGTGGTGTTTTTTGTGTATAGCTCGCTATTTTTTGCGTATAGCTGGGTGCGCTCGCTTATCGTGCGTAGAAATAACTATGAGGATTTGGACTCTCTAATCTCTCAAGTGCTTTTCCAAGCCACACAAAATGCCCATCCACAAAACACTTATCCAACAATAGATGAGATACACTCTAGCACGCAAAATGCCAAAAGTGCCAATGCCACGCGTGAAAATGTGGCAGTGCAAGTAGTCCAAAGTAGCGCACTGCAAAATCCACAAAAAAGCATAGGGCAAAATCTGCTAAAAAATCCAAAGCAAAGCCTAAATGACATCGCAGATACTGCCTCTCTCATAGCAAACGCCCTAAAAATCCGCTCAAAACTTTTTGAAAATTTTTCTAAAAGAGTTGCTAAACCATCGCCAAATGCGATAAAAAACCCACATTTGCGCACTCTATCGCTTATCATATCTCGCTTTGAGCTACTGCCAAATTTAGGCTCACAAGAATGCGGAAACTCCCGCATAGACAAACTTTTGGCACGACTTGTAAGCATTAGTAATGGAAAATATGAGGAGATAAACAAATATCACTTAGAAAAAGATTCTCCATTTGTGGTGAAAAATTGGCAAAACTACGCCCTTAAAAGTGCCAAAAATGCCCTTGAAGTGATAAAAGACCCTACTAAGCCTTTGCTATCTCGCCGATTTGCGCTTGGGATTATCTGTGAGGGTGGTGTGCCAAAAGAGATAAAAAAAGCCCTTGAAGTCCAAGACTACCTTGATAAGCCCTCTTTGCACAATGCCTTGCAAACTTGCCTTGCGCTAGAATCTTGCCCGCTAGATTCTAGTCAAATCATCGCTTTGGGTGAGGGAGTGGGGTTTGATGGCGATGATTATTTGGCTCTAGCAAAGTCTACGCACGCCAAGCTAAGCCCTGATAAATGGTTAAGAATCTT
Source organism: Helicobacter macacae MIT 99-5501 (assembly GCF_000507845.1). Taxonomy (NCBI): domain Bacteria; kingdom Pseudomonadati; phylum Campylobacterota; class Epsilonproteobacteria; order Campylobacterales; family Helicobacteraceae; genus Helicobacter; species Helicobacter macacae. The sequence continues at coordinate 107,850 of NZ_KI669456.1, read as the reverse complement.
TAGTGATTTGAGTGATAAAAGCGAGAGGGTGCATAAGGCGTTTGTGTATGTGCTACTTGAACTAGAGATGATAGATAGAGCGCAAAGCGAGATAAAATCTAGCCGAAATAGCGAGGATATGCGCGGGGTTGTGGCATATATGGAGCTAAAGAAGACAAGCAAAGAGAGCTATCCGCTAAAAATGTTTATCTAGCTTAGCTTTGGGTGGTGGTTTTGGGTAGTGAGATTTTGCTACAAGGTGCGCTAAAAAGCCCGCTGTAAAAAGCATTGTGCAAAAATCTTGTGAAATATTCTTGTGTGATATTTGGATAAAATCTCACGCTAGCTTTGGATATTGCTTGGGTTTGTCCTATCTCATCTTATGTTTTTGTCTATGTCTTTTATATAGCCACTTTAGCCTTTCATACAACTGCTAAAAAAAACCAAAAAGGAAATCCACAATGAAAGACAATCTAACAAAATCTCAAAACACAACCCAAAGCATAACTATGGAAGTTATCCAAAAAGTGCTAAGCAAAAACGACAAAAAAGCCCTGCAAATGCGTGAGCTATACGCGCAAGATGGACTATATGTGATAAACCTTATGAGCTCTGCAGGCAGTGGAAAAACGACATTTTTAGAAACCCTTGCAGAATCTAGCACAAAATCTAGCGATTTTGGGTTTGCTGTTATTGAGGGAGATTTGCAGACAAATCGCGATGCTGATAGGCTAAAAGCAAAAGGCATAAACGCTTATCAAATCCTCACAGGCGAAGCCTGCCATCTAGATGCTAGTATGATAGAGGAGGCATATCATCATCTAAAATCTAGCAATGCCTTAGATAGCGTAGGCTATCTGTTTATCGAAAATGTCGGCAATCTCGTGTGTCCAGCGAGCTACAATCTCGGTGCGGATATAAATATCGTGCTTTTATCCACGCCAGAGGGCGATGACAAGGTGCTAAAGTATCCTACGATGTTTTTGTGTGCAGACGCGCTTATCATTTCCAAAGCAGACTTAATAGAGCATTTTAGCTTTGATTTGGAGCGGGTAAAGAGCGATTTGGCTAAGCTAAAAAAAGGCATTCCTATCTTTCTCACAAGCAAAAATGACATAGATTCTATCCAAAAAGTGCGCACTTTTATTGTGGAATGCAAAATGAAAGGGTATCATTCCAAACATAAGTTTTAGGATTTTTGTATCAAATGTCTAACAAAAAGGAGAGTAAATGTGTCTAGCTATCCCATCAAAAGTCATATCCATAGACAAATCTAGCAATACTGCTACCATAGAGACGCTAGGCGTTAGCCGTGAGGCAAGCCTAGATTTGATGCAAGATGAAGTCCAAGTGGGGGAATATGTGCTATTGCATATCGGCTATGTGATGAGCAAGATTGATACACAATCCGCGCTAGAATCCATAAAGCTATATGAGGAAATAGTAGCAAGTATGGACGATGATGAATACATAGATGAGCAATATGACACAGCACAAAAAACGCAATAAAATCACAAAAACCATAAAGGAGAGTAGATGAAAAATTACAGACATATAGGAAGTGGATTTTGGAGTGGCTTTGGGCTAGTGGCTTGCTTTGCTTTGGGGCTTGGCTCTGCTAGCATAGCTCAAACAAAAGAATGTGAGCTAGGCACTAAGACAAAGCACTACAAAACCCACATAGGCAAAAGCGGGCGTCAAAGTATCGTGGAGTTTTTCACAAAAAGCAATGGTAGCAAAACCAAAATCTACGCCTATGGCTATGCAAATGTCGATGGTAGCGGACCCAAAAAAGATATAAAAAACCCAAATCCAAAGCTAAGAGAGCGTGTGGATAAAGGTGCGGTGTTTGTCTATGGGCTATCAAAATCTGCTGATGAGTGTGTATATGAGGGTGGAGAGGTGTATAACTACGATGATGGCAAGACTTACTACCTAAAAATCACCATAGAATCTAATGGCAATCTATCACTAAGGGCAAGCCTAGATAAAAAGGGGTGGCTAGGGGAAAGCCTTACTTGGACGCCACTAAGCCAACAAGACATAGCTAAGTATGAGGGCGAAAAGCCAGATTTCTCCGTAGTCGAGGAGTCTTATAGTAGCTTGCCAAGTGAGTTTAAGCCATAATATTTTGGGCGTATTTTAGATTCACATATTTTTAAGGATAGGGCAATGTCTAGCAAAGATTCTACTCCAAATGCTTCTGCAAGTGCCTTTGCAGACGCTTCTGCAAAAACTTCAGCCTCTTTAAGCACTTCTCTTTTGCTAGATGGATTTCGCCAAAAAGACGCCATTCTCGCCCTATCAAAGCAAATCCACAAACTAGCAAAAAATCTAAAAACTCCACTAAAAATGATGGAAGTGTGTGGAGGGCATACTCACACGCTTATGCGCTATGGGCTAAAGGGGCTTTTGCCAAGCAATATTGAGTGCATACACGGACCGGGCTGCCCTGTGTGTGTGATGCCAAAATCTCGCATAAACCAAGCATACACTATCGCTATGCAAAAAGATGTGATTCTGCTAACGCTTGGCGATATGCTAAAGGTCCCGGGGAGTAATGGCTCTCTCCAAGATGCCCGTGCCAAAGGCGCAGATGTGAGGTTTCTCTACTCGCCTAGCCAAGCCCTGCAAATCGCACTAGAAAATCCAAGCAAAAAAGTCGTGTTTTTTGCTATCGGATTTGAGACGACTACGCCTATGACTGCCGCACTGCTATCTCGCACCATAGAAGCAAAATGCCAAAATCTATTTTTTCATATAAATCATATCCTAGTCCCTCCACCGCTAGAAGCCATACTAGATTCCAAAGATTGCGCTATAAACGCGCTTATCGCTCCATCTCACGTAAGCGTCATCACAGGTGCGAAAATCTACAAACCATTGCTAGAGAAATATCGCATTCCAATTGTGGTAAGTGGCTTTGAGCCTGTGGATATGATGCAAAGTATCGCTATGCTAGCTAGCCAAGCAAATGACATACAAACCCACAATGCAAACCCAAAGCTAGAAGTGCAATACACTCGCGTAGTAAATATGCAGGGCAATCAAAAAGCACAAGAGCTAGTAAATACATTTTTTGAAATCGCGCCTAGCTTTGAGTGGAGGGGGCTAGGCGAAGTGTCAAACTCTAGCTTAAGATTGCGCAAAGAGTATCGTGCTTATGACGCGATGCGTGAGTTTGAAGAGGTTTTAGATTTTACCCCCATAGCAGATAACAAATCTTGTCGCTGTGGAGATATACTGCGCGGGGTGGCAAAGCCACTAGATTGCAAAGTGTTTGGCAAATCTTGTATCCCTAGCCACCCGCTAGGAAGCTGTATGGTAAGCTCTGAAGGGGCTTGCGCGGCTTATTATAAATATGGGGCGTGCTAGGTTTGCAAAAATTGCAAGAATTTTTTTTAGGAAAAAAAAGATTTTGGATTTTGTGATTTGCTTTTAGCAATTTAGGCTTGTGGGGAGCAACTTTTGGCAAGCGGGCGTTGCACTAAGCTTTTTTGAGGTATTTTTTGGCTACAATAGCGTTTTTTAAGCATTTTAGATTTTGCCTAAAACCTAAAAACTTGCCTATAAACTTTACTAAAGGACACTAAATGGACTATAAAGACACTTTGTTGTTGCCAAAGACAGATTTCCCAATGCGGGGCAATCTACCCCAAAATGAACCAAAAATCTATGAAAAATGGCAAAAAGATTGCGCAGCTTATCACAAAATGCGCTCCTTGCGTGCTACAAATACGCACAATCCACAAAAGACTTTCACTCTACACGATGGTCCCCCTTATGCAAATGGCAATCTCCACATAGGGCACGCGCTAAATAAAATCCTAAAAGATATTGTCATAAAGACACATTTTTTTAATGGCGATGCAGTGCGCTATACACCGGGCTGGGACTGCCACGGACTACCCATAGAACAGCAAGTAGAAAAATCTCTTGGCAAAGATGCACAAGGAAAGGCAAAAAAAGATACTCTGCCAAAATCTAAAATCCGTGAGCTGTGTCGCGCTCACGCTACTAAATACCTCGCAATCCAAGCAGATGAATTTAAGCAAATGGGGGTTTTGGGGGATTTTGAAAATCCATATAAAACTATGGATTTTGCCTTTGAGGCAAATATCTATCGCACGCTTTGTGAAGTGGCAAAAAAGGGCTTGCTAGCCACTCGCTCTAAGCCGATATTTTGGAGCTGGGCAGCTAGAAGTGCGCTAGCTGAAGCGGAAGTAGAGTATAAAGACAAAGAGGATTATAGTATTTTTGTGGGATTTTCTCTCACGCAAGAATCAAAGCAAAAACTCGCCCTAGAGCCAAATAAAGAGATAAAAGCAGTGATATGGACTACCACGCCTTGGACGCTTCTATCAAATCAAGCTATCGCGCTAAATCCAAATGAAATCTATGTCATCACAAGTGAGGGATATTTACTAGCAAAGCCACTGCTAGATTCTCTAATCGACAAGGGCATAACAAAAGGCGAGATTCTCAAAGAAATCTATGCAAAAGAGCTAGAATACTGCGAAGCGATAAACCCGCTAAATGAGCGAAAATCTGTGATTTTGCTAGGTGAGCACGTGCTTATGGAGGGGGGAAGCGGGCTTGTGCATACAGCACCCGGACACGGCGAAGATGACTATTTCTTGTGGCTAAAATATGCTGATGAAGCAAAAATGACAAAATACAATCCCACACAGATTTTGATGCCTGTGAATGATAAAGGCTGCTATGATGAGAGCGTGTGCGAGCTATTGCCTAGTAGTGTGGCAAATGATTTTGTTGGCTTGCATATTTTTAAGGCAAATGAGAAAATCCTAGAGCTACTAGGGGAGAATCTCATCTCTTGCTCTAAATTTGTCCACTCATATCCGCACTGCTGGCGCACACACGAGCCTGTGATATATCGTGCAACAAAGCAGTGGTTTATCCTAATGGATAAGCCATTTTTAGATGGCAAGTCTTTGCGAGAAGTCGCGCTAAAGGCGATAGATGAGACTAGATTTTATCCTGCAAGCGGACGCAATCGCATAAATGCTATGATAGAAAATCGCCCTGATTGGTGTATCTCTAGACAGCGTGATTGGGGAGTGCCTATTGCGTTTTTTATCGACAAAGAAAGTGGCGAGCCACTGCTAGATGAAGCTGTGCTAGAATCTATCGCAAAGACATTTGAAAAAGAGGGCTGTGATGCGTGGTGGGACAAAGAGATAGAAGAGCTACTTCCCTCAAGCCACAAGTCTCAAGCGCACAAATACGAAAAATGCGAGCATATACTAGATGTGTGGTTTGATAGCGGTAGCACTTGGAATGCCGTGCTAAAAAGCGGAATCTATGATGCGGGAGAATATCCTAGCGATATGTATTTGGAGGGGAGCGACCAGCATAGAGGGTGGTTTCAAAGCTCTCTTTTGCTAAGCTGTGCTTTGCAAGGGCGGGCACCGTATAAAGCCGTGCTTACTCACGGATTTACAATGGATGCAAATGGGCAAAAAATGAGCAAATCAAAGGGTAATGTAGTCCTACCTCAAGAAGTGCTAAAGCAATATGGTAGTGAGATTTTGCGACTTTGGGTAGCGCTAAGTGATTATCAAAATGACCAAAAAATCTCAAATGACATACTAAAGCAAGTAAGCGAGCAGTATAAAAAAATCCGCAATACTATTAGATTCCTTATGGCAAATGTGAGTGATTTGGACCGCTTGGCTAAAGAGAGTGATTTAGGGCAGATAGATAGGTTTATTTTAAGCAGGGCTTTTAGCGCGTTTAGCCAAGCTAGGGCGCATTTCAAAGAGTATAATTTCATCAGTGCTATGCAGATTCTCTCATACTTCATTAGCAACGAGCTAAGCGGAATCTACTTGGATTTGTGCAAAGATAGCTTGTATTGTGATGAAAAAAATGGCAAAGAGAGAGTGGCACACCAAAGTGTAATGGCAGTGATTTTAAGCCATTTGTGCCATTTGCTAGCACCTGTGCTTACCTACACCATAGAGGAAGCACTCTCTTTTGCGCCCAAGATTTTGGGTGTAGGGGGAGAATTTGGCGTTTTTGAGATTGCCCCACTAGAATCTTACAAAGATATTGCTAGTGATAAGGAAAATGTAGATTTTACCCTGCTTCTTGAGCTACGAAATAAATTTAACGAAACGCTTGATAGCCTAAAAAAAGACGGGGTAGTAAAATCAGGGCTTGAGCTTTGTGTGGTGGGGGATTTTGGCGATTTCAAAGAAAGTGCTAAGTGGCTTATAGTAAGTGAAGAGAGCAAAAAGCTTGGCGAAAAAATCGCCAAGATAGAGATAGAGGGCAAAAACTATACTATACACAAAAGTGGCGAGTGCAAATGCGAGCGGTGCTGGCGATATATGGCAAGCTCTAGTGGCGGGCTATGCAAGCGGTGTCAGCAAGTCGTTGGGAAATGATATTTTAGAGTTCGTTTAGCAAGATAGTTTAGTAAGTGTCAAAAGTATCAAAAGCGCGACAATGAAAACACAAAATATCGCTATCATCGACTACGGAGCGGGAAATCTAGGAAGTGTGAGAAATTCATTTGCATATCTTGGTGCTTGCCTTGCCACAGAGTCTAGCCCGCATAAATTGTGCGATTATGACAAGGTGATTTTGCCCGGTGTAGGTGCGTTTGGCGATGTTGTGGGGCTAGTTAGGAAAAGTGGGTTTGATGAAGCGATAGCAAAGTTTGTCAAAAGTGGCAAATATATGCTTGGAATCTGTGTGGGTATGCAGCTACTTTTTGAGCGAAGCTATGAGTTTGGAGAGCATAGAGGGCTAGGGCTTTTAAAAGGAGAGATTGTGAAGTTTGGGGAGGATTTGCGCACGCCTCATATCGGGTGGAATCAAAACTTTTTTGCTAGTGAGGGTGCAAACTTGGATAAGCAAAAGATTTGCGTGCCTCCTCACTCGCTTTTAGATAGTGTGCCAAATGGTGCGTATCTTTACTTTGTGCATTCATATTATGCGAGCAATGTCGATGAGAGAGATGTTTTGGCGTGGTGTAAATATAGCGAGCCTAGCAAAAGCCACAAAAAAAGTGAGGTAGAAGCTACTAGGTTTCCCTCTATTGTCGCAAAAGATAATGTGCTAGGTATCCAAGCCCACCCCGAAAAAAGCCACAAAATCGGCTTGCAAATTTTGCAAAACTTTTTATCGCTTTAAGTTGCTTTGCTATAAAGACGTGGCTTTGTAAGCAAAATCTTGTGTTTTTTGCTTAAAGAAATTTTGCTAAAATCTCAACTTATGTAAATCTATATAGGTGTATAAAATCTTATAAGGAGTGAAAATGGCGTGTGTTTTACAAATCGGAGCAGGTGGCGTAGGTGGCGTGGTGGCACACAAAATGGCGATGAATCGAGTAAAAAATGCAAATTCTAGTATTGTGAGCGAGAAATCGGGGTTGTGTAGCCACGAGCAAGGAAATAAGACTGATTCGTCTATTGACGAAGCGAGTGGCAAACTCCACGATTTATCGCCACAAGACGAATTTGACGGCGTGTTTTCGCGCATTATATTAGCCTCGCGCACTTTGTCTAAATGCAAGGCGATTGCAGATTCTATCCGCGCTAAGGGCTTTGGGGAGATTGAAATCGATGAAGTAGATGCCGATAGCGTAGAATCTGTCGTGGCTTTGATAGAGAAATACCACCCAAAGCTCGTGGTAAATGTGGCTTTGCCCTACCAAGATTTGGCAATTATGGAGGCGTGCCTGCGCACAAAGACACACTACCTTGATACTGCGAACTACGAGCACCCCGATAATGCGCACTTTGAGTATAAGGAGCAGTGGGCTTATGACACGCGCTACAAGGAAGCGGGGATTTTCGCGCTTTTGGGAAGTGGCTTTGACCCCGGGGTAACCAATGTATTTTGTGCCTACGCGCAAAAGCACTATTTTGATGAGATTCATAGCATTGATATTTTGGATTGCAATGCGGGGGACCACGGCTATGCGTTTGCGACAAACTTTAACCCTGAAATTAACTTGCGCGAAGTGAGTAGCAAAGCGCGGTATTGGGTGAGTTCCCCCTCCCTTGCGGAGGGGGCTAGGGGGTGGGTAGATTCCACAAGTTTGCAATCAAACTTAGAACTCAACCCCGACTTGCAAGAGGACAAAATCTATCGCAAATTTGAAAGAGAGGAAAAGCACTTCGCGCTTGAATCAAACACGCAGGATTTGCAAAATCAAAGCTACTTCAACGGGCAGTGGCGCGATGTCGCCCCTTTGGCGTTGATGAAAGAGTGGGATTATTTGGGCGTGGGCGTGAAAAATAGCTATTTGCTTTACCACGAGGAGTTAGAATCGCTTATTCGCAATATCAAGGGACTACGCAAAATCCGCTTTTTTATGACATTTGGGGAGAGCTATCTTACGCATATGAAGTGCTTAGAGAATGTGGGGTTGCTACGAATCGATGAGGTGGCGCATAAGGGGGGTAAAATCGTGCCAATAGAAGTGCTAAAAACGCTACTGCCAGACCCCGCAAGTCTCGCCCCGCGCACCAAAGGGCAGACGCATATCGGCTGCTATATAAAAGGCGTGAAGGAGGGCAAGGAGCGCGTAATTTACATTTATAACATTTGCACGCACGAGGAGTGCTACGCGGAGGTGGGCGCGCAGGGGGTGAGCTATACCACAGGTGTGCCTGCGATGATAGGGGCGAAGTTGATATGTGAGGGGAAATGGGGTGTGGGGTGTGAAAAAATAACAAATTCAGTTTGCAGCGACTTTTTGGGGAGTGCTTCGGACGCTTCACTGCAACGCACGAGGAGTGCGTCTCATTCGCTTGCCTCGCACAACCCCAAAAATTCATCTGCAACCTTAGAATTTGAGAATCTTGATTCTAATGGCTTGGGTTGCGTTCCATCATTTAACGCCGATATGCCAAAAGGCGGGGAATGGCAGGGGATAGATAATGCGATTGGAATAAGCAAAGGTAACCCTGCGGAAGTATCTTGCGGGAAGTTCGTGGGTTGTGAAGCCACGAGCGAGGAAAATAAGACTGATAGTCTATTGACGAAGCGAGTGGCAAACTCCCGCGAAATTCCCCAAGAGACAACGCAGGGGGCGGGTGTGTGGAATATGGAGCAAAACGACCCTGACTACTTTATGGCGGAATTAAACAAACAAGGTTTGCCTTATGTGGTGGTTGAGTTTGATGAAAATGGAAGCCACAAAGTCCTAGAAGACGGACGCAAGAAGTAGAAAATTTTAGGGGGTAAAACGCTATAAGTAGCTATGCTAACTAGCTTGTATCATCTAAGAAGCGTGGTGGAATCAGCTCCTTTGCAAAGTTTGACAATAGATTAGTAAATAATGCGGATTTCAAAATCAGTAAAAATTATCCGTAATGCAGTAGAAAATCTTATCAAGCACACTAATCAAATACACCAAGCACATAGGGCAAAAAACACAATATTTTGCCAAGAAAGATTCTCTCACCTATCGTAAATCCACCAAAATATCAGCCCAAAATACCAACTTAATAGCGCAAAAATCTGCGAAACAAAATCCCTACATTGTGTGGAAATAACTAAGTTTCATCGCTGATAGAAGCCAAACTATCCTCTATCTAGCGTGTCTATTTCGCTTTGGATTTTGCGTAGTTTGTCTAGGACTTCTTGCAGGCTAGATTCTAGCTTTGAGACTACTTCTTTTGGTGCATTTGCCAAAAATCTATCATTTTTTAGGTTTGATTCTAGCTTATCACGGTCTTTTGTTAGCTTTTGTTTTTGAGAATCTAGCCTAGCCAAAATAGGCGATAAATCGATATTATCAAGTGGTAAGTAGCACTTCACGCCCTCGCCTATATCTACTACGAAGTTTTTGGTATCTGTGCTATCAAAAATCTTTATAGATTCTACTCGTGCGAGTTTTTGGATAGAATCTAGGGCTTTTTGGGCGATTTTTTTGTCATCAAAGCTCTGTATATATGCCTGCTGCACAGGCTTATTTGCCAAATCTATACTTGCTTTTAGTCTGCGCAAAGAAATCGTAGCATTTTTTATCATCTCAAATTCTGCCTCCACCTCCAAATCCCGCTCAAAATCGCTAGGAAACTCCTCTACCATAATGCTTTGGACATCTTTTAGCTCCTGCCCCCTTAGCTTGTGGTATAGCTCCTCACTGATAAAAGGCATATAAGGGTGCAATAGCTTTAGCGCGTCTGCTAGCACAGCTCCGAGCTCGCTTATCGCTTCTTTTTGCACTTTGGCTAGCTCTATGCACCAATCGCAAAACTCCCCCCACAAAAAGCGATAAAGCACGCTTGCGCCGTCATTAAAACGATAAGATTCTAGTGCGGCTATAAGCTCGCTATTTGCAGCGTTTAGACGCGATTTAGCGTATCTGCCAAGTGGCGTGTGGTATTTGCTAACCTTGCTAAATCCACCAAATCCACAATCTTGCTGCTTAGCATACAAAAGCAAAAATTGCGTGGCATTAAAAAGTTTGTTTGCAAAGTTTTTTCCTATCTCTAGTTGGGCAGTGGATAGTCGTATATCGCGCCCTTGTGCGCATAGATATGCAAGGCTAAATCGCAGTGAATCCGCGCCGTATTTTTCTATCATTTCTAGCGGGTCGATGACATTTCCGCGAGATTTGCTCATTTTTTGCCCATTTTCATCGCGGACAAGGGCGTGCAAATAAATATCCCTAAATGGTAGCTTGCCTAGCAAAGACTCGCCACTAAATAGCATTCTAGCTACCCAAAAAAACAATATATCAAATCCCGTGATAAGCAGGGAATTTGGGTAGAAATTTGTCAAATCATCTGGGTTGTATGGATTCTCGCTCGTGCTTGCTTCGTGCAAAGGTGCAGAATCTGTGTGATTAGTATCTAAAGATAGATTATTTTTCCACCCTAGCGTGCTAAATGCCCACAAACCTGAACTAAACCAAGTATCTAGCACATCGCTTTGCTGCTTTAGCTCGCCTCCACATTTTGGGCAGCTAGATTCTACTTCGTTTTTGGAAGCAAAGCGATGAGCGCATTTGGGGTTTTGGCAGTCCCAAATAGGAATCCTATGCCCCCACCACAGCTGGCGCGAGATACACCACGGTCGTAGCTCACGCATCCACGCATTGAAATTATTTAGCCACGCGCTTGGATAAAACTTCGCTTCGCCCTCATTTACGCGCTTTATCGCGCCATTAGCAACTTCTTTTGAGACAAACCACTGCTTTGAGATATATGGCTCGATTATGTTGCCACAGCGATAACATTTGCCGACTTGATTTTGGTAGTCTTGGGTTTTTATCAATGCACCGCAAGAGTGTAGTGCTACGACTATGTCTTCTCGCGCTTCTAGTCGCTCCCTACCCTCAAACCCCTTTGCATTTACATTAAAGATTCCTTTTTCATCGAATATGACGAGGTTTTCTAAATTGTGTCGCTTGCCTACTTCATAGTCGTTTATGTCGTGTGCGGGCGTTACCTTTACCACGCCCGTGCCAAACTCCATATCCACCGCACTATCAGCGATGATAGGAATCTCTTTGTTTAGCAGAGGAAGCACGACAGATTTGCCCACCAAATGGGCATAGCGAGAATCATTTGGATTTATCATTACAGCGACATCACCAAAGAAAGTTTCAGGGCGCGTAGTAGCTACTACAAGGGCATCTTTTGGGAAATTATGCTCATTTGTGCCTTGCGTGCCTGCAAAATCTGCGCTATGAACACCCTCCAAAGAGTAGCTACAATCCTGCGAACTATCAGCTAGCTTGTAAGCGATATAATATAGCTTTGTATCCTGTCCTTCATACTCCACTTCTATGTCGCTTAGTGCCCCATCGTGCGTGCACCAATTCACCATATAATCCCCCTGATAGATTAGTCCTTGCTCATACCACGCGACAAATGCTTCCCTCACGGCTTGTTGCAAGCCTTTATCCATAGTAAATCGCGCCCTAGAAAGTGCGGGAGAAATCCCTAGAGCCTCCATTTGCCCCGTGATTTTACCTCCAGACTCTTCTTTCCACTCCCACACTTTTTTGATAAATGCTTCTCTGCCTAGCTCCTCTTTTTTTATCCCTTTTGCTAGAAGTTGTTTTTCTACGATATTTTGCGTGGCGATTCCTGCGTGGTCTAGCCCGGGCTGATAGAGCGTGATGAAGCCTTGCATTCGCTTATAGCGAACGATAATGTCTTGCAAGCTAAGGGTAAGCGCGTGCCCTATGTGAAGCACGCCCGTTACATTTGGAGGGGGCATCATTATGCAAAAATGCGTGTTTTTTGGCTCTAGTTTTTTTTCATTTGCTCCACTGCCATTTTTGCCACTATTTTTTTCTTGCTTTAGTCTTTCTTGTCGTTTTTTTGCAAGGGCTGCATTGCCATCTATCTCAAAATATCCTCTATTTTTGCAGATTTCATAGATAGTAGATTCTATCGCTTTTGGATTGTAGGCTGCTTTTTCTTCCTCTTGTGGATTTTGTGTTTTTTTACTCATCATTGCTCCTAAATTATGATTCTAGCGCGTATTTTTTGAAAAGTTCGCCCCTTTCTTTGTATGAGCGAAATTGGTCAAGGCTTGCTGCTGCGGGAGAGAGTAGCCCAACAAAAGAAGCGATAAAATCTGCTTTAGAATCTTGTTTGGATTTTTGTTTTGTATGTTTTTCTGCATTTTTCTGTGTGGATTTTGGCTGTGCAGATTTTGCTTCACTTGCAAAATCATCGCTAAATTCTATCAAATCTTTCTCTCGCTCGCTTTTTATGTGCTTCATAGCGTTTTTTAGATTTTGGCAAGCAAAGGCTGGTATGCCGTATTTTTGTGCTAGGGATAAAATCTTTTTTTCATTGCTACCTATGGCAAAAATCTTTACAAAGCTATTTTTTTTGCAAAATCCATCTGCGATAAGTGCAAAAATAGGCTCAATATCTGCTCCCTTGTCATCGCCACCTAGCAGGGCATAGATATGCCTGCCTTTATATCGTGCAAAAGCCTTTAGTGTGGCATCGGTATTTGTGCCTTTGGAGTCATCTACCCAAAGCCATTGTAGATTGGATTTTGCGCTGTTTTGATTATAGGGCTCATAAAATTCCTCGATTCTGTGTGCCCCTATGTGAAAAGATTTTAGCCTTTCTAAAAAATACGCAGGGCTAGAATCATCTCTAAAATCCCCGCTAAAATCTAATAAGCCCATTTTTTGTGCCAACACCGCGCCGCTAAGTGCCACAAGCGCGTCTAGCAAAAACGGCTCACCAAAAGGAATGCTATCTAGCTCTATACTCAAAAACTTCGCCAAATCACTAGAATCCCTATAAAAAATTGCACGCTCTGCGTGCTCGTTGTCGGATTTTGAGTGATTTTTGTGGATATATTCTTGCACGATTTTGTGAGATTTTAGCTCTTGTGGCAATAGGGCGCAGGTGTCTTTGCCCATACGCGCTAAAACGCGGAGTTTGTCCTCTATGTAGCCCTCATATCCACTATGCCAGCTTATGTGGTCTTGGCTAAGTGGAAGTAGCAGATAAATCTGCGGGGTAGCAATGTGAGAGTAGTGCATAGCAAAAGAGCTAGATTCTAGCACCCAAAAAGGCTCTTTTTTTGAATCTTTTTTGGGATTTTTTTCTTTGTGGTTATTTGGATTTTGGCAGGGCTTGTTTTTGTGAGAATCCTTTTTTGCAAAATCTAATGATTGTGCGTGCTTTAGCGCGAGTGTGGTAAGTGGCGTGCCGATATTTCCACCACAGAGTGCACCAAAAGATTCTAGCAGATGAGTTAGCATTTGCGTGGTGGTTGTTTTGCCATTTGTCCCGCTTATCCATATACTTTTTAACTCAAAATCATTTGCCCTCATTAGTTTATAAGCATAGTCATACTCGCCGATAGGATTTCGCGCTTTTGAGAAGTAGCTATGAGTAGGCAAAATCCCTGGGCTTATAAACTCTAGGCTAGATTTGCCCTCATCAAACGCACTAGGTGGGAGCAAAGCATTGCCGCACTCATCGCTAGATTTTACCTCAAATCTATCATCATAAATAGAGCAAGTCTTGCCAAGTGAGTTTATAAACTCTACAAATGGTTTGCTTGTAACCCCATAGCCAAATACGCTAATGTGGACAGGAAGCAAGTGAGGTGGAACTTTTATAGGGATTTTACTGCTTTGTGGCATTAGCGCACCTTTATGCTTAGAAGTGCGATTAGATTTACAAGTATGGCTATCACCCAAAATCGCACGATGATTTTGTTTTCTGCCCAGCCTTTTTTCTCAAAGTGGTGGTGGATAGGCGCCATAAGAAAAATCCGCTTTTTTCGTGTCTTGTAGCTACCGATTTGGAGCATCACAGATAGTGTTTCTACCACAAAAACAAAGCCGATTAGAATGAGTAGTATTTCGTTGTTTGAGACGACTGCCATATACGCCATAAAGCCCCCGATAGATAGGCTTCCGCTATCGCCCATAAATACTTGTGCGGGGTGGCAGTTATACCACAAAAATCCTAGCAAAGAGCCGATTAAGGCGACACCTACTACCATTAGCTCGCCTGCATTTACCTTTGGCAAAAATAGATACTTACTAAGCTCAATATTGCCCGATAAATACACAAACACACATAGCGTAAATATCGCGCAAATACTAGGCACGGTAGCAAGTCCATCTAGCCCGTCTGTTACATTTACGGCATTGGTGCTAGCCAAAAATACAAGCACCCAAAACGCTATCATTAGCGTGGGATAGTTGCTAAGCGCGAAAAGAGGATTTTTGACAAAAGGGAAATAAAAATCCGAGCTTAGATGCGCACAATAATACAAAATCAAACACACGCCAAAAGACACCACAAACAAAAACAACATCTTCGCCCTAGCACTCATTCCTGCGTTACTTTTGTGTGCGATTTTGATATAGTCATCTCTCCCGCCGATAAGCCCAAAAGCCACAAGCACGATAATGCCAAGCGTGGCAAAAATGTTGCTTAACTGCACGCATAGAAGCGAGGCTATCACTGTGCTAAAGATAAATACTGCGCCTCCCATAGTGGGTGTGTTTGATTTGGATTTGTGGGCGGGGACATAGCGCGAGATAGGCTGGCAGGATTTGCGCTTTTTTGCCCAAGAGATGAAGTAGGGCATCAAAAACACACATAGCAAAAATCCTACAAAAAAACTTATCCCTGCGCGAAAAGTAAGGTAGCGAAAAATATTGACATCAAAATAAGAATACAGGTAGTAAAGCACGACAATCTCCTTATATGGTGCGTTTTGGTTAATGTAAATGTGCTTATGATTAGATGATTGCTAATAAAGAGATGTTAGATTTTGCGTGGATTTGGGATAAAGTAAAAACGCTATTATAATTTAGTTTTGGGCAAGTGTGTCGCAAAAACGCTTAAAAAGCCCAAAAATACGCATAAATTTGCAAAATATTGTAAAATATTCAAGCTATTTACGCGCAAAAACACTGCATTTACTGCATTTTATGGATTTGCATCGCTGATTTTAAGGTAGCGGCGCAGGATTTCGCACGCCGCTAGAGAATCTAGCCTGCCGTCTTTGGTTGATTTTTTGCGAGCGGATTTGGTAGTGTGGGATAGGTTTTCTAGGGCGATGATAGAGCTAAAGTCCTCATTTACATACACCACCTCACAGCACATACTAGCACAATCTAGCAGCCCGATAAAGTGCTTTATGCGCACGGAAGTGGGGTTTGTGCTAGAATCTAGGCTAGAGTCTACAAAATCTATGCTAGATTTTGCATTGCTAAAATCTGTGGGGTTTTGTGATGTTTGCTGTGATTCTTTTTGTGGATTTTGCGAGTTTATATCTTGTGCGTGCTGATATAGTGGAAGTCCTACGATTAGCTTATTTGCACCGCGCATTTGTAGCACTTCGCGCAAATCTCTAGCTGCTTGGTTGCGATTTTTGCGGATTATGGGCTCTAGTGGCAAGACTATGCCATTTAGGAGTGTGGCTAGCCCTATGCGCTTTAGCCCCACATCACAAGCGATAATCACGCTAGATTTTGGCTGTGCGCTCATTGCACCACCACGCGTCCATTTGTGCGGGTAATTTTCCCCTCTAGCTCAAGAGCTAAAATCTCCTCTCCATAGCGCAAATACGCCTCTTCAAAGCTAGGGCTCCCCTTGCAAAAATCTAAAATCTCTGCATAATCCCCGCTAGCAGAATCTAAGATAGGTTCTTGTAGCCCTATTTTTTGCAAAAATGCTTCTATGCTAAAAATCGCCTCTGCTTTTGCCTCTAGTAATAAATCCTGTGTCCCTAGCGACTCGCCTATACGATGGGATAGGACAAAAAGGGGCTTTTTGGATTTTAGGGCTAGACTAGCGGAGTAGAGAGAGCCACTTGCTTTGTCGGCTTGGGGGATTATCACTATGTCGCTTAGGGCGATGACTAGTCGATTTCGGTGGAGAAAATCATATTTTTGTGGGGTTTTGTTGTTTTCGTATTCGCTTAGGATTAGCCCATTTGTGGCGATTTGAAAGATTGTTTTTGAGTTGCTTGCAGGGTAAATAGTATCAAGGCTAGATGGGGAAATCATAATCGTGCGGGGAAGTGCGGCACTATGAGCGATAATATCCACGCCCAAAGCCCCCCCACTTACCACCACACCACCTGCTTGGCTGATAGATTTTGCTAGATTTGTGGTTTGGATTTGGGTGTATTGGTTTGGCTTCCTAGTGCCGATGATAGCGATTTTTGGAGAAATATCTAGTAGGCTTGTATCGCCTGTGAAAAAAAGCCTTTTAGGTGGGGATTTTAGCCCAAGAAGTTCCTTTGGAATCCTATCTAGCTCACAGCTAGAAAAATGACTTTGCATAAACGGACTAAAACCCCTCTATCGAGATGCTTTGAGAGTGGAAAGAATGTGCGTTTTTGGAGCTTTGGCATTTGCCATTTTGCCATTTGCCACCCGCGTCTTTGCACATCTGGACACTTAGGAAATTATCTGTGTTTTTTTGGTTTCTTTGATATTCTCTCACACTTTGCCCCATATCATTTGAGCCACCACAGCCTGATACAAACGCTTCTAGCTCATCGCCTGAACACACCGAGTAAGGAGCGGATTTGGGCGGTGCGGGTGGAGTATATCGCCTTTGTGGAGTTTGTGGCTTTGGTGCAGGGCTTTGGGCTAGGTGCTGTGGATATGCTTTTGTGGGTTGTGAGCTTGACCGTGTGCTTGTGGGTGGGGTTTTGCTCGTGCTTAGGACACCTGCTTGGGACTTTATGGAGTTATTTGAATTGGTGTATTTTTCCATTTGGGCTACTTCTGAAGTTTGGGTAGAAGTCTTGCTAAATCCCGCTTGTTTTGCCACACTTGGGCTAGAATCTTTTGGTGCGACTTGGGGATGGGATTTTTCTCTTTTGCTCTCTGCAAACATACTATCATCGATTTTGGCATAGCGTGAGTTTGGCACTCCTTCAAAAAGCTTTGGATTTATCTTGGATTTTGTTTTGTCATCTAGGGCGATTTGTAGTCGTGGGCGATTGGATTTGGCAAGTGGCAAGTCTTTTATATAGACTAGATTTACTTCGTTTTGGAGGGTGGATTTTGCCTCCCTTAGTGCACGAAATGTCGCAGAATGTGGGTGGCAAATCGCAATAGCATAGCCCTTTTGCTTGGCTGTTTCTATGGCTTGGTGGATTTGGTAGTTGATATATGGCACGGATTGTTCATTGTCTAAAAACACATCTCTACTTAGCAGTTCTCTCCTGCTCTCATCATAGATTCTAGGTGCTTGTGTGTTTGCACTCGTGCGAGAATCCACAAAATCAATCCCATACAAATCAAGCACATAAAGTAGCCGCTGCATATCTCTAAAACTTGAGCTAAACTTGCTACCTGTGTGGTTGTTGATATATTCTAGCTTGGGGAAGTCTTTTTTGATTTTAGCGATAATCTCTTGGATTTTGGATATGTCCATATTTACGCGCATCCACTCAAATTTGGGGCTTTGGACACTCATTGATTCTAGTGGTAAGTGCACCATATAAAATTCGCTTTTTGCCGCGAGCTTGGCTGTTTGTGGTGAGTAGTAGCTCACAGGGAAAAATGAGGGTGTGATTTTTAGCCCTAGCTTTTGTAATTCCTCAAATTGTCTAGGGTATGCTATGTCGTCCATTATTATGGCGAGGTATGGTTTTTTGTGGCTAGTTATTGCATTTTTTGCGCTACTTACGCTAGAGGTTACGATATTTTGGGCTTTTTCAAAGATATTTTGCCAACCACTAGATTCTGCACTCTGTGCTTCATTTTTTGAATCATCTTGTTTTTTGGCTTCTTTTTGGGCTTGGATTTTCTCTCGCTTGACTACAGTGTCGTTTTCGTAGAATTTATACGCATACAGCCCGATACCTGCCAAAAACAAGCCGACAAGAATCGTGCTTATGCTTTTGCTAAATCGCATCATTTTCAAACCTCCGCAATGGATATTATCTCGCTAAAATTGTGCCTAAGAGTGCAAGTGCTGTAATGCTATTTTGTGTTATCCAAAATGATTTCTACTTCAAGTGTGCTTATGTCTTGATTAGAATCTGCTTTTATGGAGATATTATCTGTGTTGGTGTATTTTTTTACCACTGCTAAAATCTCTTGCTTCATTTGCTCCATATATGGGATTTTGGCAGTGCGCTCGTGGGCGAGGATTAGCTGTAATCTGTCTGTGGCGACTCTCGCGCTATTATCTTTTTTGACAAAGTAGTTTAGGATACCCATCGCTTAAACCTTACTTGTTGAAAATCTTGCCGAGTGCTTTTAGAAAGCCGCCATTAGACTTAAACTCCACAAACTCCACCTCATCGCCTAGCACCCTAGCTACGATACGCTTGTAGCACTCGCCACTTATGCTGTTTTTGTCATAAATCACAGGCTCGCCTTTGTTTGTCGCTGTTACGACTTTGTCATCTTCAGGCACAAGCCCGATAAGCTCAATAGCAAGGGTTTTCAGCACATCTTGTGTGCTTATCATTTTGCCAGATTCTACTAGCTCGGGCTTTATGCGGTTGATGATTAGATGAAGTGGGATTTTTATCCCCTCGCTTGCTTTGTGGGACTTGGCATTGATAAGCCCGATAACTCTATCGCTATCACGCACCGAACTTACTTCAGGTGTAACGACCACTAGCACCCTATCTGCCCAAAAAATCGAATGCTCAAACCCTCCCTCTATCCCCGCAGGAGAATCAAGCAAAATATAATCAAAACTTTTTTTTAGCTCTTCTATGAGGTTTTGGACTTTTGATTTATCTAGGATATTTTTGTCTTTGCTTTGGCTTGCAGGGAGGAAGTGTAGATTTGGCGTTCTTTTGTCTTGTATAAGGGCTTGGGCAAGTTTGCAATTCCCCTCCATAACATCGATGACATCATAGACTATGCGGTTTTCTAGCCCCAAAATCATATCCAAGTTTCGCAAGCCTATGTCAAAATCCACTGCCACGACTTTTTGCCCCATCTGGGCAAGCCCCACAGCGATATTTGCCGTAGCTGTGGATTTGCCCACACCTCCCTTACCAGAAGTAATCGTTATAACTTCAGACATTTTTTACACCTCTTTTTGTTTTTTTAAGTTTATTTGCTGTAAGTAAAAGCAACTTACATTCCGCTCGCCACCCACTCACTTGGCTTGCTTGCCTGTCTATGCGCTGTGTCAATCTTAATCCATAGATTTTGTAGATTGTGTGTGAGTGTGGCTTATCTCATTGCTTCTTGACCCACTTTGTGTCTCCTCGTCTTTTGCGCTATCTGTGTCATTGCTTTTTTGGTTTGAGCTTTTTGGGGTTGCTTCATTTTTGTTGTTTTGAGTGCTATCAAACTCAAATGACACACTAGAGCCAAGCGAAAATATAGCATTACCACGCTTAGATTCTGCTTTATGTGGTAGATTTTCACTTCCCTGCTTGTCAAAATCCTCCAAAATCACAAAAATAAGCTCTTTTGGCTCATCATTTTTGTCCTTTTTAGCTCTTTTGCCCTCTTTGCTTTTTTTGTCGCTTTTTTTATCGTTTGTTTTGCTATCAAAATCACTTGCTAGATTTGCCTCTTTAGCCTCTACTTTTGGCAAAATAATGACCTTTGGCAAGATGAGATTCTCGCCACTATCCACGCGAAATGCCAAAAATCTAGGCTTGCCTCCCTCATAGCCACCGCATTTGCTCGCCTCCTCATCGCAAGAGCGCAAAATATGCCTTTTTGCCTCTATCTCAAAAGCTGCGAGATAATACACGCCTGCTTCTAGCTCCACCACCTCATCTCTTGGAGCGCGAAAGCGAGAAGTTTTTAGTGCGCGGAAAAACGCATTTGCCCCGCCGATAGCTTTGCATTTGGGTGGTTTGGTAGTGTCTAGTTTGATAGGATTTTGGGTGGTGTGGGTAGGCTTTGCTTGTAAGTCTAGCTCGCTATGGCTTTTGTGGTTTTTGGAATCTTGTGAGCTAAAATCTTTAGAATGCGTGGATTGTGGCGTGAAGTCTTGTTTAAGTGTATCTGTTTTGTCATCTTTATTGTCTTTGTCTTGCTTATCGTTTTTATCCTCTGCCGACTCATCATCTACCTTGCACCAATGCGTCAAAACAGATTTGTTTAGTCCATCAATTTGGCTAGAGATATTTATCGTTACTTTTGTGATATTTTGACCAATACCTTGCACGGAGCTATTCTCAATGTTTTTATTCGTGTTTGGGGACTTTGTCGCGCAGCCAATCATACCCACAACAGCTAGTCCCAAGCATATTTTATACAGCTTACACGACTTGCACAGCTTGCACAATTTACACAACCAAAATCTACCAACAAATCTCATAGCACAATCCTTAAATAAGCAAAATAAATCATAAATTTACCCCAAATCTACACACGACTTTACCCGCAATTTTTATCTACAATTTTACCCGCAAAATCTTGCCAAAGCTGCTAGATACCTAAAATCCAAGCAAAAGCACTTCATACAAAGAGCGCACCTCATCATCATTTAGCCTTAAGCTATCGCCTGTGCTTAGGAAATCTTTTATTTTGCCCATCTGTGTGTGCAGCCCACGAGCACAATGCCTATGCGCTGCCATAAACGACCTTGCAAGTGCTATATCCTCGCCTAGTGCCTCCCCGCACAAAAAGCACTCGCTATTGTTGCTTGCTTGGCTTGGCTTTCGTCCCTCTTTTGAGAGGATTTGACTATATGCTTCTATCATCACGCGCATAGGATTTTGCTTTAGGAGTTTGCGAGCTGCCTCGTCCAAAACCTCCATATAAAACCTCTCAACCTCATAAATATCGCGCAAATGCCTATCAAGTAGCCCGATAAATCTCTGCCACACATACACTCTCTCTAGCTCCCTCTCCCAGCCAAATCCTAAGTGCATAACGCTACGAAGTTTTGGCAAAAACACTCCATTGCTCTCTTGGACAAAGTCGATTCTGTGCCCGATATGCACGAGCGAATGCCTAGCACCATAGAATCGATATAGGGTTTTGATTTTTGATTCTGTCAGTATGCGGACGATTAAGTCCTCGCCTTTTTGCCTTTGGGTATGCAAAATATAGCCTTGCACTTTTTACCCTTTTAGTTGTGTCGTAGTTGTTTGGTTGGATTTTGTGAGGTTTCTTTTGAGCGATTATTGTGTATGGATTTAAATTATGCCTCGCTTAAAAACAGCACGATAAACATTACTGCGATTAGAATCCCGCCGATGACATACAAAAAAAGTGAATCATCTTTCTTTTTTAGCTCGCTCTCATCTTTGACATCAAGTTTGACATTTTTTTCGCGAAATGTTGGGACATTGATTTTGCTAGGTTTGTTATCAGGCATTTTCTACTCCTTTATTTGCTTTAATCGTGCTTGTGGATTGCAAAGCACGATTTTGCACATCCTTGATTTTTGCTGATTTTGGATTTACTCAAATCTTGCTGTTTTGCTTTTTGCCTTTTGCTTTGGATTGTTTGGGTTTGGTTTGTGCTGTGTCTAGCGCGAGTTTGGAGCATTTGTAGCAACTACTATGACAACAACAAAAGTGCCTTATTGTAGCATAATTTTTCTAAATAGATTTTGGGCTTTATGCAGTTTTGTGGCACTAATGATTTGCAAAATCTGCAAAACAGCGCAAAAACGCTCAAAAAGCATCGTCTCTGTGTGGTGTTTTATGATTCTATTGGCTCTAGGGCTTTAGAAATATCAATATGACAGTAGCCATTTGGATTGTTAGCTAGGTATTTTTGGTGGTAGGATTCTGCGGGAGTGAAGTTGCGCAGGGGCAGGACTTCGGTGGCGATTTGCTTAGAAGTGTGTAGCGCGACTTTGGGCGCGACTTTTGGAATAACACGGCGCGTGATAAACTCGCTTGCCACATCAAGAATGTGCAAATCTCGCGCATAGATTCCGCTGCGGTATTGGCTACCTATGTCATTTCCCTGCCTATCGACACTCACAGGGTCTATGATACTAAAAAACCGCGCAAGCACCTCCTCAAGCGGTAGCACCTCCTCATCAAAGGTAATCTCTACTGCTTCCACCGCGCCACTTAGCCCGCTACACACCACTTCATAGCTTAGATTACTAAGCGCGCGCTCCTGCGCGTTTGCATAGCCCACGCGCGTGCTCTCCACGCCACGCAGTAAGTCAAAATACGCCTGCACACCCCAAAAGCACCCACCCGCTAGATAGATTTGCATTTTTTAAATCCTTTTTGCCTTAAAAATATGTGTTATAATACCGCGTTTTTTAGAATATTTATCATAATAAGGAGTATGTGATGAACCACACCGCGCAAAAACGAGAGAGAGAGAGAGAGAGAGTAACCCCACCAACCAAACACCAAAAAATCTAACACAAAACGATTCTACAAATTCCGCCCAAAAAGACTCCGCCCTTACAAATCCTGCTTACGCAAATTCTCCCCACTATGATACAAATCTACTTCATATCATAGTCCCCATTTACAATGTAGAAACATACCTTAAGGAATGTTTGGATTCTATCCAAGCACAGACTTATGAGAATTTTATAGCCATTATGGTAGATGATTGTAGCACAGATAGTTCCGCTAAAATCGCGGGGCAATATGCCAAAAATGATAAGCGATTTATCTTAGTCAAAAAGCAGGTTAATGAGGGGCTAGGAATGGCGCGAAACACGGGGCTAGATTATCTCTTTAATACTCTAAAACCCAACAATAGCGATTATATCGGTTTTGTGGATAGTGATGATGTGATTGCGCTAGATTATTTTGCAAATCTCATCTATTGTTTAGAATCACACGCCAAGCAGGGCATTATGGTGGCAAAAAGTTTTAATGTTTATCGCTTTAAGCACGAGGATTATAAAAGCGATATTTTTGCTTACCGCAGGTGGAAATCTAGGGGCGGAATCACGCGCAAAGGTAGCAAGATAGAAGCGTGTAGGGCATTATATCGTGCAAAGTTTTTAAAAATCTTGCGTTATCCACCTGTGCGACTTTGCGAAGATATAACATTTGGCAATATCGTAAATGCACTAGCGGACAAAGTCGCCTATACTCGCACGGCTAGGTATTTTTATCGTCAAAGGGCAGGCTCTTTAATGAAAAATTATGCCTACCATTATGATGAGCAGTTTGCAAATTTTGCCTATATGCTAGAGCATTTTGTCAAATTTGACTTATTAAGGAGGCATAAAATTGATATTTCTTTGGTGCAAAATATGCCAGAGGGAGCAGAGGATAAGCATTTTGCAAAACTAAAAAATCTCATAGCTTCATATAATTTTGATGAGGATATTTTGCGTTTTAATCCACGATTAAAAGCGATTTTAGAGTGTAGGGATTATAAAGAGTTTTGCGCAAAAATTGATAGGCTTAAACCCATATCACAGCGCGTAAAGCACTACTTTAGAATCGACATTAGGGCTAGCAGAATCTACATAAAACTTTTTGGCAAAGTGCTTTGTGATAAAAGATTTCGCTAGCTTAGCTAGACAAAAAGCCCAATAAAGTAAAGCGACAAAATAAGGCGCATAGAAAACAAATAGTGATAGATTTTCGCAGCTTGCTACGCGCTTACCAAAATACGCTTGTGAAGCGAGAGTTTTAGCAAAGCCCGCTACATAGCACTAAATCGCGCTAAATCGCTTGATTTTACCTCACTTCATCGCCACGATTTTGCGCTTCATTTTAGTTTTTTGGCTTGGGATTTGCCCTGCGCTTTTGCCTGCTCTTTGCGCACTTGCGTGATAGGCTTGCCCCCTAGCCCGTAGTCATCGGTGCTGATTTCATCGATGATGACTACGGTGCTAGATTTGTTTTTGCCTAGCACTTCGCTAAGCAGGTTTGTTACGCCCCTTATCAGTTGTGCTTTTTGCTCTTTTGTGGGCTCGCCTTTTTCTTTGGTTATACGGATATTGACAAATGGCATTCCTAGCCTCCTTTTAAAATTTAAACCCCTCACTTCCAGCATTGCGTGTTGTGGATTCCCACACTTTGTGCCTTAAAGAGAGGATTTTTCCCTGCCTTTTTCTGCGACTCATAGTCGCGCAAAACCTTTAGTGCGATATTGCTAAGGAGCAAAATCACTATGATATTTATGCTAGCCATAAGCCCCATAAAAATATCTGCCAAATCCCAAGCCAAGCCTAGATTTAGCTGTGCACCGACAAACACCATTACCACCGCGCTAAATCTAAACACCTGCAAAGCAACCTTATTCTCGGTGATAAATTTGAAATTTGCCTCCGCGTAGAAATAGTTGCCGATAAGCGAGGTAAAGGCAAAAAGCACGATTGCCACACTTACAAAAATCAGCCCAAATGTGCCAAAATGCCCTTGCATCACGGCTTGCATTAGAGCCATTCCTTTTAGCTCGGCTTTATCTATGCTAGAGCATAGCACCATAAACGCGCTTGCCGTGCAGATAATCAAGGTATCGATAAATACGGAGAGCGTTTGCACCATTCCTTGCTTTGCAGGGTGGCTAGTGTGCGCAGCGGCTGCGGCATTTGGCGCAGAGCCCATACCCGCTTCATTTGAGTAAAGCCCGCGCTTTATGCCGATAACGATTGCGCTCCCTGCAAACCCTCCAAATATCGCACTAAAATTAAACGCTTCTTGTAATACGCTAGCAAAGATAAGTGGGATTTTATCGACATTTAGCCCGATGACTACAAGGGCGACTGCGAAGTAGCCAAACGCCATTATAGGCACTAGGATTGAAGAGATAAGCGCGGATTTGCTATCATCGCCAAAAAAGAAAAACGACACCAAAATCGCCAAAATAAGCCCCACAAAAATCGTAATATTACCATTTGCAAACTCTTCGCTACCTACGAAAATCTCAAATGACGAGGTAAGCGTAAAAGCCTGCAAGCCATTGAATCCATAGGCAAAGCAAAAAATGAGTGAAATAGCAAAGATAACGCCTAGCTTGCGCGAGCCTAGTGCTTGCTCTATGTAGTATGCAGGACCGCCTTTGTAGCGATGAGTGCCAACCCTGCGCTTATAGACTTGTGCTAGAGTGGATTCTACAAACGCACTTGCCCCGCCCACAATCGCGCTTACCCACATCCAAAATAGCGCACCACTCCCCCCACTTGCAATCGCCACAGAGACACCCACGATATTGCCTATACCTACACGAGAGGCAGTAGAAATCATCAGTGCACCAAAGGGCGAGATATGCTCTTTTTCGCTCCGCTCTTTTAGCACACCAAATACATCGCGCAAAAATCGCACTTGGATAAAGCGCGTAGCAATAGTGAGATACAGCCCGCACAAAATCAGTGCAAACACAAGCCAATAAGTGTATAAAAATCCGCTAGCTTCCCCCACAAGAGTGCCAAATAAATCATATAAATTCTGCATTGCTATCCTTTTTAAGCATCATTGCTTTTTAGCATTTATAAATTCTATAATAGCGCATTAGGACGAATTTTGCACTAATTTTTGCGCTAGCTTTGATTGTGTCAAAAGTTTTTTTGGTAGCAAGATTTTTTACCAAACTTAAGCGCGTTTAGCTTATTTGCCAAAATCAGCGCGAACACATAAAATATTTCCTCATAAATTTTTATTATTAGCGTATAATGCGAATTTGTTTTAAACATTTCTCATATTAGCACCGCTTTGCCCACTACTTACACCACTTGCTTTACTAAGGAGTCCAAGTGTCAAATGTCGCCCAAAATCACTTGCTAAGACACTCTCTTTTTGCAAAAAATCCCACAAAAACCCTCATTCAATCCCTTGCTACGCGCTATGCAAGCCACTCTATGCAAAGCGCGCTAAAGCGGAGCTTCAAAGTGCGACTAGGGCAGAGCGAAATCTTGCCAAATGGCAAGCCCACAATGCTGTATATCCATATCCCCTTTTGCCACACATTTTGCCCGTATTGTAGCTTCCACAAATACCTTTATGATGAGAATCTAGCCGCCGCGTATTTTCAAGCCCTGCGAGCAGAGCTACACACTATCAAAGACAAGGGCTTTGATTTTGACACGCTTGTGGTGGGTGGCGGGACGACACTCATCAATGAAAGCGAGCTATTAAAGACTTTGGAGCTGTGTAAAAAGCTCTTTAGTATCAAAGAAATCTCGTGTGAGAGCGACCCTAGCCACATTGAGAGGGCGCAATTAGAGCGATTTAGGGGGCTTATCACGCGCCTTAGCTGTGGGGTGCAGAGCTTTGATGATGAGATTTTGCACAAAATCGGGCGGTATGAGAAATTTGGCTCAAGTGCGATTCTCCAAGAGAAGCTAGCAAAGGCGTGCGGGATTTTGCCTACGCTTAGCATTGATTTGATTTTCAATTTCCCAAACCAAACCAAAGAGCAGCTTTTGCGCGACATAGCTATCGCAAAATCTATCGGTGCACAGCAAATTACTACCTACCCGCTTATGCGCTCAAACCTCACCAAATCAAAGATAGAGAGTGCGCTAGGCGGGGCTATGCAGGATAATGAATTGGAGTTTTATAGAATCATTTGCGCAGAGTTTAGCGACTATAAACGCAACAATGCGTGGGGGTTTTCTAAGGTTTTGGATTGTGAGGGGAATCATAGTGAAAATCTTGTGGGGAATCACGGGGAAAATAGCGAGGAAAATCGTGCAAAAAATTGTGGCGAAAGTTTTTGTGGCGGGGAAAATAGTGGGCAAAATCAAGCGACACAAGCAAGCACGCTCAATGATGAATATGTCAGTGCCAATCATCAGTATTTGGGCGCGGGAAGTGGGGCGTTTAGCTTCATCGGCGGGAGGCTTTTTGTCAATGCGTTTAACCTCAAAGACTACTGCGAGAGCGTGGCTAAGAAGCGCAATGCAAATATCGCTTATACGGATTTTGCGAGAGTGGATATTTTGCGCTATTTGTTTTTGTGCGAGATTTTTTCAGGCAGACTTGATATAGAGGAGTTTAATGTGAGCAATGAATGCGATTTGGAGAGGGATTTGCGCTTGGAGATAGCGGGGCTAAAGGCGTGTGGCGCGATAAGGGTGGAAAGGGATTTTGATAAAAGGCGTGATAAGGGGGATAATAGCGCGGGAGAGAATCTAGATTTTAAAAGGATACTGCGGTGCACGGAGTTTGGGCACTATGTATGCGTGGTGCTGATGAAAGAATTTTACGCGGGAATGGACTTGGTAAGGGCGGTATTTCGCGATGAGGCAAAGCTAGGGCTTGCCTCTAAGGAATATCTAAAGGAGCGTGCAAAAGGAGAAAAAACAAAGGAGCAAATCCTAGATATTATGCGCTATGCAAAGGAGTGCTAAGGAAATGCAATATTGGGTTTGTGAGGGGGTAAGAGTAGGCAAAACTAGATAGGCAAAATCTATTGCCAAAAACTTGTGCAAATCTAATCCAAACGCGCGTTTATAAGATTTCAGATGATATGTTGTAAAATCTGTTGTAATATGTCTGCATACCAATTTTAAGGATTTGCAATGCTACAAAAATCTTCATTAGCGATTTTTGCGCTACTCTTTGTGTCGCTATTTTTTGCTTCTTGCTCGCTTCATAACAAACCTAGCAATCAGTCTAGCCAAAATAAGCGCACTCAAGGACAAACACTAAAAGCACTAGGAGCTACGCCAAATCTATCTTCGCCTAGACAGCTCCCGCCAGATAATCCCAAAGACACTCCCATAGCCGTGCGGGTGCAGGGCAATGCCAAATGGTGCTATGCACCGCAATTCTCTGCTAGTGCGCAAAACTACTCGTATATGGCACTTATAAGCTGTTCGCGTGATGAAGCACTCAAAGCCCGTTATGATGTCCTATCTCGCCTAGCCTACTACATAAATAACACTTGGGTGTGTATAACCGCGCCCGGCTCGGTGTTTAGCTCACTTAGAGAAGCTGATATGCTATACCTTAGCCCTTGTGTAATCAATGATGAAAGACAGCAGTGGAAAATCAAAAATGGGCAGTTTTGGAGTGTCGATGAGCGATATAGCATAAAAGATGATGGGGATTTTCTCTACGCGGCGTGGGCTTTTGATGAGAAATACAATGAACACAGCCTTGATTCTAGTATGCTTGAGTGGGAAAAGACAATCGCTCCAGCGGGGACGCTTAATTTTGGATTTTTGCTATCTTGGGAAGAAAAAAGCGTGAAATACTATGTGCGAAATGACTCCTCCTCAACGGAAAAATACCCTTTGTATTACAATGTAGAGAGTGGGCATATTGCTAGCTATGATGCGTTTGTGCCACAGCTAAATTGTATGTATTCTAATCTTAGTGGCGGAGATTGGGATTGGGTAGTGTGGGGGAAATGTGATGATACAAAGCCACCTAAAGAAAATAAGGCATTTTTCAAACCCGTGCTAATCGGCGAGAAAAAGGTAGCCTTGAAAGATAGAAATGGAAATTACTTACGCGTAACGCATTATGGGATTCATTGGGGTGTGCCCTACCTTGCTAAGCCATCATATATCCCAAAAGATAGTGCAAACGCAGCTAGCTCAGAGTTTATCATCTCTAGGGAATTCCAAGATTGGTTAGCACTAATTAGCGCAAATGAGGGGGATAATCTGCCGTTTTGTCCGGCTCCTGGCGACCCTAGACCTGATTAGGAATCTAAATTAAGGGGAAAAAATGAAAAAATCATTGCATAAATCTTTGTTGCTTGTGTTTGTGCTAATTGCATTTAGCGCGTGCAGCAAAGATTATAATATTCCACAAATCCCTGATACCCACCCACAAGTGCAATCTCTGCTTGATACTAGCACGAAAAAGGCAAAGAAAGAGTATGATGAGAAATATGATTATTTGGAGCGCGATGGATTTAAATTTGCCCCGCACGATTCTGCACTCACACAATATCTAGCCAAAAATCCGCAAAAAAATCGCAGAATCTACACCAAAGCCAAACCCACGCTTTTAACAACACCTGCTTTAACTCAACCTCTAATGCAGCTACCGCCAGATTTTAATCTAGGCGCGTGGGAGCAGAGGCTTTTGCAAATCATAAATACCACAAGCCGCGACTCTGCGTTTCAGTCGCAAGGCATTTGCGGTGTGTGTATGCTACAATCCTATCAAATAATCGCAGAATTTATGCACTATCACAACTCTCCTCTCACAAGCGGTGGATATTTTTTTGATACTGCACCAAATACCAATCCATTTACAAGTTTTCAGCAACGGCATTCTATACTGCACGATACTTTGGCAGATATTGAGGATTATTATGCGATTCCCACAACCGCAGCTTCAAGCGTATTTCTAAACTCTATGAATACCGCAATAGCTAGCTCTATTTCTATGCTTCCGCAGTATGATTGGAGTTTATTTGGTGTAAGCGCAAATACGCAAGGCATAACAGACTTGATAGATAGGCTATTTCGAGATAGCAGGAGAGGGGATATGTATCTTGCGTTTTTATTGCTATTTTTACCAGAGCGCGAGACGATAATGGGGCATACCGTGGTTATTTTGCGCACGAATGAAGGCATTGTAATGATTCCCACAAATATACGCGCTCTCTCGCTTGACGCGCTTCGGCGATATATGCAGGTAGCGACTAATACCGCTGAACTACGCGCGAGGCTTACTGCTAGGGCGAGAGGGCGCACTTCAATCCTAGCAGGGCTAGGGCTACTTCAAGTAAGAGAAGCGCCGAATCTGCCATTTGCTAGTGCGCTTTCTTTTAGTGATTGTGTAGGCGAGGGAGATGATAGGCGTGGGAATAACGCACTCCCTAGCGCAGCTACGCTAAATCAATGTGCTAGTGGCAGGTGCAATCAATAAAGCATATATATGCGATTTTGGAATGTGATTTTAGAAAAAGTCAAGTAAAAATTGCTAGGCTTTGTGTCGTAAATGTAGCATAAGAAGTAAAAAGTGAGGAAAAAACTAAGTGGCGCAGCGGACGGGGCTCGAACCCGCGACCTCCGCCGTGACAGGGCGGCATTCTAACCAGCTGAACTACCGCTGCAACCTTAAATCGCGCAATCACGCAAAACATAACGCAAATCTACGCAAAAAGAAAGTAAAAAGTCGCTAAATCGTGGTGGTCGCTATAAGGCTCGAACTTATGACATCCACCTTGTAAGGGTGGCGCTCTACCAACTGAGCTAAGCGACCAGCGATTTTGATAAGAAAAAGAAGTGATGAAAAAGTGGTGACCCCTAGGGGATTTGAACCCCTGTAGCCACCGTGAAAGGGTGGTATCCTAACCACTAGATGAAGGGGCCACTACTTAATCAAATGGTGACCCGCGTTGGATTCGAACCAACGACCCATTCCTTAAAAGGGAATTGCTCTACCAACTGAGCTAGCGGGTCAGCACCACAGAATCAAAAAAAACAGATTGCAAAATCAAATAAAAGAACAGATTTACGAAGTTTTGCACTTCTCTCGTAGGGATTCCTAATCTCTTAGCAAAATTAACGAAATCTAAGCTAGAGATAAAGCCTTAAGCAAAATACGAACCAAAAAGCCCAAATAAAAAAGCAAAACGCGATTATATTGTTTTTTGCCTTATTTTGTCAAGGGGTTATATGATTTTTAGTAGCATTTCTAGGGCTTTTTGGCAAGATTGCTCTTGGATTTGCTCCCTAGTGCCTGTGAAAAAATACTGCTCTATGAGGGGCTTTTCGCCACGCTTTTGCACACCCAAAAACACACACCCCACAGGCTTTTGTGCGCTTCCGCCGCTAGGACCAGCTATGCCAGAGCTAGCTAGTGCTACTTGTGCGCCAAATCTATCTATCACTCCGTGTAGCATTTCGCTTACTACTTTTTCGCTTACTGCACCAAAGTCTTGCAGGCTTGATTCTCTCACGCCCAAAATCCCCTGCTTTATGGAATTATCATAGCTTACCACTCCGCCCAAAAACACCGCAGAAGCCCCAGCATTTCGCGTAAAATGATAGGCTAAAAGCCCGCCTGTGCAACTCTCTGCGGTAGCGCACATAAGGTTTTGGGCTTTTAGTCGCTCCAAAGCGATAGAGTCTAGGCAATCTCCAAAAAGGACATTTGCACCAAAAAACCCCTTGCACCACACGACAAACTCACTAAATCTCGCTTGATTCTCTTCTAGGTTGTTTTGACTTTGAGCTGCGTAGATAGTGGCGCATATATCGCTATCTTTTTCGCACACAAGGGCGCATTTTTTTAGCATTTCCCCACACAAAGTCATAGCATCTGTTATTTGCATATTTAGAAAGTAGATTTTGCTTAGTGGTGTTTGAGTATTTGTTTTGGCATTTGGGGAGGTTTGCATAGATTTTCCTTAAATGGATTTTAGAGTTTTTTTTGTAGATTTTAGTAGCCTTGTGGCACTATTTTGATTTTGCAAATAACTAGATGCTAAGAGATAGATTTATAGAAGTGTGGTCTAAAAAGCGGATAGATTTTGCTATTTTTGGATAAAAATGCGATATTTTAGCCAAAATTTAAGAAATTTAAAGTCTATTTTAAGTTAATTTTCTTATCATTTATTGCTTTTTATTTCATTCGCTGTAAGGAGAAGTCAATGTCAGAAAAAAAAGAAACAAAAAAGGCAATTACGGTTCGCCCAGAATCCGTAAAAACAAACGCTAAAGATGTGTTTAAGAAAAAAACGGGGCGTCTAAAAAGGGAGTTTTATGAAAACGAAATCCAAAAACTCCAAGTCGAGCTACTTAAGCTCCAAAATTGGGTAAAGAAAAACAATAAAAAAATCGTCATTATCCTAGAGGGACGCGATGCAGCAGGAAAAGGCGGGACGATAAAAGCTCTAACAGAGCATCTAAATCAGCGTGGATTTCGTATCGTAGCACTTGCTAAGCCAACAGAAGTAGAAAAAACACAATGGTATTTCACGCGCTACATAGGCTC
Organism: Helicobacter macacae MIT 99-5501; assembly: GCF_000507845.1. Lineage (NCBI taxonomy): Bacteria > Pseudomonadati > Campylobacterota > Epsilonproteobacteria > Campylobacterales > Helicobacteraceae > Helicobacter > Helicobacter macacae. Next base: position 75,636 of record NZ_KI669456.1, on the reverse strand, counting down.
TCTACCAAGCGGTGGGGAAATCGTGTTTTTTGATAGGAGTTGGTATAATCGTGCTGGTGTGGAAAGGGTTATGGGATTTTGCACGCCTGAAGAGTATCGTCAATTTATCTACCAAGTCTCTAGCCTAGAGCAAATGCTTATCGCAAGCGGGACAATGATATTTAAGTATTTCTTAGATGTTTCACGAGATGAGCAAAAATTCCGCATAAAAAGGCGAAAGACAGACCCACTACGAATGTGGAAACTAAGCCCGATAGATTCCAAATCGCTTGATTTATGGAATGAATACACAGCAGTGTTTGAAAAAATGTTTTCACGCACGCATACGCCTTATGCGCCGTGGATTATCGTGGACTCTAATGACAAAAAAGCAGCGAGGATAAATCTTGCTCGAGATTTGCTAAGCAAAATCGACTATGAGGGCAAAGACCCATCAAGCGTGTGCTTGCTCCCAGACCCTGCGATACTTCACCCATACTCACAAGCTCCACAAGCCTAAAATCTGCTACGCTAAAGGTGTGAAGCCTTTAGCGTATTTTTACTTTTCTTAGATTTTCTAGCTTTTATGATTTTTTTTGTAGTTTTGCTTTTTTAAGTGATTTTTCTCAATTTTGTCGGCAAAATCTTATCCTAAAATCTATCCCAAAGGCTACTTATAGGATTATTTTATAGTTTGGCTAAAAATTGATTAAAAGGCTCTACCAAGCGCAATCTCTCAAACAATGCAACCCCTTGTATAAACCCAGCAAAATCTCACACCACCACCCCATAACCTGTCAAAATCCCCTTTGCTTCTTGCATTGCCTCATTTGTGGGTGTGGGGAGTGTTGCTAGCTTGTAGGGCAAGCCTAGTTGTGCGTATTTGTGCGCTCCTAGCTGATGAAATGGCAGGAGTTGGACTAGTTGCACGCACTTTAGCCCTTGCAAGATTTTGCCTAGTGCGTGGATTTTGGCTGTGCTTAGAGTATAGTTTGGCACACACACATAGCGCACCCACACGGGTTTGCCTGTATCCTCGCAGTAGTGGAGCGTTTTTAGCGCGTTTTCCCCGCTAGCACCCGTGAGGGCTACGCAGTCGCGCTCATCTACCTCCTTTATGTCTAGTAGGAGCATACCTGCCTCATCTATGCACTTTTTGGACTTCTTAAGCGGGACAATCCCGCTAGTGTCTATCGCGCTGTGAAATCCAAGCACTTTAAGTGCGACCAAAAAATCATATAAAAACTCGCTTTGCAGCAGTGGCTCGCCTCCAGAAATCGTTACCCCGCCATTTTGGTAGAATTTTTTATAGGGCAAAATCTTTTTAAGAATGTCTTTTAGATTCATCTCTTGCCCGCTGTGAGTGTCCCAAGTGTCAGGATTGTGGCAGTAGAGACAGCGCAGGCGACAGCCTTGTAGAAATAACACAAAGCGCACGCCCGGACCATCGCTCCCACCGAAGCTCTCCATAGAATGCACGCGGGCTTTTATGTCTTTGTAGCGGTTTAGGAAGTCTTGTAAAATCAGTGTTTTCATCTAGCAAAAGCCTTATGTTTAAGAGTCCAAAGCAAAGCCAAAATCTTAACATAAATTGGCTAAAATATCGGGCTTAAAATCCTAGTCAAAAGTGCTTTTAAGGGGATAAAGATAGGGCGAAATTTGGCTATAATTTTTATTGATTTTTCTAGATTTTGATTAGGGTAAAGGCGTTGCAAACATAGTGCGGTAAAGCAAAAAAGGTTTTAAATATGGACTACAAAAAGGCATTTTATAGTAAGCTAGAGGATTGCTATCTTGGAGCGAAAGTCAAAGAAGCGAGTGCAAACAAAGAAATCAAATGGGCAAAAGAATCAAATACAAATAGCGCGTTTGCAAATAGCCAAGCAAGTAGCAACGATAGCTCCACCAAAAGTGGCTTTACAAACCTACTTCATATCAAAGAGCAGTATTTCACGCATATCAAAGCACACTTAGAATCGCGCATAAAATCCCTCATCGGCAATGACACCATAGAATCAAATGACATTTATAACAAACTCTACACATTTTTTGACAGCTACCTAAATGAGACAGGCACGCCGTTTTTTACCGACACGCCTATTTATAAAAACATTTATGCCAAAATTTATAGCAACTCCAAAGACACAAGCCTTTTTTACAAAACCCAAAATCTCTACTATGTCAAAAGCGACACGCTCTATCAAAGCCTTATTTTGCAAGATAATGCAGAAAAAGATAGTAAGAGTAGATTTAGCATATTTTTTGACGCGAGTGAATACAAACAAAACGCCGATAATAGCAAAAATAAGGTGCTTTTTAAGCTTGATTGCATTACAAATGGTGCGTTAAATTCTGCGCAAAATCCTACCCACCCCCTAGCCCCCTCCGCAGAGGGAGGGGGAACAATAGAGTTGCATTCCGCAAGTGAGGGTGAGCAAGAGGATAATTTGTCAATCCCCCAAATCACCATAAAAGTAACCAATCAAAAAGATTTATTTCCAGATTCGTTTAATGTATTTAAATCAAATTCCAATGAATTTAGTGATGATTTTATCAAAGCACTAAGCGATAATGATTTATTACCCAAAAAGCCTACCGATTCGCACATTGAGTCGCTTAAAAAACTCTTTTCGAGCTACAAAAAACAAAACGAAATCGACTTCTTTATCCACAAAAATGCCAAAGAGTTTTTGCAAGAGCAGTTTGATTTGTGGATGTTTAGCTATCTTTACAAAGATAGTGCGTTTCAGCAGTGGGAGGCAGTCTCTATCAAGCGATTGCAAAATGTCAAAAATCTAGCCTATGAGATTATTGACTTTATCGCGGCGTTTGAGGAGGAGCTAAAAGCGATATGGCTTAAACCCAAATTTGCCAAAAATACGCAGTATGTGTTTAGTATCGATACGATTTTATCAAACGCTACAAATGCAAACGCACTTTTGGCAAACATTTTTAGCGACTCACACTTTGAATCACAAGTCAAAGAATGGAAAGAGCTAAATTTAGTAGATGAGGATTTTGCCATCTCATCATTGCAAGAGACCGTAGCCAATTCCCCCTCCTTTGCGGAGGGGGATAGGGGGTGGGTAAGTCAATATAAATTTCTGCCCATTGACACAAAGTATTTAAGCAAAGAGAGTAGATTTGCCTTACTTTCTGCATTTAGCGATTTGGAGTCCTTGCTAAATGGTGAGCTAATAAAAAGCGACAATTTTCAAGTGCTTAATTCTATAATGCCAAAATATCAAGGTAAAATTGATTTGATTTATATCGACCCTCCTTTTAATCTTGGCGAAAATGCTAGTTTTGATTATAAAGTAAATTTTAAAGATTCTACTTGGGCTTCGTTGCTAGATTCTCGTTTGGAATTGGCAAATCAAATTTTAAGCAACAAAGGAAGTATTTTCGTAAGGTGTGATTATAATGGAAATTTTATAGTAAGAAGCTTGTTAAATAACATTTTTGGCGAGGATAATTTTATCAATGAAATTGTAGTAAGCAAATCAGCAAAACTTACAGAAACAATAAAAAAATATCATAGTGGTAGCGATTCGCTTTTCTTTTTTGGAAAAACAAATGATTATATTTTTAATGTTCAGGGCATTCAAAGAGAAGAGAGAAAGTGGAGGGATATGCATTTGCCCGGTGAAAGATGGTCGCCAATCCCAAATGATTATATTCATTTATTTTCGCAAGGTAACTTAGTTGTTAAAAATGGTAAATATACAAGTAAGGCTAGAATTATATTGGGTAAAGAATTATTGCCACCCAATGGTAGGCATTGGGCTTTAAGTCAAGAAACAATTTTTGAATTGGAAAAACGAAGTGAAATTAGATTGATAGACGGCAATCCAAAAACACAAGAAAGTGATATAAAAAAATTGACTTCAAATTGGACAGATTGGGTGGGATATTCTAGTGATTGGGGATTTCAAACAGAGAATCACGAAAAAGTTTTACAAAGGGCTATTTTAACGGGAAGCAATAAAAATTCTACTATTTTAGATTTTTTCGCAGGAAGTGGGACAACTTGTGCTGTGGCTTTAAAATTAGGGCGAAAATTTGTAGGTGTAGAAATGGGCGAACATTTTTATAAAGTGGTGCTACCAAGACTGAAAAAAGTCATAGCAGGATTTGCTAGTGGTATCAGCAAAGAAGTAGATTATAAAGGTGGCGGAGTGTTTAGGTATTATGAATTAGAATCTTACGAAGAGGCTTTGGCAAATTGCGAATATGTGCTAAATCCCCCCTCCCTTAGCACGAGTGGGGATAAATGGGGTGGGTGTAGTATCATCGACTATCGCAAATCACGCAAACTTATAAAAGAGCTAAACAAAGAATGTGATAAACCTATAACGCTAAATATGGGTGGATATAGAGCGGAATTTGATATATTTCAAACTATCGCTAACCTTATGGGGTGGAAAATCAAGCGATTATTTTTGGATAAAACCCACCCCCTAACACCCTCCGCAAGGGAGGGGGAATCTATTGAGGTAGAATCCTGCGAATATAGTAACGGCGAGATTTTAAATGTGCAAAGCATCAACATAGCAAAATACCCAAAGCTAAAAACTTTAATTTTTTGGGATAAGGAGTAAAAATGAACCAAAAATATCAAATAGATAAACAATATCCTATTGGAAAAAGTTATTTTATAACTTTTTCACAAGGTTCAAAACCTGCATTTGGCGATTATTTGATACATTGGAATGGAATACAGCAATTTGACGATTATACACTTTTTTCAAGTTTGTATAATAGTATAGTATGCCCTCAATGCGCTTATTATTTTGTTAAACATTTTTGTTATGCTAAACACTTTATATCCTTTGATACACAATGCGTTAAAACAAATATCTCAAATGTTGACGATGTTATAAATTTTGTTAATAATTTACTACTTACCGATGAACTAAAACTTTGTTTAGCTTCTATGATTTTTAGATGTGATATAGATAATATCAATTATCAATGTCCTAGATTAAATGGTTGTGTAAGACATTTTGTTCAAGTTTTAATGCTATTTGGCTATAAATTTAATATTGCACAATGGAAAATGCAAAAAATAAATGATTATCTAATATCAAATAATATACAAATACAACAGATTGATGTTCCTAAACTGATTTCCGATATAGGATTTCCTAAAAATAATATTGGTATTGGCACAAATGATTTTAGAGAAATGTATAAAACTATACTGCCTCAATTAAATCAATTATAAAGTTTTGAACAATGAAAAAACTAAACAAACAACAAAAATCCCTAAGCAAGTCTGTGGCTAAAAAACTTGTGCTAAATGAAATCATCAAAGAGCATTATAAGGATTTTGATGAGTTTTTGCGTGAGTTAGAATTTGGCACATTTTCTTACTCTATCACACTCCAAGACTACCAACAAGCCGCGCTAAAAAATGCCCTAATCGCTCTAAAACTCTATATAGGCGATACAGAGGACAATCACAAAAATTTGCGCGATATAGAGCGATTCCAAGACAATGCGCTTAGCCTTTTGAATGCCTATCACACATACCAAAAGCAAAACCTTATGCCACAAATAAAGCGAAGCGAGATAAACCGCGCAAGTTTTTGGATGGCAACAGGTAGTGGCAAAACTATTGTAATGATAAAACTTATCGCCTTGCTAGGTGGCTTAAGCCAAAAAGGCGTGATTCCCAAAAAGCCCATAATGCTACTTGCGCCAAATGATAAGATTTTGGAGCAGTTTAGAGCGCAGATAGAAAGCTATAATGCCTTTAACGCTAAGCAAATAACGCCTATTGAGCTAAAAGACTTTGAGAGAGCGCAATCTAGCGGGAGTTTGTTTGGTGAGGTGGTGGTGTATATCGCTAGGAGTGATTTGCTAGACACGGCTGAAAATGTCGGCAAAGACGCAAAGGCAAAGCGACTAAATTATAGAAATTTCCTTTCCCAAAGCGGGTGGTATATCCTGCTAGATGAAGCACACAAAGGCGATAGTAAGGACTCCGTGCGAAAAAGCTACTTCAATGCTTTGGCAAGTGGAATGCGCTCAAATGGCGAGATTTTGCGCAATAATGACTTTGCGCGTGGATTTATATTTAATTTTAGTGCGACATTTGAAGATGAGCTAGATTTGAGCACTTGCGCATTTAACTATAATTTAGAGCGATTCAATAATGACGGCTATGGCAAAAATATCGCCGTGCTTGATAGTGATTTGCGCTCATTTAGAGACAAAGGCGATGAGAAAACACAAAGAGAGAAAATCATAGAAAGTTTTGTGCTATTTTGCGCGATAAAACAAAGCAAAGATAAACTTTTTGGCAAATTTAGCGAGTATGAATCGTTGCAAACAATGCCTTTGCTATATCACAATCCTTTGATAATCGCTGTAAGTGATAAAGTAAATACCAAAGAAGCGGGAGTGAAGCTCTATTTTGAGGCGATTTTGCAGATTTTGGCAAATGATATAGACATAAGCACAATCGCGCAAAATCTAGCCACAAAGCTAAAAGATGCAAATATGTATTTCGCTCAAAATGAGCTAAGTGAGGCGTTTTTAGACATTGTGCGTAGTGTGGATAGCAAGGCTGTGAGGGAGAGTGTGTTTTATGCGAGTGGGATTTCTAGCGTGGAAGCGTGCAAAATCAAAGGCAATGATAAAGAACTCGCTTTTAAAAGCAAAAATGCAAATAAACCCTTTATGCTACTTAATATCGGTAGCACAAAAGAGTGGGAAAAGCACTATTTGCAATCACTTGGTGTGGAGAGTGGAGAGGATTTGGGATTAAGCTATTTTGGTAGCATAAATGATAACACTTCGCCTATCAACATAATGATGGGTAGCAAAGTCTTTAACGAGGGGTGGGATAGCAACCGCGTGAATCTCATCTGCTTTATAAACATAGGCTCAAAAAATGCCAAAAAATATGTCCTGCAAACTATCGGGCGAGGTGTGCGAATCGAGCCTTTTGCAAATGTGCGCCAAAGGCTAGAAAAAGCATATATAGACATAGCTATAAAAGAAAATCTGGCTCCGCTATGCGTGGGAGTGGAGACACTTTTTATAATGGCGAGTGATTATAGTGCGATAGAGGCGATACTACAGGGGATAGAGGTATTTAGGACAAGTGGGAGCATAAAGGGGTTTAAGGTTAGGCGTGATTTTTCGCCACTGCTCGTGCCGACATACAAAGAGGGGCAAAAGCACAATGAAATCTACGGAATTTCTAAGGTGGATTTGGAAAATCTGCAAGAGTATGTAAAAAGCTATGATGAGGATATTTTGCTACTTTGTGGTGGGGCAAGTAGTGTGGATATGGGACTACACACTATCGCAAAAATCCGCGCAAATGAGGGCTTTGAAGTGAGGGGTAATAAAGAGGTTTTGTGCTCTAGTAATGCTTTTGTGGTGATTGATAGGTTTTTTCACGCGAAGAAAAAAGAGTTTAGCAAATTCGTGAATCTAGATGGCGAAATCTGCCATTTTGAGAGATTCACAAGCACACTTGATGAAATGGTAATCAATGAAATAAACAAAAAAATCAAAGAGCTAGTAAGCAGTAGCACAAGCACCAAAAGCGAAGCACAGCTAATGGAGGAAGTAAAGCAGGGCAAAATCAGCATAGAGCAATACACAAAAGCCATAAAATCAAATGCAAGCAAATCCACACAATGCGAAGTGTATGGCTACAAGCTAGATTCTAGCCTATCAAAGCACTACTACAATCCACTCATAATCGATGAAAAAGGCGCAAGTAGCGAAAAGGCAAGTATCGTGTATGCTATAAGACATAGCAGTGAAGTGGAGTTTTTGCGTGATTTGCAGGGCTATATCTTGCGTGAGGATAGTGCGCTAAAAGATTGTGAGTGGTGCTTTTGTCGTTTGGTAGAAAATATCGATGAAATCTATATCCCCTACTTTGATGAGAGCGCGCAAGAAATGAGGAGATTTTACCCTGACTTTATCTTTTGGATTAAGCGGGGAAGTGAGTTTGACATAGTGTTTATAGACCCAAAGGGAATAAGCCTCGCCCCACAAAATGCAGAAAATAAAGCGCAAGGATTTAGAGATATTTTTGAAAACATAGATTTGACATATCAAGGGCAAAATGTGCGCGTAAAGCTAGTGTATTACAACAAAAACGGCACAACAAATGCAAATCTAAAAGAGTATGTGCGCGGCGATATAGATGAGATTTTTAGCTAAAACCGCACAATCATTTTAAAACCATTTAATCATCTCCTTAATTTAGCGATTTGTTGTGTCAATTTGTGCTACAATGCAAGCAAAATGGCATTCTTTAAGGAGGCGAAAATGAAGCGATATGGGCAAGCTAAGCTAGGGAAACTAAGTGCGCTAGTGAGAGTGGGCATAGTCTCGCTGATATGCGCTAGCTTCACACTACTTTACGCGCAGGACACAGGCGGTGTAAAGAGTGCAAATGGTGCAGAGAGTGGAGGTGGTGCAGGTAGCGTAAGTGGCGTGGAGAGTGTAGAAAATATCAATGATGAAGCAATCAATGAGTCCTACATAGATAAAGAGCTTCACGCGCTTATTTATGGCGTAGATTGCAGTGGTGGAGCACAGATTACCCCACGAAGTGCCTTACCCAAAAGTGCGATAAATGCAAGCAACCAAAGCACCATAGATAGCACAAAATATACAGACGCTAAAACTCGCACTATCGCTTTTAATGGCAGTGTGCTATATGGCGGAATCTTTGATAACACTTCTAATGCAAATCTTTACCTAAGCGCGGATAGACGCATATCTTACACGCTTACAAACGGCACTTTGGATAATGGCACACTAGAAATCAAGGCAATTTGTGAGAAGCAGAGCTTTAAGATTAGCAACTTTCGCAATGGCGATTTTAATATCTACCTTAGCAAAAATCCCACAAAAGAAGTCGCAATCGCGCTTAATGTCAATGCCTCAATGAAAGGCTACATAGAAGCGTTTAAGGAAATCGCTCCCTTTGTAGCAAAGCATATTTTAGGAGATAGGGAGAAGCAGTTTGCGAAGATTTCGCTTGTGATTTTCTCAAATAGAGGCACGGAGAATTTGGGCACTTTTTATGATGTCCAAGAGTTTGCAAACACGGTAAATAGCGTGCAAGCTATCAAGTCTACTGTCGTGCTTACAAATGCTGCAATAATCCGCTCCATAAAAAACTTTACCAAAGATAATGGACTAAAAAAGGAAGTCTATCTCATCGTAGCAGGAAGCCCAGATGATACGCGCAACACACAAACAATGCTAAATCTAACCAAAAGCATTAACGCAAGCATTGTCAAAAACTCGCCACAAAACGCAGATAATCTAGTCAAAATCCACGCTTTTGCACTAAGTCCGAATCTAGAATTTCTAAAAAATATCGCTAAAATCACAGGTGGCACTTACAATGAAGCAAACAATAGCTATGACTTCAAAAAGCAGATTCTAACCCTTAGTAATGGTGGCAAGCCATTTGATATGCGCAAGCTAGATAACCAAATCCGCCCTAGCAAAACAAATAAAATCTATGACCCTGATAATCCACAAGATAAGCCAAATAAATAAACAAAAACAGCACAAAAGCAAGCCAAAAAGTGAGGGGGTGATGAGTTCAAAATGAGTAGGGATATAAGCGTAAAAAAATGAGTGGAAATGAACGCGGAAAATGAGTGAAAAATAGGCAAAGATGATTAAAGATTTTGCAAGAAAGTCCACAAATAAAGAGAATCCAAATAAGGCATTTAGCAAAATGCTTAAAAAACAGAGTCTTTGCTGAAGCTAAAGGCAAATCTATGACAAAAACACCTAGATAGGACAAATCCCCTCCTTATATTTGTCATATCTTTTTTCTCCACTTCTTCTTCCCACTTCCACATAGGAGCGAAAATTACCAAAAAAAAAATACACTTCGCTCTCCCCCCCCCCTTTTTTTTCTTAAACCCTCCTCAATCTAACTTAGCTAGCCTTATTTCGCGCTTGTGAGAGGCTTGATGATTTTTTTGTAGTTGTAGGGAGCTAGATTTTCATCAAGCTCTAGCAAATCCTTAGCAGGTGCGCGGTTTACATCTTTTTCATCGTGCTCATCATAGTAGATGTCGCCTTTTTTGTGTCCGTCCATATCAGCTGGGTAGCGCAATAGTCCCGGTGCGTATTTTTGGATTTCTTTAAATCCTAGATTGGAAGGAGTGATAGTTATGCCATCTTTTTGAGCTAGCACTACAAGTAGTCCTTGTCCCTCTTTTGCCATAGCGATAGATTGCCCCATTATGCGAGCTGCTTCAGTAGGATTGTGGAATCCTGTGGAGTTTTCCGCATTGACAAAGTCTGCTCTCATTTGAGATTTTCTATGCAATTCAAGCACTTCTTTTAGCGCGGCAGAGATTTTTTTGTCATCAGCTTTGCCATCAGTTTGGTATTTTGCTAGATTGCCCATAGCGGCGCGGACATTTTTTATATCCTCGATAAGGCTTACTATGGCGTATTCTGCACTTCTCTGCATAGAAGCGATAGAAGTTTGTATGCTATATACTTGGGCTTTTAGATACTCTTCAGGCTGTGCGTGGCAGGATTTGCACGCAGCATTGACATCTCTAAGCGGAGAGGTAAATTCGTGGCTTGTGATTTTTTTTGCTCCACCTCGTGTATAAGGCATATGGCAGTCCGCACAAGATACGCCATTTTGAGCGTGGATACCACCACTTGCAAATTCTGTCTCTGGGTGTTGGATTTTTATCATAGGAGCTTTTGTTTCTTTATGCACCCAATCCTGCGGGAATTTCTCGCGCACTTTGTCATAGTAGTCATCAAGCATTTCGATTCTAAATGGCTCGCCTTTTTTCCACTCGCTCCAAGGGAATGCAAGTGTAAGTCCATCTACGGTTACTTCTGTTGGCTTGTTGCCATCACGCCAATAATCAATCTGCTCATAAGTCTTTTGTGAGCCATCAAGCCATTTTGCATTTGGATTGCTAGCGATAGATTCACCCATAGTGGCGACTTTTGAGCCTGTGGATTTGAAGTAGTATTCTACATGGCATTGCGCACATACAAGGGTTCTCATTTCTTGGCGAGATGCTTTTATGCCTTGTTTTGAGTCTTTTTCGTAGCCTCTATCCACAAGTGCTTCTATGAGGGCTGGGCGAGTAAGTCGCAAACTCATATCGTTTGGAGAGTGGCAGTCCGCACAAGTAAGCCCCATTCGTGTGCCTCCGTGAAGCCCTGTGTGCTCTTTGCTATCGGGTGCTTGATTATCCATTGTTGGGACATTTTTTATCATTGTCCAATACTTCGCGCTATTAAACTTCACAAAATCCCCGCCCGCCACATTATCAATAAGCCATTTTGTCCATCCGCTGTGGCAGTTCATACACGCAGTTGGTTGCCCGCCAAACGCCTTTAGCCCCGCAGAATTTAGCAAGTCTTTGTTGTTTCTAGCGGTTTTCATTTGGTCAGATTGGATATAGAAATGATGTCGCTCTTCATTAAAATCCACCGAAAATGGATACCCTGCCCACATTCTCACAAGTTGAGGGAATCTATCAAGTTTGTTGTATGATAGATTTCCGCCGAATTTCGTTGGCACAGGCTCATAGTTCGCGCCCTTTAGATAAGAGTCCAAATGCTCTGGGAAAGCCTTGCCCCAAGTGGTAAATCTAGGGTCATCATCGCTGATTCCTGCCATATTTGCGCTAGCTAGCGCGATTTGCTCGCCTTTTTTCTCTCCTATGTCTGCGCTGATATAAGCCACTACAAAGCCTACTATCAAACCTATTGCTAGGATTCCCCACAATTTTTTGTTGTTGTTCATTTTCTACTCCTTTTGGTGTTTGGTTGGTGATTTATTTCGCCTAGACTAGCTAGCGCAAATGCCCCACACTGCTGTGGCAAGAAACACAATTTAGCGCGTCTTTTGTGCTATTTGGATTTAGCGTTGGGTTTATGGCATTGTGTGCGTAGTCGCCGTGGCAACGGATACAATTCTCTTGCGCCCATTTCTTTGTATCGCTATTTGCGCTAAAGTGCTGTGGCAATGACTTATCAAAAGTGAAATGATAAGCGTGCCCTAAGCCTGTTTGGGCTTTGGCAGCCCATTTGCGCACAAAAGAATGAGGCAAGTGGCACTCTATACAATTTAGCTCGTGGTGAGATGCCTTGTGATAATCAGCATAGACTTCATTCATCACATGGCAGTTGTTGCACGCGCTAGAATCGCTTGAGAGATAGCTTAGAGTATCCGCATTATAGAGGCTATACGCGCCATTTCCCACTATAAATCCGCCCACAAAGATTATCGCAGCAATGAGAATTTTATAGCGCATCTACTCTCCTTACTCCTTAGATGTTTTATATGCAGTTGTTTGCTACGAGTTTATAACGCATTTGCAACGCGCAACAAAACCATAGCAAAATCTAAACGACTTTAGATTTTCAAACTTGGCATATAAATGAGAAATTTAATACAATGTTTGGTAACAAAATCATTTAGAAATTGTCAATTTGCATAAAATCTATGCGAAATTTAATTAGAAAAAGTGAAATATATCATTATAGTAGGCACTTTTAAGCGAGATTTGCTTTTATAGTAGTGGATTTGTGTAGATTTGAAGTGGCTAGTCGCGCTTATGATTTGGCGTGTGATTTGTAGGGCAAAAAACAAAAATCCAAATAAAAACATTGCCAAAAAGCATTATCCCAAACATATCAAAATTTATCAAAAAATGAGATTATTCTAAATTATCCTTTTTGTGCTAGTATTTTTGCTTTTTAAAATTCAACACTAGAATTTGCGCACAAATTCGTGTGCGCTCGTGCGCAAAAACACAAAATCAAATAAATAAAATCCGCAAGAAGTAGGTTTGAAAAATGCTAGATTCTAAATCTGTCGTTTTCAAAATCTAGTTGTTTAAGGATTTGACAAAAGGGCAAAGTAAGGAGCAAAAATGGAGTTTTTTACCAACTATATCAATCTGTGGTTTTATCTGCTTGCGTTTTTTGTGGGTGGGATACCATTTGGCGTTATGCTTACCAAAGTGCTTTATGGAATCGATTTGCGAAAAATAGGCTCGGGCAGTATCGGTGCTACAAATGTCTATCGCGCGCTAAAAGAGCACGACCCCAAAAGAGCGAAGCTAATCTCTATCGCCACTCTCATACTTGATGCGATAAAAGGCACGGTCATCATAGCACTTGCTAAAGCTGTGGGATTGCCTTATGGTGCGCAGTGGTTTATGGCGATTTTGGCTGTGCTTGGGCATTGTTATAGTCCGTATTTGGGATTTCACGGGGGCAAGGGGGTTTCTACCGCGATTGGCTCGGTGATTTTGCTTATGCCTATTGAGGGGGCATTGGGACTTGTGGTGTGGGCAGTGGTTGGCAAGGTTTTCAAAGTCTCTTCGCTCTCCTCACTCACAGGCGTGCTAAGTGGTGTAGTGCTTACCTTTGTGATTCCTTATCTTTTGCCATTGCCTCCTAGCATAGACATCACCGCCCAGATAAACAGCCACACGCCAATCGTGCTTATCGGGCTAATCATTCTCTACACACATATCCCAAACATTATGCGACTATTTAAGGGACAAGAAAGCAAGGTTTTATAGCTTGTTTAGACTTTATGCTAGATTTGTGTTTTTGATAGGTTTTGATAGATTTTGTGTGATTGGGGTTTGGTATGGGCTATGAGATTCTCATAGAAAATCTCTGTATAGAGGCTATCATAGGGGTGCTACCTAGCGAGAGAGAGACACCACAAAGGGTGCTAATAAATGCAAGCATACACTATGAGAGCAGAAGTGATGAGAGGCAAAATGATAGGAAAGACAAAAGTGAGAGCGCGAAAAAAGATTTGGACGAAAGCTCTCATAGCGGATTGAGGGATTTCGCGGACTTGGCAGGACAAAAGTGCTTAAGTGAGTATTTGGACTATGTAGAGATAGTAGAACATATCGCTACTATGCTAAAGCAGCGCAAATACGGCTTGCTAGAAAACGCCCTAGATGAGATTATCTCCTCGCTAAAAACCTCCTATCCCACTATCACAAAAATAGACTTAAGCCTAAAAAAGCCAGACATCTCCATAGAAGACATATTTGCCAAAAAAGACTACGCCAAAAACGCATCTAATGCTTCTATCAAATGTTCTCACAAAGATTCTATTAGCGATTTTGCCAAAAACTCTCATAGCGATTCTATCAAGGATATTTGCAAAGATTCTACCCACAAAAACTCTTGCCACAAAGATTTTGAGTGCATTCTAGGCGTGCGCAAAATAAGCGAGTTTGTGTAAAATATGATACAATTTTGCCAAGCTAAGATACAAAAGGAGCGACAATGATAGATTATGCAAAATATGAAAATATGAGCAAAAAACAGCTAACGAACGCGCTAATGAGTGTAGAAAAAAAAGAGCAAAAGATTCGCCAAGAATCTCAAGCTAAATTAAAAGATGTGCAAGAACTAGCCTTTTTTCTAAAATCCAAAATAAAAGAAAGCACAGATAATCAAAAATCTGTGCCATACATAGAATCCAAATCCTACAAAATCGCAAGACAAAGGGAAATGCTACGCACAAAGAAAGAGCAAGAATCCTTAGCTAAAGAAGTAGAAAACCTAGTCTATAAGGATTATGCTGATGAGTTATGAGATTAGGTTGTCCAAAAAAGCAGATAAATTTTTAACTAAACTCGAAAAATCAGCACCGCACGATTTTGATAAAATTGATTATTTTTTAAAAACACTTTAGTAACCACCAAAAATCCTTGCGCCCTACCAAACTCAAAGCATTTAAAAGGTTTTGGTAATAATCTATATCGGTGGAGACTTGGCGATTATCGTATTATAGGCATTGTAGAAAATGACGAATTTCAAATCATAGAAATAGTAAAAATCACAAAACGAGATGAAAAAACTTACAAAGGCTTGTAAAAATCTAAAAGATACTAAGCAATTACAAAAGTACATTGCCAACCCACACAAAATCACAAAAGTATAAAATCCCTTTACCTTACCAAATCCACTTGGCAAAATCTACTCCAAATCTACACAAATCCGCACAAAAATCCCCCAAAATCTCTCTCAAAAATAATCAAAAAATGCTAAAATTCGCTTGCATTGTGCTACTAGAAGTAAAGCCTAATAAGGGATTGCATAATGCTACTTCTTATCGATGTTTCTTAAGCTTTAGTTTTGTAAGCTTTACACTTGAGCCACGATGCAGATTCTCTCCTCTTAGCAAAGCAACCCCCTTTTTTAGACTTCCACTTCTTACGCCCTTGCCAACAAATCCAAAAGGAGAACTAATGAGCAAAAAAGCCATTGACAAAAAGGCGGTTGCGGAGTTTTTTGCGTTTTGCAAAGAAAACGAGGTAGAATTCATCGATTTTCGCTTCACTGATATAAAAGGCGTGTGGCATCATCTTGGATTTTCTGCAAATGCTGTGAATGAGGACAGCTTTGCAGGGATTCCATTTGATGGTAGCTCACTTCCTGCGTGGCAGCCTATCAACAAATCCGATATGATTCTTATCCCTGACCCTGTGCGATACTTCATCGACCCATTTACCGCAGATACCACAGCAGTAGTATTTTGTGATATTTGGGATATTTATAAAAACGAGCCCTATGAGAAATGCCCCCGCTCTATCGCAAAAAGAGCGAGCGAATATCTGCGCTCTAGTGGTGTAGGCGATGTCGCGTATTTCGGACCAGAGAATGAATTTTTTGTCTTTGATTCTATCAAAATGAAAAGCGCGGTAAACTGCCAATACTATGAAATCGACACCGAAGAGGGCGAGTGGAATCGCGACAAAGAGTTTGATGGCGTAAATATAGGACACCGCCCGGGCACAAAAGGTGGCTACTTCCCCGTGCCACCTGTGGATACGATGATGGATTTGCGTGCTGAAATGGTAAAAGTGCTAAACCAAGTGGGGCTAGAGACTTTTGTCCTCCACCACGAAGTCGCTCAAGGACAAGGCGAAATCGGCGTGAAGTTTGGCACTCTTGTAGAAGCGGCGGATAATATCCAAAAGTTTAAATATGTCGTAAAAATGGTAGCCCACCTAAATGGCAAAACCGCGACATTTATGCCAAAGCCGCTGTATAACGACAACGGAAGCGGTATGCACACACACATTAGCATCTGGAAAGGTGGCAAAAATCTTTTTGCAGGGAATGCTTATGAGGGGCTTAGCGATATGGCACTGCACTTCTTAGGTGGTGTGCTAAAGCACGCTCGCCCTCTAGCAGCCTTTACCAACGCTAGCACAAACTCGTATAAAAGGCTTATCCCGGGATTTGAAGCCCCTAGTATCCTTACTTATTCTGCGCAAAATCGTAGCGCAAGTATCCGCATACCATACAATAGTGGCGAGAAAGCAAAGCGAATGGAGTTTCGATTCCCCGATAGCTCGAGCAATCCTTACCTAGCGTTTGCCGCACTGCTTATGGCAGGACTAGATGGAATCACAAACAAAATCGACCCGGGCAAACCAATGGAGATGAATCTCTTTGAGCTAACGCTTGATGAAATCCGTGCAAAAGGCATAAAGCAGCTTCCACACACACTTCGCCACGCCATAGAAGAAATGCTCCAAGACAAAGAGTATCTAAAGAAAGGCGAAGTCTTTAGCGAGGACTTTATCCAAACTTACAAGCAATATAAGTTTGAAACCGAAATCTGGCCTTGGGAGGGACGCCCACACCCATTTGAATTTATCACTACTTATAGCTGCTAGCTAGATTCTAGCTTTGTTTTGGGCGTTTTTGCGCCCTTAGCAAAGTCTAGCTCTAGATTTTGCATAGTAGATGATATGTCCCAAAGTCTTGCACTGCTGATAGCTGCGTGATTTTGGGACTTCAAGCCCTGCGATATTTTCTACGCAAGATTTTCACTCACTTAAGCAAAACTTTCTAGCAAAATAAAAGTCAAGGTTTTATCTACTTTTGTAAAATACTTCTACACTACCACAAAGCTACACCAAAAATAAATTGTCTAAACACCATATCAAATCACAAGGAGTCTGCCTTGCCACAATCCACAGAATTTACCATTTCATTAGCGTTTTCTGATTCTCAAAAGACACCATTTCTTGGCGATGAAGATGAAGTGATAGAATCTTTTGGAGATGATTATTACCTCAACTACACACTTTACAAAGTTGATACAAACACATATCTTTTTAAAAACGAAAAAGATGAGTTCATACAGTGCTCTGCAAATAAGCCTAAGCGAAGTAGTGAGCAAAATGATAGGTGGTTTTGGGTAAATGACAATATTTACCACGACACGCAGGACGCTATAAATGCCATAAATGCAACTCTGCCAAATGGCTTACAAATCGATGACTTAGACTCTGTGCCACATATAGAGATTGAAGCGAGCTTTTTCTATGGGGATTTTAGTGAAAATGAAGAGCCTTTTATCCTAGATGATGATGAGATAAAGCAAGCCTTAAGCTACCCCTATGAGAGGGAGTTTGCTATCTACAAAGACTACTTAGAAAACTTCGTGCGTGCAAATCTCTACAACATAGTCCAAAAGCAAGCACAAAAAAGAGGAATCCCACAAGCAGAGGTAGAGTATGAGGACAAAGTCAAATACGAAGTAGAGAGTGATGATATAGAATACGAAGATGAAGCAGAAAGTATCAATGAAAATCCACCAAATGGCAAATCTGCAAGCAAAGGTGCTACCAAATCAGCTATCAAGCCTATCTTGGCATATCGCTACAAAATATATGTCTCAAACGACAAAGATAGCAAAGCTAATGCCAACTACTGTGCTAGTCAAATAAAAAAATCCAAAAAAGGCAAGGGTGGCGAATATGTGCTATATAGCCAAGATGACTTAGAGAAGCAAGAGAGAAAACTTAGAGCTTTTGATGTGCTTGATATAAGTGGTTTTCAGCAAGATGAAAACTACACAGATGTGCTATCAGCTTCTCTTACCGTGCGTGCTTCTAAGAGTATCAGAGACAAAGACGCACAAAACTTAGAAGAAGTCCTAATAAGCACAAATATCATACGAGATAAAATCCAAATCGACAGGTGGGTAAAAAACTGCGACAATCACTCCAAAGACTTACCACTAAATGACATATTTTTTAATCCAGAGACTTATTTTCTTAAAGAAATGGCGACAAGCACAAGCCAAGCGATAATAGACCCTGCTCAAAAAACAAAGCGAAGTTTTGCCTCCCCCCCCCCCACAATATCAACTCTATAAATTATTTTAACAAATCTCTAACCCCCGACCAAAAAGAAACCATATCCAAAGCCCTATCTAGCCCTACTCCCATCTACCTAATCCAAGGACCACCCGGCACGGGCAAAACCACCGTCATAGCCGAGCTAATAGCCCAATACACCGCACAAGGCAAAAAGATTTGGCTAACCTCGCAGTCAAATCTCGCAGTAGATAATGTCTTAGAGCGATTGCCAAAAGATGAGAGGATTTTCCCCACGCGTATCGGTAGTGAGGACAAAATCCAAGACAAGCTATTTGCCAATGATTCTCAAGTGATAGACTACTTTATATACCAATATCGTGGCAAAATCCGTGAGTTTATCGACACTTATGGCAAGGACATTGATAAGTATATAAGCACATACAGTGAATTTATACAGATAGATAAAGACTTGCACAAGCTAGAATCTAGTATCACAAGTGCAAGACAAGAGCAAGACACAGTTATACAATCTAGCTTTTTTGCATACATAGATACCGTCTGCAAAGATTTGGATAGTGCCAATCTCTCTATCTTGCGGAGCATTCCAAAATCTGTGCTAAAGGAGCAGTGCGAGAGATTCCATAAGTTTTTGTGCGAGCAAGGCACTCATAGCTTTCTTGGCAAGTATGCAAGTAGCGATGAGCCAAATAAGCCAAATCAGCAGTGGCAAACTCTATGGGAAAAAGGCGAAGAAGCGCGAAACAAAGAGATTCACACGCTAATGCAAAGCTGCATAGGCGATACTCCACCCAACATAATCAAGCAATTCAAAAACCACATAAATGCCAACACAATCAACACGAAAGAGCAAGCACAAAAGCTACAAGATAAAATCCAAGAAAAAATCAGCGAGCAGACACAAAAGCGAGATTCCCTATCCAAGCGCAAAGACTCTATACAATCCACCCTAGAAGAGATTGCAAAGAAGCTAGATTTTGGCAAAAATACCCACTCACAAGGCACGATTCAAATCACGCATAGTGAACTAAAAGCACATATCAAGCACCTGCAAGAAAAGCTAGCTATCTATCAAAAGCTAGATTCTCTAGCAATGCCTAGCAAAGAATCCGCATTCCAAACAATACCCCAAACGATAGTCCAAAAACTTGGACTAGACATAGAAGAGCTAAGGCAAATGCAAAAAGGATTTGCCACAAATGCCACTACCAATGAAAAAGAGCTAAAAAAGATTTTGCGTGATATTGCCAAAAAAAACGACAAAAACATAAGCGAGCAAGAGCTAGAAAAAATCGCAAATGACTTACTACAATCAAAGCAGAGTGCAAAAAGTAGTGAAAACTCCACTAGATATGCCAATGTAATGGAGGGCATAAAGATTTGCGCAAATGTCTATGCTGCTACTTGCAATATCAACCCAAAAAAACTCTCCATAATGCAAGATGAGAAAGAAACACCAATCATATTTGATGTCGTAATTGTCGATGAGGTAAGCAAGATGAATGCTATTGAAATGCTACTACCAATGCAGAGGGCAAAAAGGCTTATCCTAGTGGGCGACCAGCACCAGCTCCCACCGATATTTAAAGAGGGCATACAAAAAGAAGAGATAACAGAAATGCTTAATATTTCAGATGAAATGTTTGAGAGATACAAAAATCTAATTGAGTATTCTAAATTCACGCAGTTTTTTGAGATTTTCCCCGATAGTGCCAAGTCGAGACTGACTACACAGTTTCGTATGCATCCACACATTATGGAGTTTATAAACCACTTTTATAATGACAAGCGACTACAATGCGGACTGCCAAATCCAGATGAGAGCAGAGCGCACGAGTTTGGGGAGCTATATGGTATAGGGCATAGACATATACTATGGATAGATAGTAGCACTAGCTGTGAAGACGCTCCAGAGCACAGCACCTCTAAGCGCAATATGCAAGAAGCAAAAGTCATAAGAAAAATCATCAAAGATATGGCTATCGTGTATAAAGCGCACAAAACTAAGCACAATCTCGCCCAAAGTAAGCGCAAAGAAATAGGAGTGATTAGCTTTTATGGTGCGCAAGTAGGAGAGCTTAGAAATATCCGCAAGGATAAAGACTATTCTAAAGATTTAGACATAGACATATCCACAGTCGATGACTTTCAGGGCAAAGAAAAAGATGTCATCATCGTATCCCTTGTCCGCACGGATAAAGGTATTAGCCACAATCGCTTCATCAAAGACTATCGCCGTGTAAATGTGGCTTTTTCTCGTGCAAGGCAACTACTCATAGTCATAGCGTGCAATGAAGCATTTGATAGAGTTCAACTATCATTTGGCGATAAGGAAGCAAAACTATGCTACCAAACAATGCGCCAATCACAAAAATGCTTCGTAGTAAATAAAAAGCTAAAAGACATTATTCATTACAAATCTAGTGATTACACAAGCACAGATAAACCACACAAAGGGTAACAATGAGCACTTTTTATAAGCGATTTATCATCGCCACACCCTACCTTGAGCTAGAGACAAGCTATTCTTACTCCAAGCAAGAGCGTCTAATGAATGACATAGAGTTTTTTGTGCTAAGTATGATTATGCACTATAAGGAAAAGCGGGGGGATTATAGCTTAGAGGAAATGATAGAATCTATCCCGCGTGATTTTTCATTTCACTTGCCAAAATCGCTACTATACTCAATGATACAAGAAAATCTAACCACAAGGGATATTATTTCTAGCACGGATTCTAGCGAGCAAAAGTCTATTATGCAATCGCCACTAAAGGATATACGCATTAGCAAGGAAATGCGTGATTTTTATGACCGTGGATACATACTAGGCGATAGAGAGAAAGAATCTAAAACAATCTATTATGATTGCTTCGCTGATGATGTATTTTCTATGCGCAAATCCGACAAAGCAAGTAGTCCAAATGAGCTTAAAAAAGATTTTATCCCAAAAATAGATGAGCTTAAAGACTTTATCGCCAATGGCTTAGAAAAACACTTCAATCTAAAGGTTGAGGGTATTGAGAAAGAGCGGCTTAGCAAAGATACAACACTTGATATTCGTATCGATATGAGCGAGCGCGTGATTGAGTTTGCTTCTCCAAGTAAAAAGTTTGCAGACTATCTAAATGGACTAAGTGATACAAGCGTGATTCAAAAACTACTAGATGAGGTATTTATCAGCACGCAAGCAGGTGGTAAGAACTTTGCCGATTTGCACCAAACCCAATCTAGCCCACAAAATAATGCCACATATAGCTTTGAGTATCAAATAAGCGATAATCTATGTATAGGCAGGGCAAATGCGATAGAAGCGATACGCCAAAATCACAACAATAAAGACGCACTTTTCATTTTGCTTGAGAATGATTTGGGCAAATCCACACAAAAAGCAGATGGGCAGGAGGAGTATAATGAAATAGTCATTCCTAATGATTTCGAGCTAGAATGTGGGCAGTGGATTGATAAAGACTCACTTTATACGCTCTACAATGCCAAGCTAAAAATGTCAAAACAGCGCACCAAAACGCTACAAATCCCCATAATTGAAGCAAAAAACGACTCTTCAAAAATCACTAGCGTAAAAAAGCAAGTCATATCCTACCTACAAAACGAGTATAAAAAATATCGTGATTTTAGTGAGATTATTGATTCTCTTAAGTGCTACATAGCACTACACGGACTTGGTGCAAAGCCAAACCCCAAACCACTCTCTATCGCACTCCAAACGCACGATAATAGAGAGCACGATAAAGAGCAAGTAGAGCTACACGATATACAAACAGAGATAAACAAACTACAAAAATCCCCTATTATGCGCTTCATCACGCGCTATTTTGAACAAAATATCCCCGCAAATAAAAATCTAAAAATGTTTTTATTTGGCAAGTGCTTGGAGGGGCGAGAGTATATCGATAGATTGCACGCTATCGCCACTCACAAATCACAAGGCAGAAGCGAGGAAGCAAAGCAATTATTTGAGAAATACTGCCAAAATCCCCCACTTACAAAAGGCACTCTAAGCGATACTTTGCTAGCCACGCTAAAAGATGATTCACTAGAGACAATATATGAGTGGATTAAACCTGTATTTATCAAAAATATGCCAAAACAAAATCTAGCTGATATAAGGCGAGCTAGTCAATACAAGCTACTTGATAAAAGCACTCAAGACATTGCCCTAAGCAATCGCACCCTATCCCAAGAGCTATTTAGAGAATTTGACAAACTAGCAACAAATCAAAGTATAGATAACACAAATGAGTTTGCTAGCTTTACCTCGCACAATGCGTATAAAATCATTGATTTACACACTCAATTAGCAAGTGCAATCCACCCAAGCGACAAGCTTAAGCTGCTACAAGGATTGAGCGAAGTGCACGACAAGCTACAAAAAGAATGCGATATAAACCACACCAAAGAGATTTTAGAAAATCTGCGCGAATTTAGCGCGGGTATTTTTGAGCATATTGATTACTTCAAAAAATATAATGCCAAAACTATCGCTATATGGGATACAAGCGCACTTATTGACTTTAGTAAATCCCTAGAATCCAAAATGCGTGATTTGTATAACATAGTCCCAAAATCTGTCCTAAAAGAGCTAGATGGGCTAAAAAATGGCGATGATGAAAGAGCGCAAAAAGTGCGCGAAGTCAATCGCTTTTTGGCCAAATCTAGCTTTGATAAATATGATGATTTTGACTACGATGGGGTTGGCACAGATGATAGCCTCATAGAAATCGCAAAAGATTTTTTAAGCGACCCTTTGAGAGAATCGCTTGTAAAAAAGGTGTGGATTAGGAGCAGTGATAACAATCTATGCGCAAGGGCAAATGGCACAATGGCAAATGTTGCAAATGGAGGGCAACTAGAAAAACTCTACGCAGGTATCAATGACTCTCAAGTCAATCAATCCCAAAAGAAAAGGAAAAAGAAATGAGCCATATCACACAAGCACAGCTAGATAATCACCGCATAAAATCAAAGCAAATCATAGGTATGAGAGATAAAATCCGCCGCATATTAGTCATACTAGAGAAAAAGACTAGCGTGCATGAGCATTTGCAATGTGAATTTGACACATTGCAAAATGAGCTAGAAACGCTAAAGCAAGGTGCTGATTTGGATTCTGCCCTGCCACAATTACAAGAAGACATCTATGGTGGCTCGTGGTATGTAGAGAAATATGCAGCAGAGCAAACGCAAAAAATCAACAACATACACAGCCAAGCAAAGCAAAATCTAAATACAGCTTTGCGACTGCAAGAAAGACAACGACAGATTTTATCTCAAAGTCAAGCCCTCATTGCAAAAGAAGAAGAAGCTTTTGCCACAGAGAATCGCTTGCTAAATGAGCAACTAGACGCTCTAGAGACACTGCGAGATAACACATTTAGAGAGGACTTCACTATCAAAGAAGTCAAAGACTGCTTAGCTAAAAATCTAAGCGTAAGCATACAATCTATGCGCCAAGCAATCAAAGAGCGAGATATGACTAGCGCAAATTTTAGCGAGCTAAGAGATAAAATATTTGGCATTGGCGAAGAGTTTATGAGCCATATCCAAAACGAGGAGCAAAGATATGACAATCTAAAATCTATCAAAAAAGCACTTGATAGCATAGGGCTAGATTCAAAAGCTAGGTTTGAGCCAGAGCAAAATACCTTTATAATTGAGGGGAAAAACTTCAGTGGCGAGAGAGCGAGCTTTGCTATCAATGATTTGGGTGTGCGCTATGAGTTTAAGGGATATGAGGGGGATTCTTGCTTTGAGGGAAGCTCTAAGGTACTAGAAATCCTAAAATCCATATACAGCATCGACACAAGCCATATAAAGCTAATAGAGGGCAATCCCGATAGAATCAAAAAAAGCGCAAAACCAATCCCAGCACCCACACATACCAATACAGGAGGACACAATGGCTAGCGTAAGTTTAGATAAGCAAAACAAAGAGGGCGAATGGGTGGCGTTTTTGCGCACACAAATTTTTGCCAACAAAATGCTGATTTTGCACGGCAATGTAGAGGATTATTTCTACTCGCCAATCGTAGAGGATTTTGTCCTTTTGCAGAAGCGACTTGAAGAGATTTTGCGCGAAGTGGGATATACACAGCTATGCTTTTGGGATAGGCTAAATGGCGCAGATAATACAAAAATATCATCTTTGCACAAAGAGCCAAGTAGCGGTGTGCCAATTGATTTTGATGATGAATCTAGCCAAAAAGAAGCACAAAAAACGGATACAACAGAATTTTTTGCGATGATTCGCTCCGCATTTAGGCAAGCAGATGAAAGCGATGAGGCAGAGCAAAAAAGAGTGGCATTTATTGCAAACTATGCTTCATTTGCTATGCCAAATGCCACGCAGCTTGATAGCAATGACAAAAAGACTTTGATGTTTTTGCGTGAGTGTGTGAGCCAATCACACTTTGCAGAATCTAGCGATAGAGGCAGACCACAGCCACTAATCATTCTAATCGTGCAAAATCTAGCGCATATCCCTCTGATTCTATCGCAAAACAATGCTTCTATTAGGGATATTGCTATCCCTATGCCAGATAGAGCTACAAGAGAAACATTTATCAATATGACTACTTTTGACTTTAGCCAAGAATTGCTACAAGATTCTACGGCACAAGAGGAGTTTATCGACCATTTGGAGGGGCTTAGCATTAGGGATATTTTGCATTTGCGTGATTTGCTAGCATATTGCACGCTACAAGGTGAGCACATAAATCACAAAGACCTAATCTATCGCTACAAATATGGCACAAAAACTAGCCCGTGGGAATCGCTAAACAAATCCACAGTGCGTGAGCTAAAAACCACACTAAAAAAGCGTGTAAAAGGACAAGATAGCGCGGTAGATAAAGTCGTTCAAATGGTGCTTCGCGCATATACGGGACTATCTGGGATTCAGCACTCAAGTGCTAGAAAAACACCAAAAGGCGCACTATTTTTTGTAGGACCCACAGGAGTTGGCAAAACAGAATTAGCAAAAGCATTAGCACAAGCATTATTTGGCGATGAGGATTTGTGTATCCGTTTTGATATGAGTGAGTATAATCACGAACACAGCGACCAAAGGCTAGTAGGTGCTCCACCCGGATATGTAGGCTATGAGGAGGGTGGACAGCTTACAAACGCCCTAAAGAAGCGTCCATTTTGCGTGCTACTATTTGATGAAATCGAAAAAGCACACCCAAGAATCTTAGATAAATTTTTGCAGATTTTAGAGGATGGGCGACTTACCGATGGCAGAGGAGAGACAGTTAGCTTCACGGAATCTGTGATTATTTTTACCTCAAATATCGGTGCAAGCACGGCTAAAAGCGAAAAAGAGTTTATACAAGCTGTGCAAGAGCACTTTAGGGATAAGCTCAATCGCCCAGAATTGCTAAACCGCATTGGCAACAATATCACTGCCTTTAATCACATCGACAATAAAGACATTTTGCGTGAAATCATACAATCCAAACTATCAAATCTAGAAGCACTTCTACAAAGCAAGTATAAAATCACCTCGCTAGATTTGCAAGACTCCGCACTAAATCCAATGATTGATGATTTTTTGAAGCAGGGTGGCTCTAGTAGTGGTGGGAGAGGGATTTTAAACGCGGCGGTAGATTCTCTCATCGACCCTATTTCAAATGCGATTTTTGAAAGTGATGAGTATGCAAACAAAGTGCTAAAGATTTCGCGTAGTAGCGATGAGGGACTAAAAATAGAATTTGTATAAAGCATAGATTTAGCTTGTCTAGATTTAATCACATTAAGGAGTAAATTTGCTAAATATCGCTCGCTTCATTCCTTGCACAAAAGCAGAGGGCATAGGCAAGAGATTTTGTATATGGGTGCAAGGCTGCAATCTAGCCTGCCCAAACTGCTGCAATCTAGCCTTACAGCCCTTTATCCCGCGCAATCTTATGCCAACACAAAAACTACTAGAGCTAATCGCACAATCAAAAAAAGCACACAATATTGAGGGAGTAACCTTTCTAGGTGGAGAGCCGTTTTTGCAAGCAAAAGGTTTATCAAAGCTAGCCAAAGGAATACGCCAAATGGGGCTTTCTATCATTTGTTTTAGTGGTTTTACACACAAAGAAATCCTAAACTCTCATATAAAAGAGCGAGCAGAGCTACTATCCTACTTAGATGTGCTAATCGATGGGCGATATATACAAGAGCAAAAAAGTAGCTCACGCAATCTCGTAGGCTCTAGCAATCAGCGGTTTATCTACCTTACTGATAGATATGATTCTTCCATAGAATCTAGTAGCATTACAGAGCTAGAAGTGCGACTTACGAGTGATAGTATCGCGTTGTTTAATGGCAATCCACATCTGATGAATTCGCTTCTAGCCCCACGCTAAAGCATTTTTTAGCGCAAACATTTATCTACAATTTTTCTTGCAAATATGCAAAACCCGTCAACCAAAAAATGCTAGTCTATCTTGCACTCCCTAGTCTATCTTGCACTCATAGAAGTCGCTATTTTTGCCTGTAAAAGAGCCGTTTTTATACGAGCCTGCTTCTTTGGCAGCTTTATCATTTAGGCAGGCTTCTTGCCTCTCTAGATATTGCTTAAACTTCTGCACATCTGTTTTGGACTTTGGCACAAAGTTTTTGATAGAATCCTTTTGAGAGCTTTTTTGCACTCCAAAGCCACTCATAGAGTTTGTAGCGTATTTTTGCGCTCCAGCGCAGATTTTGCCGACACTTGCAGGTAGCACTACACCGCTTGTGCGCATAGCACAGATAAACTCCTTTATCTTAGCATTGCTGATAATCATCGGCTTAAACGAGCTCTCCTGCATACTTGCCATACCTAGTAGCACACCACTTCGGCTAAAAAACGGACGCCCAAAGATTATGCGCTGGTCGTTTTGTATAGGTAGCTCCACACTTTGGGCATTTGCCCTGCCTACGCGAAGCACGCTTATATCGGGGTTGTTAAATGTCGTAGTAACTGTGAAATAATCGCTTGCACTCACAGCAGGCTTGCCAATGTCATAGGCATTGTTTTTCATAAGCCTTGCGTGGTAGTAGCTTTGAGCGCGGATATTGCAGTAGTCATCGGTGTATTCCTCCACTTCAAATAGTGCTAGCCCGCGCCCTTTATCAAGTGCTTTTAGCCGAAGCTGTGCTATGCAGATGAGGTTGCCCGCACTATCATCGCGCATTTTTAGTAGCATTTCTTTTGGGTAGGCAGAAGCATTGTGCGCTAGCTCTGCAGAAGTCAAAAAGATTTTATCAGGTAGTAGTAGCCCAAACCCACTGCGATAGCTACCATCATCAAAACTTACCATAGCAAGTCCTATGTAGCGAATCCACGGGAAACTTCTCTGCACTTCTTGGAAATCCTGCGGCAAGCTAGTCTGCATAACGAGCAAATCTTGCAAGCCTTTTTTGGGGGCGGGGAGGTTTAGTGCTTCTGGCTTGTGGGTGGGGATTTTTGTAGGGATTTTGGGCTTTGGTGGAGTTTGGGCGATAGCTTGTGCGATGGATTGTGTAGAATCTTTGCCTTTTGCCAAGCTATCATTAGAAGAATCTTGGCTAGATTCTTTTATCGCTTCAAATTGCTTGGCGATTTGGGAGCTTTTTGCGTCCTTTGCTTTCTCTGTATTCTCTGCTGTTCCTACTTCCTCTGCCCCCTCTGCAAGCGCGACAAAACCGCCCAAAAAGCACAAAACACCAAAAACAATAGCATTTTTGCAGATTTTATAAACGCGCATTTTGATAAACCTTTGGCATAGATTTTTTGCAGATTCTACGATTCCACACATTTACCCCCAAGATTCCCACTCCAAATATTCCACACAAAGAAATAAAACTAACTAACGCCCAAAATATTTCACGCCAAAAAAGCAAGATAAATTTTTCAAGCATTAAAATGTGGTAAATGCAAAATCGGTAAAATACGCGTTGCTTTAAGCACTCTTAATTAGAGTGTGCAAAACTAAATCTAAAGGATACAAATGAAAGAGCTAAAGACATTTAGCCCAAGCAAAGAGGAGCTAGCTTCTTATGCAAAGGCAAAAATCGCCACAAGCAAGGGCGATATTATCGTGCGATTTTTTGGAGAGGCTGCACCACAAGCGGTTACCAACTTCGCCACTCTAGCAAAAAGCGGATTTTATGACAATCTCACATTTCATCGCGTAATAGATGGGTTTGTCGCGCAAGGTGGCTGCCCAAAAGGCGATGGCACAGGCGGGCCGGGCTATGCTATCGCGTGCGAAGTAGCTAGCAATCCCCACAAGCACAAGCGAGGCGCACTCTCTATGGCACACGCAGGGCGAGATACAGGGGGCAGTCAGTTTTTTTTATGCTTTGTGGATTTGCCTCATTTGGACGGCGAGCACACGGTATTTGGTAGCATAGAGGAGCAGGACAAAGACAGCTTTGTCGTGCTTGACTCGCTAAAGCAGGGGGATAGTATTGTAAGCATTGAGATTTTGGGCGAGTGAAAAGAGAGAAGCCACACCATAAAGATTCCATAGATTTTTATGGTGTGGTGGAGCTAAATTTTTTGATAGAATCGTTAGAGCCTATACACGCAAGCAAATACAAAAATAGTAGTAGAGAGGCTACTGCCCAGCCTACCCCTCCCCAAATAGATTTATTTACAAAGCAAGCAACTGCGATAATGAAACACGATAAGCAAACAAAACCAAGCAAAACCTTAATCAAAATTTCAAAAAAGCTAGCAATCAATTTGTTTATAGCAAATGAGATAAGGCATATCAAAATCAAAGATATAAGTATCCCAACTATAAACCAAGCATTTTCATAAAATAAGCCCAATAATTCAAACACTAGATTTTTGCATTCCCACAAAATGCCTAAAAAATCTTTTTTATCCAAAATCTATGCCCAGCAAAATCCACAAATGCCCTGCTTCTAGCTTACTTCTTTTTCTTTTTTATCGTGGCGAAAAACATCTCACAATATGCGCGATTTGACATTGTCAAACTTAGAGATGACCCAGCTCCTCCTCCTAGTATTATGTCGCCCCTTATGCAGTAAGTCGCTCCAGAAGATGGGATAAACACGATATAGCTTGGATATTTGCCAAGTGAAAATATAGCTAGAGGATAGTCCCCCGCCACTTCTACGCAAAACCCACCTTTGCCCCTCATCTCGCCAAAGCCACCTTGCGCTTTTGTCCCGCTAGGGCTATATTTGCCCTCGCTATTTAGGCTAGGATTATACTCAAAGTGCACGGGGAATGCTAGCTTTGTATTGTCCCAAAAGCTAGCAAAGCAGATTTTGCTTTTGTCCTGCATAGGATTGCTACCTAGTGAGCTTCCTTGCAAGGTGGTAAATCCTAGATTTTGACTCTGCTTTGGTGTATAGATACTCTTGCCTGTGTTTGCTGGCGTTATTTCATTTATGACGGTTGGCAGCACGACATCTAGACACCCGCTTAGCCCCACACCGCACACTAGAGATATGCAAACCGCGCATACAAATCTACATAGATTATGATAGAGATATTTCATTTGGATTCTCTAAAAAAGCACACTAAAGCTGCCATAACCAATAGCGTAAAGATTATTAAGCGAGCCAACTGTAACATCAAGCCTGCAGCCAAACTCTAGCCAAGTATGCCTACCTATATCAAAGGCTAATCCTGTCCTTAGCCCCGCTAAAAATCCTCCTCCTTTAGCCTTGTATGCTACATATTGAGGTTTGCAAGTATTTTCTTTATTGCCGCCAATCATTTCACCAATAATGCCACCTATAATATCACTCATAGATTTAGAAGTAGAAGAGCAATTGTTTTTGTCATAAGTATCATTCCACTCCCCATAACTCCCACCTATATATGAGTCTAGCACAAATCGCACAGGACTATCAAAAAGTCTAGGAATCCACCCTATGCCAACATACCCATCTACGATAAATTGATTTCCTTTGCTCCACGCATAGCTTGAGCCTAAGAAAATTCTACCATTATTAAATTTAACCCCTAGCTCAAGTCCAGCCAACGGTGCTACTCGTAGCCAACCACCCGCATAAGCCCCGCCCTCAAGCCTGATATAAAACTGCGTGTCTGTGTCTTTTTTGCTCGTATAGATGACTTCCTCATCATCTTCCTCTTCTTCATAGTAGTATCTTGTTTTGTTTTGCTGCTGATTTTGCGCAGGGGGACCGTAGTATTGGGGTTGATTTCCTTTCGGGTAGTTTTGCTTTGATTTTGGCTGTGCGTTTGGATAGTTGTTATTTGGGTAGTTGCCCTGTGTGTTTTGATAGTTGTTTGGATAGTTATTTGGCGCACTATTTTGGGGATTGCTTCGCGTGCCTGTCCTATCTAGCTCCTTTTGGAGTTGATTATTTTGCCTTTTTAGCTCCAAAATCTTTTTTTGCTTCTCTAGTCTCTCTATCTCTGCGTCTAGATTTTGCGCTTGTGCTACACACGCTACAAACGCACCTAAACATAGTGCCTTAAGCATTTTGGAGGTTTTGGCAGATACTTGGGAAGTTTGTGAATCTTGGGAGTTTTGTGCTTGGGAAGTTTGCCACGAGCGAGCTAAGGAAGTCTGCATCACATATCCTTTATTTAGAAGTTTTGTTATGTGATTTTGCCCGTTTTTTTTTTTTTGTCAAGCGTGGAAACGCGAAATCTCTACTAAAAATCCAATAAAAAGAAATAAAGAAAAGAAAAAAGAAGTAAAAAGCAAGAGAGAACTAAAGAAGTAAAAACCCTAAAAAAAAAGGGCATAAAAAAACCTAGCTTAGAATCTCTAAGCTAGGCAAGACGGAATAAAATCCAAAAAAGCCTTATTTAGCTTCTTCTGTTTTGGCTTCCGCTGGAGCTTCTGTGCTAGCTTCTGGAGCTGGTGTAGCTTCAGTTGCTGGAGCTTCTGTGCTAGCTTCTGGAGCTGGTGTAGCTTCAGTTGCTGGAGCTTCTGTGGAAGTAGCTTCTTGTTTTGGTTTGTCATCTCCACAACCAACAAACAATACGCCTAGAGCTGCTACGAAAGCAAAAAGAGCCAATTTTTTCATAGGATTCTCCTCAAAAAGTGAAATTGAACTGAAGTTATAACATAAAAAAAGTTAATTGACAAAGAAATTTTCAAAATATTTGCGCAAAAAATACATATTTTGTTAATTTTTCTATAAAATACCCTTGCAACACTTTAATAT
Organism: Helicobacter macacae MIT 99-5501; assembly: GCF_000507845.1. NCBI lineage: Bacteria > Pseudomonadati > Campylobacterota > Epsilonproteobacteria > Campylobacterales > Helicobacteraceae > Helicobacter > Helicobacter macacae. Next base: position 44,336 of record NZ_KI669456.1, on the reverse strand, counting down.
AGCAATATTTAAAGTGAGATTTCAAGCCACGCAAAATCCAAAATATATAAAATCCACATTAAATAACTACAATAATATATAAGCAAATCATCGCCTTAAGCTAAAAATCTCTAGTCAAATACCTTGCCAAATCAGCGCACAACGACAATACAGAACCCACAACAAAAGGAGCAACAATGCAAAATCTAACCATAATAAACCTTGATGCCAAAACCTTAGGTGGCGCGGATTTGAGCGAGCTAAAGTCCTATGGCAACTATATAGAATACCCCACCACCACATATCAGCAGACTTGCGAGCGAGCAAAGCAAGCAGACATTATCCTTACAAATAAAGTAGTCCTAGATAAGTCTATCTTAGAATCTCTGCCAAATCTCAAGCTCATCTGCGTAACCGCCACAGGCACAAATATCATCGACATAGACTATGCCGCATCACGCGGGATAAAAGTAAAAAATGTCGCAGGCTACTCCACGCTAAGTGTCGCACAGCACACGCTCACCCTAGCACTAGATTTCCTAAGCCAAATCCACTACTACGATAGCTATGTCAAGTCTGGCGCGTGGTGCAAAAGCGATATTTTCACTCATCTAGGCATAGGCAGGGCTGGACTAGCAGGGAAAAGGTGGGGAATCATAGGCTTTGGTAGCATAGGGCAGAGAGTAGCTCACTTAGTCAAAGCATTTGACGCGCGAGTGTGCTACACCTCCACAAGTGGCAAAAACGACAACCCAAACGCAAAGCGAGTAGAGCTAGATGAGCTACTAAAGCAATGCGACATCATCTCTATCCACGCCCCGCTAAATCCCGCTACAAAAAACCTCATAGATTCTAGCAAGCTAGAGCTACTAAAGAGTGGCGCGATATTGCTAAATCTAGGGCGCGGTGGCATAGTCAGCGAAGAAGCAGTGGCAAAAGCCCTAAAAAATGGCGCGGATTTTTACTACGGCACAGATGTGCTAGAGAGTGAGCCTATGAGGGAGAATCACCCGTTTTTGGATTCTGCACTTATAAGTGGCGGGGAGCTATCTCATAGATTGCTTATCACGCCACATATTGCGTGGGCGTATGGCGATTCTCTAAAAGAGCTAGTGGCTTTAAGCATAAAAAATGTCATAGACTTTGTCAAAAATGGCGAGTAAGTAAAAAATAAGTGTGGCAAATAAGTGGATAGACTTTAGCTTTGCAAAATCTGCGAAATAATCACAAGCTAAAAGCCACACAAACACCAAGCCACAAAATCAAAAGATAACAAAACTCTAAGAAGTCAAAATGAAAAAACTCTACCAAAGCAGTGCAAATCTCGATAAACGCGCGATTAGCAAATTTCTTTTAAGCGAAGAGATTTTGATGGAAAACGCTGCAAACGCGCTTGCTTCGCTTATATCTAGGATTACGCACAAAAAAAGCGTGATAACCATAGTCTGCGGTAGCGGGGATAATGGAGGTGATGGCTACGCACTTGCTAGAAAAATTAGAGGGGATTATCTCGTGCGTGTTTATGAAGCAAAAGAGCCAAAATCCACTCTCTGCAAGCTCCAAGCTCAAAGGGCGCAAGTGTGTGGCGTAGAGTGGACAAAAAAGATTTTGCCCTGCGATGTGGTGGTGGATTGTCTTTTTGGAAGTGGCTTTAGTGGCGAGCTAGGGAGTGAGTTTGTGGCACTACTAGGGCAGATGAACTCTTGCGCTAGGGTAAAAATCGCGTGTGATATTCCAAGCGGACTAGATATAAGCAATGGCTTTGATACGCGAGTAAAAGAAGCGTTTAGAGCGGATTATACACTTTGTATGGGTGCGCTAAAGATAGGGCTTTTTAGTGATAATGCAAAAGATTTCGTAGGCGAAGTCATCGTAGGGGATTTAGGCGTTAGCAGAGAGGATTATGAAGTGCAAAGCCCGTTTTTTTTGCTAGAGGAAAGCGACTTAGTCCTGCCACAAAGGCGAGAAAAATCCTGCCACAAAGGCGATTTTGGGTATGTCGCTTTTATCTGTGGAGAAAAGCTAGGTGCTAGTGTGCTAGCAGCAAAATCTGCTCTGCGTATGGGAGCGGGCAAAGTAAGCCTGATAAAAGATTTTGGCAAAGATTTAGACAAAGACAGCGGGGTAGCAGTGGCAAAAGATTTTAGCGATTCTACTCAAAGAGAATCTAGTCAAAGCAAATCTAGTGATTTTGCCCTCATCGCAACAAATCCAGAGATAATGCTAGAGCGGGGACTGCCAAAGGGAGCAAATGTCCTTGTGGTGGGAATGGGGCTAGGGCTTGGACTAAAAAATACAAACTTCAAAACCGCGCTAAAATCCGCCCTAGCAAATTCTAGTGTGGATTTTGTGGTGCTTGATGCGGATATGTGCTATGCGGAGTTTGTGGCAGAATTGCTAAGCGATGAGGTGGCACAAGGCAAAATCGTGCTTACCCCTCACCCAAAAGAGTTTGCTTCTCTAGCAAAAATCTGCTCGATTTTGGAAGACTCAAGCCAAGCAAATGAGGGGCAAGCAAGCCAAGAGATTGACTTGGTGCTACAAAACCGATTCTCCCTCGCCCTAAAATTTAGCCAAACTTATCCCAAAGCCACCTTGCTACTAAAAGGAGCAAACTCTATAATCGCCCAAAATGGCAAGCTATACATAAACCCACTTGGTAGCCAAGCCCTAGCCAAAGGCGGAAGTGGCGATGTGCTATGCGGTGTCATCGCTGCCTATCTAGCCCAATCAGTAGCCAAAGCTGCCCAAAAAAAATCCCCGCTAGATTGCACGATAAACGCTTCTTTAGCCCACGCGCTTGCTTCTCATAGAGAGAAAAACTCCTACGCGCTCACTCCACTGCTACTAATCGAGCATCTAGGAAATCTCTAAATGACACCTAAAGCCACCAAAAATCTAGCGCAAAATCCAAAAACCGCTGAAATCTATAAGCTATATGAACTATATCTAGCAAAGTCATTTGGCGTAGACTACATAGCCCAAGAAACCCCACAAGTCGCCCCAAGCAAATCCCTAGAATCAAGCCTAGCTGCCCAAATCAAAAGCTGCCACCTCTGCGCTAGAAGCAAGCTAGACACACCCAAACTTGACTATGTGCGAAGTGATAGTGTGGTGGTGTTTGTAAGTGAGTTTGCTATGGGCGATATGACAAAGCCACCAAAATCAGCGCAAAATCCACATATTCTCTCTCCATTTCTCTTTGACTCCAAAGGAGCGCAAATGCTCCAAAACATCGCCCAAAATGTGTTTAAAACCGATAAATTTAGCGTGCTATCTCTGCTAAAATGCGCCACTAGAGAATCCACCCAGCAAGAGCGCGAAGCGTGCAAACCCTACCTCATATCCCAGCTATCAAAAAGCCCAGCCAAAGCCGTAGTGCTTTTTGGCGAGGTGGTGTGTGAGAGTGTGCTAGGGCTAGACTTTAGCCACAAAGGCGTAGCACTAGATTTGCTAGACAAAAAGGCGATAGCCACCTACTCTCTCTCACAGCTCCTACGCAACCCCTCGCTAAAAAAGCAAACCCTAGCACATCTTCACACGCTACTTCAAGCAAGCCCGCTAAATCCAAACTAGATTTTCTAGACATAGTGTTTGCTTATCGCCTTATTTTTTAGAAAACCTTTTTGCTAACTAAAACTTTCGCCAATAAAATATTTCTACAAAAACCCTTGCTTCCCAAAAATCCCCCAAAATCTATGCAATCTACAAAATCAAATCCCAAAATCTTGCCACCTTAGCCACTATCCCAGATTTTGTGCACCCCACATTTTGGCATACTCGCCCTTTAGTGCTAGTAGCTGCTTGTGCGTGCCACTCTCTACGATTTTGCCGTTTTTTAAAAACACGATTTTGTCGCAGTTCATCACACTTTTTAGTTTATGCGCGATGATGATGACTGTTTTGTCTTTTGCTAGGCGGTTTAGCGCACGCTGCATCGCAAACTCATTATACACATCAAGGCTTGAAGTGATTTCATCTAGCAAGATTATGGGCGAGTTTTTGAGGTTGCACCGAGCGATTGAGATTCGCTGCTTTTCTCCACCGCTTAGGCTTGCTCCGCTCTCACTCACCTTTGTGTCTATGCCATAGGGCAGCGCATTTACAAACTCTAGCGCGTTGGCAGATTTTAGTGCTTGCTCTATCTCCTCATCGCTTGCGTCCTCTTTGCCAAAGGCGACATTTGACTTCACGCTCCCGCCGAAAAGATAAGGGTTTTGAAACACCATAGAAAACTTCGCCATAAGGCTTTCGATTTCTAGCTCGGCGATATTTTTTAGGCTAGCTTTTTCATTTGCATTGCCGATTTTGATTGCCCCGCTACTTGGCTCATAAAATCTAGCAATGAGCTTGACTAGCGTGCTTTTGCCCGAGCCAGATTCACCTACGATTGCTAGGCTAGATTTGTGCGGGATTAGGAGGTTTATATCTCGCAGGGCGAAGTCTTGCCTAGCCAAAATCTGCTTATCAAAATCCTGCCCGCTAACATCTTGTCCGCCTAAGTCCTGCACGCCAAAATCTTGCTTAATTACTCCCTTATTTTCGCCATTTCCTTGCACATTCTCGAAATCCTCGCCCTTGTTATCACTCCTCGCGCCATAGCTAAAGCACAGATTTTCTATGGCTATGTCATTTCCCTGCGGGATTTGCCTATCGCTCCCGCTTACTTCTTTTTGCGCCCTCAAAGCTAGGATATTTTGCCCAGATTTGGCGAAGTAGCGCAGCTCGATGAAGTTTATCGCAAAAGTCATTAGCGGGACAAACGCCTTAGAGCCCACCAAAATAAAGCCCAAATACTCAATCACAGAGAGTTCTCCACGCAGCAAAAACTCCCTGCCAAAGCCTATCATAAGCCCGATTCCAGCACCCATACACGACACCACAGCAAGCGCAAAAGGCATTAGCCCCACTTCGATTTTTATGCTTTCTTTGCGCAGGTTTTTAAAGCTCCTCTCTAGTCGTTTGAATTTCTCGCCACTTAAGCTATGCGCTTTTATCGTAGTGATTCCGTCAATGTATTCGTTTATGTGATTTGAAGCGTCTAGCACCGCATTGATATGCCTTGTGCTTAGATAATCGCTAAGCCTCCTCGTAGCCCATAAAATAACCACCGCCAAAGGCACGCACGCAAAAAATGCCAACGCCATTTGAAAATGATAAATCGCTAGCCCCACAAACACCACCACACTCACCACAAAGCTCCCAAAGACTTGCGGGACAAGGTGGCTATTTGCCTGCTCGATACTTGCAAAATCTTTCATAATGCAGTGGCTTAGCCTTGAGGGATTTGCACTCTCTAAAAACCCTAATGGCAGTTTGCGGATATGCTCGGCTAGCTCTATGCGCCCTTTTGCGCTTGCTTTGTAAGTGCTCTCAAAGTTTGCCCTATACGCAGGGATAGAGAGATAATAGCCCGCTATCATTAGCAAAAACCCTACTGCACAGATAAGCAATAGCTCGCTAAAGCTCGCCTCCACTCCACCAAAGTAAAAAAACGAGCCCTCAAAAAAGGGACCCAAAACCCTAGCGACAAAGTAAATCACCACAAAAATCGTGCTAAATTTTGCTATTTCTGCTATGCTTGTCCAAAAAAGCGATTTGTAAAATCTAGGCATATCATTTAGGGTGATGATTTTTAGCATTTGCAACATTGTTTTTGCTCCTTTTAAAATTTAAATTCTGAAATCCTCACACGATTCCACTATAAAAACCCAAAATCTAATTATTGATACTCCACTTTTGCGTGTCGTTGTAGAGATTCCACAGCTCCTCATACTCCGTGCTTGTTTGTAGTAGCTCCTTGTGCGTGCCAAAAGCGATGATTTGCCCATCTTGCATTAGCGCGATTTTGTCGCACTTTAGCGCGGAGTTTAGCTTGTGAGCGACCATTATGAGTGTTTTGCCTTTGGCTAGGTGGGACAAAGCTTCATTGAGTTTGGCTTCATTGGTGCTATCAAGTGCGGAATTCACCTCATCTAGCAAAAGTATTGGCGCGTTTTTTAGAATAGCGCGGGCGAGGTTTATTCTTTGCGCTTCCCCGCCACTTAAGTTCATTCCCTCTTTGCCTATGACACACTCAAGCCCGTATTTATCGATGACTTCTTTGCATTGCGCTAGGCTAGCGGCATTTAGCACTTCCTCATCGCTGGCTTCTTTGCCCGCTTTTATATTCTCGCGTAATGAGTCCAAAAACATAAAATTCTCTTGAAAAACAAAGCTCATAGATTGCATTAAATCACTCTCGGTTATGTCTTTTATGTCGATTCCACCGATGCGTATGTGTCCATTATTTGTATCATAAAACCTCGCAAGCAAGTGTAGCACACTAGATTTCCCCGCACCGCTTTTGCCTACTATGGCAAGCGATTCTCCCTCTTTGAGTGTGAAGCTAATGCCTTTTAGCGCGTTTTTGCTATAAGGCTTGCCACTAGAATCCGTATAGGCAAAATCCACGCTCTCAAACGCTATGTCAAAGCGCGTTGGCTTTTTGGGATTTTGGCTTTGTGGCAGGGGCTTTTGGCTAAAGATTTTGTCTATGCGCTCCACACCCTCGCTTATTTGCATTAGCTCGCCACTTAGGTTAAATAGCCTTAAAAACGGCGCAATCAGTCCATTGCTAAGCAAAATAAAAAACACACAAAGCAAAATATCATAGAGATTAAAAGTATCGCGCGTGATGAAGTAGGCACAAAAAGGCAGAGTAAATAAAATAAAGCCATTTACAAGTGTGCTAAAAATCCCAAAAGGGCGCATACATTTGTAAGTAAAGCCTAAAGTAAAGTGATGATATTGCTCTACGCTTTTGGCAAAATCTTGGAAAGAGCTAATGCTTTTGCCAAACATTTTTACCACACTTATGCCTTTGACAAACTCAATACTTGAGGCGTTTATGGACTCTAGTTTGTCAAAATACTGCTCTAAGCAGTGCTTCATCTCCTCTTTAGTCTTGCCATAGGTGCTAAACTGCACGCATATCGCTATGATATAAGTCGCCACGCACACAAGCCCTAGCTTCCAATCACTCATCAAAAAAATCACAAATAGCGCGCTCGCTCCTATGACTGATTGGATAAATTCTGGAATTTTGTGCGCGACAAAGTTTTCGATTTTTTCGACATTTTCTTGCAAGGTTTTGTGAATCTGCCCCTTTGTGTGGTGCGTGAAATACCCTAGCGGGAGGCTCGCTAAATGTCGCGCTAATCGCAAGCGTAGATTGTATAAAATCCTATACGCGCCAAAATGGCTAAGTGTGAATGTTATGCCATTTAGCACCATCGCCACAAGCACGCTAGCAATGGCGATAAACGCACACCAAAAGACGATTTCTTTATCGACATTGCCTAAATTGTATGCGTTTAGGATAAATTCTTGCACGATATAATACCCCGCAAAATAAGGCACAAACTGACAAATCGCTGCAAGCGAGGAAAGCAGGCTTGAAAAAATGAGGAGCGTTTTTTTCTCCCCGCTTAGCTCAAGCAAACGCAAGATTCCTTTTTTGGGTTTTTCATTCATTTTCACTCCTTAGCTTTAGATTCTAATTTTAAGCGATTTTTTTATTGCACATAGTGATACCAAGTGCGATGATAGCAAACAGCAAAGAAGCGCAAAAGAGCACTCCATAGCCATTTGCCACACTGCTTTCAATCCCGCTTTTTCCCAAAACTTCGCACAAAGAAAAGCCGATAAAATCACTAGAGTGGCTACTTAGAAAATCTAGCTTTTCTTGCGCGATAAAAATCCCTAAAATCTGTGAAGCGACTACGCCACCGATGACAAAGCAAGCATTTTCAGCAGAGCGCAAAAAGCTAAAATCCACGCCACTTTGTGTGCTACCCTCACACCAGCGCATACCAAGCGAATACGCAAACACAAAAAGAGCGCAAAAATACACACTCACTCCTGCTAGCCCAAGCACGATAAAAGCGTGATTTTGCCATAGCCATATATTCAGCACTAGCCCTACAAACACCACCACACAAAATCCAAGTAAGGCTATAAATGCCCTCCTAAATCCAAGTATGCGGATAAAAAAATATGCCAAAGGCGAGCCTACAAACATAGTCGCGCAATTTAGTATCGCACTAAAGATTCCAACCACTTGCAAGGAAAATCCAATATAGACTAGAAGCATTGTGCTTGTGGTGTTTGCTAGCGTGATAGGGAGCATACACGCACACAAAAATCCTAGCTGCCACCATAGGCGCGGAGTTTTTATCGTTGTTAGTATGGAATTTACGGATTTGGTGTGCTCTGCGCTAGATTTTATATTGCCATATTTGCCGCTACTATTCATAAGCACAAATGGCACGCATAGCACACCCACACATATAGCCATTGCGTAGCAAGCCACACTAAATCCAAACTCCTCATACACAAATAGTGCTAGCACAATCCCAAGCACTCCACCTACGCCAGAGGCAAGTAGCATTATGGTATTTAGCGCGACTTTTTTGTCCGCACTTGTTTGCTCGATAGCGATTGCATTTAGGCTAATGATAGCGCACGCCCCAAACAAGCACATAGCCACAAATACCACACTCATAAGCAAAATATCACTTGGTGCGCAAACCGCCCCAAGTAGCACAAATCCAAGTGTGGATACAGCTCCAAGTGTGAGGCAGAGTAGCTTAAAATTGCGTGGGTGCTTTTTGCGGTAGGATTCTACAAGCCCCGAGTAAAAAAAGCTAAGCATAAAGGGAATCATACTAAGATAGAGCAAGCTTATTTGCTGTGGGGGCAAGCCGTTTTTGGCAGCGATAGCAGGGAGTGCACCATAAATCATTAGCGTAAAAACACTCACAACCCCATACACACCAAAAGAAATAGCATAAATCTGCATAGCACTTCCTAGTATTTAATCGCGATTTGCGCACCTAGATTCCAAGGGTTGCCTACCATATAGTAAGTAGCCATTCCATTAAATGAGCGAGAATATAGCGCGTATTTGGTGTTTGTGGCGTTTTGGGCAAAGATTTTTAGACTTAGATTTTTGACTTCATACCTTGCAAACAAATCCAAAACCGCATAGGGCTTTTGTGCCAAATCATCACTCCTGCTTAAATCCTCAAAATATTGCTTAGTATAAAATCTTAGATTTCCACCTAGATAAAATCTATGCGCCCCCCCCCCTACACGCAAAAAATTCCAATCAACATTTGCGCTTAGACTAAGCAGTGGCGAAAATTTGAGCCCCTTTCCTCGCACATCATAAGGCACTTGCTGATTTTGACTTTGTGTGGCGTTATAAAAATCCAAATAGCCTGCGTTTTTGCTAGAGTTTGTATATGAAGCACTCCCTATGTTTAGCCCAAGCCCTGTGCTTACGCGCTCTCCATAGTAGCTTATATCTGCATCTAGCCCATAGCTTTGTGCATCGCCTATGTTTTTTATGGATTGTTGGGTGGTGTTGCCTACATAGGATTGTCTATCTTTGATAAACATATAATACACCGCCAAGTTTGCCCTTAGCCTAGAGTCCAAAAACTTCAAATGCGAGCCAAGCTCCGCACTATAAATATACTCGGGGTTGTAGGGACGCTGGTCGCTGTTGGCATAAGGGAATTTGGCAAAGCCACCTTGCTTTGTCGCGCTAGTGCCACTAATGTAGATTTTGGCATTGTCGTTAATGCTAAAGCCAAAAGAGATTCTAGGGTCAAAGCTATGCCAAATCTTGTGGGATTTGTAAGGCTGTGTTATCCCTGCTCCCGGGGAAACGGGAGCGTCCATATCAGCACGCAAGATTTGATACCTAGCTCCCACTCCTATGTCAAAGTGCCTACCGATAGGGAAAGATGCGTCTCCAAATAGCGCGGCGGTGTTTATGCTCTCCATTGCATTCCAATTCGCACGAAATCCAAACGAAGTAAGCCCACCGCCATTATCAGCGATAAATCCACGCATACCGTTATCTGTCTGCAAATATTTATAATACGCCCCAAAAGTCGTTTTGATTCCGTTTTTATACTCACTATTTAGACGAAGCTCCTCTAGTGCTTGGGTTACATTATAAAAATATCCATTTTGTTTGGTGGCAAAATAGCCTTTTGAAGTGTTTGGAGAAGTCCCAACTATGGGATAAACATTTAGCAGAGAATCGCTTTTGCTAAACGAACTAATGGAGGCTAAAATATGCTTGCCAAAATCATACTCTAGCTTTAGAGAAGCACTATTTGATAAAGATTTGTGCCACGGATTTGGGGCGTAGATATGTGGGGTGGTTATCCCTGCGAAATTAGATAAAGGCGGAATATCCCCTGAAATCTCATAGCCAAAATCTGTGGCATTGTTTTCAAATTGGGATTTTGTGAGGTAGAATCCTTTGGTGTTGTTTGGCATAAAGCTAAAATTATAGCTTATTGTCGCTAGAAACGCACTTGTAGGTGCATAATACAATGCCACACCACCTAGAATGTTATCACTTGTCTTTCTTATCTTATCTCCGTATTTGATGAAGCCATTTTCGTGAGTGTAGCGCAGGTTTGCTTTGCCCCATAGCTTGTCTTTGATAAGCACACCACCAAAATATGCGTTTAAGTCTTCATAGAGTTTTGAGCCTGTGAGGGAGATATTTGCATAGTTGCCTTTCATAGGATTTTTGGTGCGGATAGAGATAAGCCCACTTTGTGAATTCTCGCCATAAAGCGTGCCTTGCGCTCCGCGAAGTAGCTCTACTTGCTCTACATCTCCTAGAGATTGGATAATGAAATTTGGGCTTTGAGGCACGCCATCGACATAGAGATTTAGCGTGGTGGAGTAATAATCGCTACTTGACACACCGCGCAAAACCGCCATAGGAAACACGCTTGCGCCATCGGAGTTTTGGATTTGTAGTCCTGCAAAAGCACTGCCTAGCTCATCGGTGGAGTTTATGTTTGTATTAGCGATTTGCTTTTCTTTGATGACTTGGACGCTAGAATTTACACTTGACACTTCTGCTTCGTATTTGTTTGCAGTCGTTGTGATTTTCTCTAGCTCGTGGGGTTTTAGATGCTCATAAGTGCTATGCTTGGTGTGGCTATCTGTGGTTTGACTAGAATCTGTGCTAGAGTAGGGGCTAGATTGTAGCGTGCTTGGCACACTAGGATTTTGTGCGTTTGCTAGCGTGGCTGCTAGTAAAATTAGCTTTAGCTTTTTTGTCGCTTTTGGCAAGGTATTCATTTTGGCTTTCCTTTTTGTCATTTTAAAATTTCATTTACGAGGTGAAAAAATTTAGAACAAGACAAATGATAATAAAACCCAAAAATTTTTTCTACCTCAAAATGCCATAATTTTTTGCAATAACGCGTTTTGCCATTTTTTTGCATTTTTATTCTTTTTTGTGTGCTACAATGGCGACTTTTTGAGACACTTTTAGAGTGATTCTCATATTTTGAAATATAATGAGAATGTCATAGCTAAAGTCATCAAAAAGCCAAAAATAGCCACAAAATACATTTAGGTATAGAAAGCACAAAACACCACAAAAATCAAAAAGTAAGGAAAGAAAATGAGTGAAGCAAGGTTTTTAAACAAAGCAAGGGATTTTAGCAGGCATTATCAAGCATTTGCCAAAGTCGGTGGCACGCTAAAGCACTATCAAGCAAACCAAAATGGCATAAAAGAGATAAAACTTGAGTGCAAAGAGTGCAAAGTAGATATAAAAACCTGCTCTATTTTGCAAGGAGTGTCGGTGGATTTTGGGGAGTTTGTGGGGGATTTTGGGCATTTAGATTTAAGCTATGATAAGCCAAGTGTAAATTTTGGGCTAATACAAAGCGGGTATTACAAAAGTAGCTGCGATGGGCAAGACTTCGCCCTAAGCGATGATGAAATGTTTGTCATCTCGCCAAATATGCACGATTTTGGACAAAGCGCGAAAGCACAATGCAAATGCGTGCAGATAAATATCGATATACAAGAAGCGAGCAAGGAGATAAATGCGTTTTTTAGCGAGTTTGATTTGGAGAGGTTTTATGAAATGTCAAACCAAAATCCATATATTTTGGACGCTTGCGTGCGTGATAAAATGCTTTTCCACCATATCTGGCAAGCCAAATGCGTAGATATGATACGACTAAAGGTGCTTGAGTGCTTGCTAGAGATAGATATGAAGCTAAAGCAAGCTAGGGCAACAACACCAACAACTTGCCAAAGCACGCAATACACCACGAAAGCATACATAGCGCGAGTAAAGGAGTATTTGCAAGCAAACTATTTTCTAAGCCAAGATGAGCTAAACTTGCGTGATTTGAGTGAGAGATTTAGCGTGTGTGTGAGTAAGCTAACGCAAGATTTTGCCAAATATGAGGGAATCTCTATCTATCAGTTCCTAAAATCCTGCAAAATCAACAATGCTTGCAAAATCCTAAAAGAGGGCAAATCTATCTCTTTCACAGCAAATGAAGTGGGCTACATAAATGTATCTTGCTTTTGCAAAAACTTCAAAGAGAAATACGGCATAAGTCCGCGCGAGTTTCAAAAAATCGCTAAATAGCCTTGAAAAAAGCTAAATCTAGCTTGCCACACTTTTATCATTTTTTATCACTTCTAAATCTTGCCAAAAGACTTTTTCACTTCGATAATTGCTTTGGCAATAAAAGCACCAAACTTGTTTTTGCATTACAAAGAAATGCTACAATAGATTTTGCTTTTCATAAATCAAAACAAGCTAAAAATATAGTGAAATTACCAAAAGAATCATCAAAGTGGTGTAGCGTAGTGCAATAGGTGGAATCCAAATTGCTAAGGCTACATTTTAAGACTTTATAGACGCATAAGGAGCGTAGAATGACTTTTATTGATAGTATTTTTGCCGAAGAGGTGCTTGACTCTCGGGGGAATCCCACCCTCAAAGCCACAGTCGCCCTAAGTGATGGCACGATAGAGAGTGCGATAGTGCCAAGTGGCGCAAGCACGGGCAAAAGAGAAGCCATAGAGCTACGAGATGGCGACAAGTCGCGCTATCTTGGCAAAGGCGTGCTAAAGGCGTGCGAGAATGTAGATGCGATTATTTCAGACGCGCTTGTGGGGACTAGCCCTTATGACCAAGCTTTCATCGACTCTACGCTAAAAGAGATTGATGGGACAAACAACTACGCAAATATCGGTGCAAACGCTAGCTTAGGCGTGTCTATGGCGGTAGCTAGGGCAAGTGCCAAAAGCCTAAAAATCCCGCTATATCGCTATCTAGGTGGCGCAAATGCCATAACACTTCCCGTGCCTATGCTAAATATCATAAATGGTGGTAGCCACGCGGATAATACGGTGGATTTCCAAGAATATATGATAATGCCGCTTGGGTTTGAGGACTTTGATGAGGCACTGCGAGCAAGTGCGGAAATCTACCAGCACCTAAAAGCGATTCTAAAAAAATCCAAACATATCACAAGTATCGGCGATGAGGGTGGATTCGCGCCAAATCTCAAAAATAATGCCGAGCCAATCGAAGTGATACTCCAAGCCATAGAAAAAGCAGGATACAAGCCAAAAGAGCAAGTAGCTATCGCTCTAGATGTCGCTAGTAGCGAGCTAGTCGATGAAAAAGGAATCTACCACCTAGATGGCGAGGGCAGGAAGCTAGACTCTGCGGGAATGGTAGAATACTACGAAACACTATGCGCGAAATATCCTATCGTATCTATCGAAGATGGGCTAAGCGAAGATGATTGGGAGGGGTGGAAGCTACTTACCAAAAAGCTAGGTGGCAAAGTCCAGCTTGTGGGCGATGATTTGTTTGTAACTAATGCAGAGATTCTCTCTCACGGAATCAAACAAAAAATCGCAAACGCGATTCTAATCAAGCCAAATCAAATCGGCACAGTGAGTGAAACTATGCAAACCGTGCGTCTAGCGCAAAGAAACGGCTATAAGTGCATAATGAGCCACAGAAGTGGGGAGAGCGAGGATAGCTTCATCGCGGATTTTGCAGTGGCTCTAAACACAGGCGAGATAAAGACAGGAAGCACAGCTAGAAGCGAGCGAATGGCAAAGTATAATCGCTTGCTTGCCTTGCACCACGAGCTAGCAAAACCTCACTATCTAGGCAGGGAGCTATTTGGCTAAATCTTTGCGCAAAAAGCATAGAAGCACAAGCCACAGAAGTGCAAAACGCGTAAAACCGCGTAAAAAGCCTAAGAAGTGAAAAAAGCATAGAAATATGCTTATCCCAAAAACCACAAAATCCCAAAATCTAACAAGCACTATGCAAGTATTTGCAAGCAAAATATAGCCTAGAATCCAAAAACTAAACTAGGCAAAACGGAGAGCAAAATGCAAAATCTTTGGTATTTCCTCTATACACATAGAAAATACGCTTTTTTCTTGCTATTTTTGGCAGGGGCTAGTGCGTATTTGACATTTTTGGTCGTAGGGGAGAATTCTTTGGAAGTGCTACTTCACAATAGGGAGCAAAAAAACACCCTGCAAAAAGAAGTCGATACCTTGCAAGCTGAAAATGCCAGATTGCAAAAAGTGCTATTTGAGCTCAAAGGATTAGAACCGTGAGTAATCAAAACATACTACAAGACATACTAAGTGCTAGCAAGCTAAATGTTATCAAAATCGCGTTTGCGAGGTTTGTCGCATATTTTGCGTATTTTGCGCCCGCCCTGATTTGTGCCACACTTTTTGTGCTACTAGCTATTGATTTTGCGCTGGCTAGAGAGAATCCATTTGAGCCGATGAGTCGCCCACAAGAAGATACTTTTAAATCCCCAAATGCAAAAAACTATTTCAAAGAGTTTGACTTCAAGCTACCTAGCACCGCTAGAATCCTAAAGACCGTAACCATAACATACCAAAATATTGACGGTAGCACAGAGAGCAAAACCCTAAACATTGATGAGGGGATTGATTGGCATTTCCCCATTTTGCTAAGCCAAAGAAAAGCATTTCTAAACGAAAAAGTGCAGCACTACACTATCACGCCTTTTGATTTTTTCACTCAAAAAAATCGATTCTACCTCTTTAGTGCCAACACTATTATCCGCTCTTTTGTGCTTCCCTCGCCCTATCGCATCGTAATAGACATAGACAAAGCAGAGCAATACGGCTTGCAAAAGCTTCCAACATCTAGCAACGGATTTATCCCACTAAATGTCAAGTATTTTACCAAAGCCGCCCTAGATGTGCATAAAGATTTTTATCGCTTCATCATCACCCTTGATGGACAATACACCTACCACATTGACAAAGAAGTGGATTATTACATTATCTCGGTGGAGTGATTTTGGTGCTTGATAGTGCAAACATTGTCCTAATCGGCTTTATGGGCAGTGGCAAAAGTAGCGTGGCTAAAAATCTTGGCAAAAGATATAGCCAAAGTCAAAATCCACCCCAAAAGCTATCACAAAAAACACTACGCAAAGACACCACGCAAAGATTTACGCGATTTGTGCTTGATAGCGATGAGATGATAAGCAAAAATTTGGGTATGAGTATCAGCCAATACTTTAAGCGCAGGGGCGAGGAAGCGTTTCGCTTGAGGGAAGCGGAATTTATCGCTTGGGTGTGTTCAAGTGTAAAAAACGCTATCATCTCCACAGGTGGCGGTATGCCGATTTTTAATGATGTCAAGCAAATGGGCTTTGTGGTGTATTTAGAGATTGGCTTTGATGAGATTCTCTCAAGGCTAGATTCTATACAAAGAACCAAACGGCCTCTTTTTAGGGATTTGAAAAAGGCTAAAGAGATTTTTCTCTATCGCAAAGATATTTACAAAAACACCGCAGATTTAGTCATCGATGCAAGCAAGCCACTAGAATCTATCACGCAAGAAATACTAAATCATCATTTGATAAAAGCGTAAGAGTGGCTCTAGGCGTGAGGTAGGCTAAAGCAAATATGCGTAGCAAAACCAAATCTAGTAAAATCTAGCAAATCTAAGGCACAAAATGCTATGGATAGACATCACAGACCCTAAATACGCGCTGTTTTTTCACTCTCTTTTGCCACATTTGCGCGAAATCGACACCGTGCTAGTTACTACGCGCAAAAGTGCAGGCTACACCGAGTGCGCTTCACTGCTAGAAAAGCTAGGGGTTAAAGCGATTTGCATAGGTGGGGAGAGTGGCTATGGTGGGAGCGGGCTAGAGGATAAATTTTTGGCTAGAATCAAACGCCAAGAAGAATTTATCGCGCTTTTTAAGCGCGTGGGCTTGCCTAGAGTGTTTCTCACAGGTGCTAGCGTGGATGGGGCGCAAAGTGCTTTTGGGCTAGGGATTCCTGTGGTGCATTTTAGCGATACGCCTATGGATAGCTTTGAGGGTGGAGAGGAGCATATCACGCTATTATCACGCCTTAGTTTGCCCCTATCAAGCCTTATTTTTTATCCATTTGTCGTGCCAAAGCAAGCATATAGTTTTTTTGGTGTGGCAGAGCAAAATCTAATTCCCTACAACTTCATTGATGTGGCATTGTGGCTAGAAGTAGATAGGCTAAAATTTAGCCAAGAAGCAAAAAAGGCATTTTTGAAAAAGTTTGGCTTTGCTAATGAAAATAAGCCACTAATTTTGGCTAGAGAGGAGGAGTATAAAGCCCACTATGTGAAAAAAAAATATCCACTTTTTTATGAGGCTTTGCACGCGCTTGCTAAGGAGGCAAATATCATCATTATGCCACGATATGAGAGAGAATATCTAGAAGCTGAATTTGGTAGCTATCCTAGCGTGCGTGTGGCAAAAGAGACGCTTTTCACACACGAGTTTTACCCCTGCATAGATATGCTACTAGGTGGAGGAGGGACTATGAATCTAGAATCTAGCTTTCTAGGCATACCCACGCTATCTACTCGCTCACTTTTGCTCTATCACGATAAATACTTGCTTAAAAACTCCCTAATGCACCACGCAAAAAGCCTAGATGAAGCACTAAGGGCGTTTTTTGACTTTAGGCAAAAAGGCTTCATAAGGCAAGAAAATCAACGCTTTTTTGTCCCAAAAGGCACTCTAGAAGTGCAAAATATCATTACACAAATCACAAATAGATTTTATAAATAGATGAGATTTGCTTGGGGGGTTTTTAGAAAAAAGTTTTTAGGATTTTATGAAGTTAGGCTTAGAATCTACAAAGATTAGGAAGTTAAGACTTTTTGCGCAAAAGATTTTGGGCTTGAGGTGATAGAGCAAAAATGAGAAAAAATAAAGCGAGGGAAGCGAAGCAAAATGTGAGAATAAAGCAAAAATACAAAACCTAGCAAAAGCACTTAAGCCCACATATTTAGAACTTTGGGCTTAAGTGCTATTTGCGCTATTTTTTGATTTGCTGAATGTATTTGTTTAGTCGCTCTTTTGCTTTTGGCTGCTTAAATATTCCATCATTGATAGCAGCTGCATTAGTAGCTTTGCCTACTTGGAATATGCCTACCATACCCATTGGTGTGTGAGGTATGCACTCATATACATACACACCCTCTTTGTTTGGCTTGATAGTGAATTTTTCACCCTTGTTTCTCATCATCGTTTGAGGTGTTTGGAATTTCTCCGCACCTGCTGGGATTACCACACTTCGTGCGTTGTGTGTAGGGTCAGTAGCTACAAATGTGATAGTATCACCGGGCTGAATATGCACAAACGCTGGTTCAAATACCATAGGTCCCTCTGCACCTTTGTTTAGCATTTTGATTTCATAATCCTTTGCAAATGCAAGGCTACACGCCGCTAGAAACGCCAAAGCTAAAAGATTTTTAGTAGTCATACTAAGTCCTTTGTGAAGTAGATTTCTTATCATCGCCAAACAGATAAGGTTTTGTGAAAGATTTTGCAAAGGTTTTGGCATATTTTGGCAAAATCAGCAAAACCTCTTTTTGGCTAGAAAGATTAGCCAAGACTTTATCAAAAATTCAGTTAATATGTCGAAAAAATCACGCAAAATTTCATATATTTTTTTAGGATTCTACGCTTAAAAACCATAAGCGACTTACGCTATGCACTCTTAAGCGATAAATGGCAATGAGATGGGCAAGAGAAGCAATGCTACAAGCAATGTGTTGGGCTTAAGCAATAGCAAATAAATCCTAGCCCACCTCATCATCTAGCGCAAAATCAATAAAACTTTGCACTTCATATTCGCTTTGCTTCTCACTATGCTCGATGCTAATAAAAATGACTTTTTTATACTTCTTGGTGAGCTTTTGTAGCCTTGCTTTTAGTAGCGCATCATTTGGAAATGGCATAACAATATAAGCAATATCATTTACCAAAAAATCGCATTCCTCATCATAGCTTATGAGTGATTTTGGCGTGCTAGATTTTGCTTGTGTAATCTCGCTAAAAGGATTGCTATGCTTTAGAAGTAGCTCACAAAACACCATATTTTCAAAAATATGCTGGAAATGTGGCGAAGCACTAAGCGCGTAAGGCAGGGCAAAATTATACAAATACAGCTTAGGCTTTGAGCGATTTTGGGTGTGGGGGAGCAAAAAGATACTTTGCTGGGATTTTAGGCTTTCTATGAAAGCATATATCGTGTCTTTGGAAGTTTTAAGACTTGGCTTTAGCTTGCGCAAAAGGCTATACGCGCTAAAATTTTGCCCTTGAAAGTCCAAAATCTCTTGGAAAATCCGTGCGTGCTTTTGATAAGCAAGGCGGATAATTTCTTGATTTCTAGCGGTGTGCTTAGACTCTGTGAGAAATGGCATTTCAGGTAAATTGCCACTTTTTAGAAATGTCGAAAAAATCGATTCTAGCTTTTGGGCTTTGCTAAAGCTTACAAACTCCCTAAAGCTAAGAGGCAAAACCCTCATTTGCCTAAGGTGTGCAAGATGGTGTGCAAAATGGTGTGTAGGATATTTTGATAAGCCCTGCTTATCACAAATAGGACTAGCGCAAACAAGGATAATATTACTAAGATTTGGCAGAGTAAGCGCAGGCGTAGCAGTCCTAGATAGAGTGGATTCCGCAGATGAGATAAGCGAGGGCTTAGATGATGGGCTAAGAGCGAGTGAGGAAATGTCATAGTTATCCACCACAAGCAAATCAAAGGCTTTTTCCAAAAATGCTTTAAGCAGCTCCTTTTGGGTGTCCTCTAGGCAAAATCTCATATCAGCACAATCAACAAATACAACGCGCTTGGCATTTTTGACATTTTTGGCATACTCAAGCGCAAGGGAGGTTTTGCCACTTTTTGGAGGACCATATATCAAAAGAGGTGTGTCTTTTTGGGGATATGGACGAGGCAAAAAAGCAGAGCTAGCCCTGCTTTGCTCATAGAGGATATTAGATTCTAGCATTTTGATTTTGTAGCAGATTTAGCCAAGTCTATCGCACTTCTTTGATATAAGCCACTGCTTCATAGACGCTATCAAAACTTTTATCCGCTTGACTTTCTAGCCCCTGCCCATAGCCACAGCGCACCCACAGCGCATTTACGCCTGCGTTTTTGGCTGACTCTATATCTAGTATGGTATCTCCTATCATATACACCTTTTGCTTTGGTGCTATGGGCAAAAAGCTAAGCGCACGCAAAATCGGCTCGGCATCGGGCTTTGGCTCGCTTACATCTTCGATACCGATGACTACGCCAAAATACTTTAGCAATTCAAAATTTTCCAAAATCTGCTTAGAGTAAAGCCCTGTTTTTGTCGTTACCACACCAAGATGGGCAAACTCCCTTGCCAAAATCAAAGCCTCACGCACCTTTGGGTATAGCTTTGATTTCTCTATGCAGATTCTGCGGTAGTGGTTTTTGTAGCGCGTTATGCGGGATTCTACTTCGTTTTGGCTAAACCCTACACGCAAAAACATTTCCCTCAAAGGCAGTCCTATCATAGAGCGCACTTCTTCTAGGCTAGGTGCGTATGCTTCCTTGCCCTCCTCCTCTTCGCACGCTCGGCAAAAGCTCGCATAGATTCCCTCCAATGAATCTAGTAGCGTCCCATCCAAATCAAATAAAATAATCTTTTTTTCACTTGTAGCATTGCTAGATAGATTAGCATACCCTTGCGTAGAATGCGCAATGATTTTATCCGCACTTTTTGTGTCATTATCAGGCTTTAGCTCGATTTTTTCATCGCTACTTTGTGCTACACTCTGTGGAGCTAGCTCAAATTTATCTTGCAAATCATCATTTTGCAAACTCTTGTTTTGTGAGTTTTGCTCTGCGACTTTTTTGCTACTCTCATTACCCTTTTCGCCCAAAAATTTACCAAAAATATTAGCCACGATGTTTTCTCCTTTTCCACAATGTAGCTCCACTAGGAATCTCGCCTGAGAAAATCCCATATCGCCACTCATAGCACATCACGCCAAAAGCCACCACAAACGCGCACACTTGGGATAACGGATAGCTAGCCCACGCACCATCTATGCCATAAGTGTGGCTAAGAGGTGGTAAAAGTATAGCTAGAAATAATATCGTATAGCAAATAGTGATGATAAAGGAACTTACCGTGCGTTGCACGGATTGCAAAAATATCGCACACACGATATTTATCCCAAAAATCACATAGCCTATGTAGTAGATGCTCATAGCTTCTATCGTGCGCTCCGCCAAGCTAGAATGCGCCAAAGCGGAATTTACCAAGCTAGATTGCACTAGCGTGGAAT
This sequence comes from Helicobacter macacae MIT 99-5501, assembly GCF_000507845.1. Lineage (NCBI taxonomy): Bacteria > Pseudomonadati > Campylobacterota > Epsilonproteobacteria > Campylobacterales > Helicobacteraceae > Helicobacter > Helicobacter macacae. Next base: position 23,835 of record NZ_KI669456.1, on the reverse strand, counting down.
CCTCTTTTTGCAAAAATAGCTCCACCAAATACCTATCAAACCCATAAAAAAGCGCGTATATTCCCACTCCTATTGCAACCACCATAGCCAGCGAAAACAAAAACGCTATCTTTAGTCGCGCAAAATTCCCCGCTCCGTAGTTGAAGCTAGCGATAGGCTGCAAAGCCTGCGATACAGATAGCAAAACCGTAAAAAACACGATTCCACAATACATCATAATGCTATAAATTTTCACGCCATCATCGCCTGCGATTTGTAGCAGAGTAACATTAAAAAGTAGCATTACTGCGGCTGCGGAAACTTCTGCGATACTCTCTGGGATACCGCTTTTTGCCGAAGAGATGATAGAGGCGATAGAAAATCTAGGGATAAAAAATAGCTTGCCTTTGTGAGAGATAAAATGGCTAAAAAGCACTACAAAACCTATGAGATGCGCACTCACTGTGGCAAGTGCGCTACCCTCTATCCCCATATCGCACACAAACAAAAACACATAATTTAGCACGATATTGCTAGCAGAGCCCACTATCATCGCTATGCTTGCCAAAATCGGGCGTTTGTCATTGATGACAAAAATATCACACAAAGGGTGGAGTATCAGCATAGGTGTGCCTAGAAATATCACTTTTATGTAAGCAAGTGCGAAGTCTTTTATCTCGCTTGAGATAGGCTTGTTTGCCGTTAGTGCTGTGATGATAAAGTCCGCAAAGCAAAATCCAACTATGCCAATAAACACCGAGCTAATCGCCACGAAATAAAAAATCGAGCAAAACACAAGCCTAGCCCTATATGCGTGGTCTTTGCCCAAAAAATACCCCACAATCGCTGCCCCACCAAAGCCAAATAGCAACTCATAAGCGATAAAAGCAGGGAAAATAGGCCAGCAAATTCCAATCGCTGCTAAGCCGTTTTCTCCCACCTTTTTGCCCACAAAAATCCCATCTATCGTAGAGTAAGTCGATAATGCTAGCATAGCAAGAAGTGCGGGGATAAAGTAGTAAAAAAATAGCTTAGGGATAGAATCTGCTTTTAGGTCGATTTTTGCGGTGGGTGCGCTACTTTTGTCTATGTGTGGTAATTGGCTTTGTGCGGGGTTTGGGATTTGGCTTTGTGTGGTTGGGTTTGGTGGTGTGGTGTTTTTCATCGCCATTTCTCCCAAATTTGTAGCTATGTGCTTTGTCGTATTCCTTGCTAGTTTTTCATCGCCACTGCTTCATAGGCTTTTTGCAAGTTTTTGTAGCATTATACAAAATCTCTAAAAACAAACACTAAAAGACACAAATCCCCCTTATGCTAGGATTTTGCTACAAAATCTCTACTAAAGATTTGTAGCAAAATCCACTTTGTAAATGCTTTGCTTATTTTCATTTGCAAAATCTTTAATCATCTTTGCTCATTTTCCACTCATTTTCCGCGCTCATTTCCACTCATTTTTTGCGCTTATATCCCTACTCATTTCGCACTCATTAAGCTCCCACTTTTTGGCTTGCTTTTGTGCTGTTTTTGTTAATTTTATTTGTTTGGCTTATCTTGTGGATTATCAGGGTCATAGATTTTGTTTGTCTTGCTTGGGCGGATTTGGTTATCTAGCTTGCGCATATCAAATGGCTTGCCACCATTGCTAAGGGTTAAAATCTGTTTTTTGAAGTCATAGCTATTGTTTGCTTCATTGTAAGTGCCACCTGTGATTTTGGCGATATTTTTTAGAAATTCTAGATTCGGACTTAGTGCAAAAGCGTGGATTTTGACTAGATTATCTGAGTTTTGTGGCGAGTTTTTGACAATGCTTGCGTTAATGCTTTTGGTTAGATTTAGCATTGTTTGAGTGTTGCGTGTATCATCTGGGCTTCCTGCTACGATGAGATAGACTTCCTTTTTTAGTCCATTATCTTTGGTAAAGTTTTTTATGGAGCGGATTATTGCAGCGTTTGTAAGCACGACAGTAGACTTGATAGCTTGCACGCTATTTGCCGTGTTTGCAAACTCTTGCGCATCATAAAAAGTGCCCAAATTCTCCGTGCCTCTATTTGAGAAAATCACAAGCGAAATCTTCGCAAACTGCTTCTCCCTATCGCCCAAAATATGCTTTGCTACAAAGGGAGCGATTTGCTTAAACGCTTCTATGTAGCCTTTCATTGAAGCATTGACATTAAGCGCGATTGCAACTTCTTTTGTGGGATTTTTGCTAAGATAGATATTAAAATCGCCATTACGAAAGTTGCTAATCTTAAAGCTCTGTTTCTCACAAATTGCCTTGATTTCTAGCGTGCCATTATCCAAAGTGCCACTTGTAAGCGTGTAAGATATGCGTCTATCCGCGCTTAAGTAGAGATTTGCATTAGAAGTGTTATCAAAGATTCCGCCATAAAGCACACTGCCATTAAAGGAGATAGTGCTAGTTTTAGCGTCTGTGTATTTTGTGCTATCTATGGTGCTTTGGTTGCTTGCGTTTATCGTGCTTTTGGGTGAGGTGCTTCGTGGGGTAATCTGCGCTCCACCACTGCAATCTACGCCATAAATAAGCGTGTGTAGCTCTTTATTTATATATGCTTCATCGATTGCTTCATCATCGATATTTTCTACACTCCCCACACCACTTACACTACCTGCACCACCTGCACTCTCTGCACCATTTGCACTCTTTACACCGCCTGTGTCCTGCGCGTAAAGTAGTGTGAAGCTAGCGCATATCAGCGAGACTATGCCCACTCTCACTAGCGCACTTAGTTTCCCTAGCTTAGCTTGCCCATATCGCTTCATTTTCGCCTCCTTAAAGAATGCCATTTTGCCTGCATTGTAGCACAAATTGACACAACAAATCGCTAGATTAAGGAGATGAAACCAAAGGCTTAAACACTATTTAAGAGTAAAATTTGATGAGTAGTATTATAAGGGCTTTACAGCTTTGCGTGGCTTCAGGGCTTAGAAAGCATTTCTAAGAAACATCGCGAATTGAGAGAATACACATCGTGTTTGTTGATATTTTTTATCATATTAACTTTATTGTAACTTTATTGATAGAAAATCAACTCCTAGTTTTTTAAGATTTTTAAAACTAGCTTAAAAACTAGGTAGTGTTTGTAAAATCTATGAAACAAAAATCGCTACACAAAATCATCAAAAGGAGAAACGATGAATATTGATTTTGGACAAAACTTGATAGCTACAAAAAGAGCTACAAACTTGGCTTTGGGAACTGCGACATTTATGGCACTTAGCCTAGCTACGGCTAGTGCAGCCACCCCCCCCCCTACCAAAAGTGGCAAAAGCGGGGATATAAGCGGATTTTTCTTAGGCGCAGAGGTTGGAGGACAAGCTAGCTTCACAAAAGAAACTGCCACAGAAACCAATGCTACCAACACAACCACAACAGAAAGTAGCGTATTTCCTATTGGAAATGTCGGTGTGAAGCTTGGCTATACGCACTTTTTCAACAAATGGGTGGGTATAAGAGGTTATGCAAACTATCATTATGGATTTGAATATAGCACCGACACTATGACAGAAACTAATACCACAACCGATTCCTCCCTGCTTGCTTCATATCATCAAGTAGCAGGGAATGTCGAAGCTACATTTAAGTTTTTTGACTTAAATGGCGTGGGGCTAGGTGCTTATGCGGGACTAGGTGCGGGATATAGCGCGACAAACTCACATACAATAACCACAGAAGCATCCACTACAACCACGACAGATAGAAAAGTCGCAAGTGGATTTGTGCTACCTGTAAATATCGGGCTAGAAGTCTATATGGGCAAGCATCACAACGCAAGCCTAAACTTCAGAATCCCCACCATTGCCACTACGCTTACCACCACAGACGCGGCGACTGGGACTACCACCAAATATGAAGAGCGAAATCTCATCATAACGCTAGGGTATTCTTATACATTCTAGTAGATTTTCACGGAGGGGGAAGCCTTTGCATAGCAAAGTCTCTGTGGAATCGCTAGGGTTTTATTAGGATTTTGCTTTTTGCTATGCTTTTTTCTCTTTTTTGTTTTGCCCTCTTTTGCTTTCTTTATCCTCTTTTTGCTCTTATATTCTGTGCCTTTTTAAGCAAAATGTGGCGAGTCATATTTCGCGCTTATCATTACTTATCACTGCTTGCCATCGCCTTTATCGATAAAGTATCCCTTTTCATCACAGAGGATTTTGTAGTGCTTGGCTGTTTTTAGCTCTATGAGGTAGCACTGCTCTAGCGTCTCTGCTTTTGCCCTCTCTAGTGGAATCTGCTTCATTCGTAGTTTCACTTCCTCTATGTCCTCACAAAGTGCGGGGAAACCAAACATTACTAGCTTGTAGTTAAAATCCATTTTTGTCCTTTTCGCTGATAAATTAAGATTTTGGATAGATAAGATTTCACTATATACTAAATAAACTAATGCTAATAGGTTTTGTGGGTAAGTTTTTGCGCAAGTGGAGTTTTGGGCAAAAGGGATTGCAAGCTAAAATTTACTAGGCAAATTTATAAGCAAGTTTGCGCGGATAAACTCTAACAATTTTGGGTAATTTTGCTTTGCTACCAAGCAAAAACACAAACCAAAATACGCTACAATAGCACCTCAAAATCTCTATCTACACACAAAGGATACAAATGCAATCGTTTGTCTCTACGCGCGAAGTCCCAACACAGCAGAATGATTCCATAAAAAGTGTGGATTTCTCTAGCGCGATACTCTCTCCCAATGCCCCAAACAAAGGGCTTTGGAGCATTAGCCAAATCCCTAGCATTGACTTTGATAGTCTTTTTTGCTTGCTAAAATCCACGCCGATTCCGCATAGATATGCCACGCTATGCAAAGAAGTCTTTAAACACTTTGGGCTAGAGCTAGATTCTAGGATTTTACAAACCGCGCTTCAAAGCTATGATAGCTTTGATAATCCTAGCAATCCTGCACCTATCTCAAGCGTGGGAAATGCGCATTTTTTGGAGCTATATCACGGACCGACAAGAGCTTTTAAAGATATGGCGTTGTGCCCATTTGGTGTGATATTTAGCGAGCTGATACAAAGAGAGCAAAATCTAGCCAAAGACACACAACGCACCAAAAACACAGCACAAAACTACCTCATACTTACCGCCACTAGCGGAGATACAGGACCTGCTACACTTCACAGCTTTGCAGATAAGCCAAACATAAAAGTCATCTGCCTCTACCCAAGCGGTGGCACTAGCCAAGTCCAAGCCCTGCAAATGCAAACCCAAAATGCAAGCAACCTAAAAGTGCTAGGGATAAATGGGGACTTTGACACCGCGCAAAGCCTACTAAAAGGGCTACTAAATGATGAGGAGTTTCTCTGCGCTCTAGAAGCGAAATCTTATGCGCTATCTGCGGCAAACTCGGTAAATTTCGGACGCATAGCATTCCAAATCATCTATCATATTTGGGGATATTTCTGCTTGGTAGAGAGTGGGAAGATAGCCTTTGGAGAGGAGATATACTGCATTATCCCAAGTGGAAACTTTGGCAATGCTTTGGGGGCATTTTTTGCTAAATGCGCGGGGCTAGACTTGCGACAAATCATCATCGCAAGCAATGCAAACAATATCTTAAGCGAGATTATCACAAGCGGGGTGTATGACATTTCTAGCAAAAAGCTACACAAAAGTGTGTCGCCTGCTATGGATATACTAAAAAGCTCCAATGTCGAGCGCGTGCTTTTCGCGCTATTTGGCGCGAAGCGGACAAATGAGCTTATGCAAAGCCTAGAATCCACAAACAAATATGCCCTAGAAAAAAGCGAGCTAGAGGAGCTACAAAGGTATTTTGACTGCTACTATGGAAATGATAGCGACACTTTGGAGCTAGTAGGCAAGGCATACAAGCAGGGCTATATCCTAGATACGCACACCGCACTAGGCTATGGAGCGTATCTAGAGCTTTGCGCAAAAAAAGGAGCGGATACAAAGGCACTTATATGCTCCACAGCGCAGTGGAGTAAGTTTGCCCCTAGTGTGCTAAGGGGGATAGAATCTAGCGCAGATAGTAGTGGTGCTTTAAGCGATTTTGAAGCTATCGTAAAGATGCGAGAAAAAGGCGCGGAGGTGGGGGAGGAAATATTAAGTCTATTTGATAAGCCTATCGTGCATAAAGAAGTGCTTGAGCCAAGTAAAGTCAAAGAGGCGATTTTATCTTGGCTTTAGACTATTTGGATTTAGGTTATTGTGATTTTGGCAAGGCATCTAGCAAATACTAAAATAAGAGGATTTAGCCTAGAAGCAAATCATTACACGCTAAAGCAAATCTTAAATGGATTTTGAGTATAATCACGGCTTATTTCAATTAAAAGGACATAAATGGCACAAGATGAACATAAACAAAAAGCTATTGAGCTAGCACTAAAGCAGATTGACAAGGCGTTTGGCAAAGGCGCACTTGTGAGGCTTGGCGATAAGCAAGTAGAAAAAATTGATTCTATTTCCACAGGCTCTTTGGGGCTAGATATGGCACTAGGGATTGGGGGGATTCCAAAGGGTAGAATCGTAGAAATCTATGGACCAGAATCAAGCGGGAAAACCACTCTATCACTACAAGTCGTAGCAGAGTGTCAGCGAAATGGTGGAATCGCAGCGTTTATTGACGCGGAGCACGCTTTAGATGTGTATTATGCCAAGCGACTTGGTGTGGATACAGAAAATCTGCTTGTATCCCAGCCAGATAATGGCGAGCAGGCACTTGAAATCCTAGAAACTTTGACTAGGAGTGGAGCGGTGGATTTGGTAGTCATCGACTCGGTGGCAGCCCTCACGCCAAAAGCCGAAATCGATGGCGATATGGGCGACCAGCACGTAGGGCTACAAGCACGGCTTATGAGCCACGCGCTACGCAAAATCACAGGTGCTTTGCACAAGATGAATACCACGCTCATATTTATCAACCAGATTCGTATGAAAATCGGCACTATGGGATATGGTAGCCCAGAAACGACTACGGGTGGGAACGCGCTAAAATTTTATGCTAGTGTGAGAATCGACATACGCAGAATCGCAAGCCTAAAGCAAAATGAGCAGCACATAGGCAATCGAGCAAAAGCAAAAGTGGTAAAAAACAAAGTCGCGCCACCATTTAGAGAAGCGGAGTTTGATATTATGTTTGGCGAGGGGATAAGCAGGGAAGGCGAGATAATCGACTACGGAATCAAGCTAGACATCATCGACAAAAGTGGTGCGTGGCTAAGCTACAAAGACCAAAAGCTAGGGCAAGGTAGAGAAAACGCCAAAGCCGCGCTAAAAGAAAACAAAGCCCTAGCTAGCGAAATAGTAGGCAAAATCAAAGAGCAAATCGGCACAAGTGAGGAGATAATGCCTCTGCCTGATGAGCCACAAGAATAGTGCAAAAGTGGGACAAAAGGGCGAAAATCGTGCAAATCTAGTGCAAGAGTGTTGCAGGGAATTTGCGTGAGAATACTTGCGCGAAAGTCGCGCTAAATAGCGAGAATGCGTGTGAATGTGTGCGTAAAACACAAACCAAATAAACAAAAGGAGTAAAGATGAAAAAGTTTGTAGAATTTTTAGGTGTGAAGTTTTTTGCTTTCAAGCCGTTTGTGGGTTTGTTTGCATTGGTTAGCGTGGCTAGTAATGTGGCTGCTGAAAGAAGCGGTGCGTTTGTAGGGGCTGAAATAGGAATGAGTGGGGGGGGGGGAGGAAAAATCTAGCTACTACAAATGCCAAGCCACAGGCATAGATGTGGAATACCCTGTATGCAGTGATGCTAGGCAGGGAAGCGAGGGCTTAAGCAGTGATGGCGGCGTGGATTATGGTTTTGTCGCGGGGTATAAGCTATTTGTAACGCACTATTTTGGGCTAAGGGCTTATGCAAATATCAATGTCGCGCACTTGGCGTTTGAAGCAAAGGGCGCGCAAAGCTCGCTAAGCAAAAAAGTAAATGCCACAATGCTAAACTACGGCGCAAATGTGGATTTGCTAGGGAATTTTGTCGTGGTGAGGGATTCTAGCTTTGGTGGGTTTGTAGGGCTTGGCATCGGGGCTAATACTTGGCTTGGCAAAGATTTGGATAAGCTAAGGGATTTCTATGAAACAAACCTTGCCAATGACATATCACTACTAGGGCTAAAGCGCAATATAACAAGCTTTGATATGGCACTAAATGTGGGGTTGAGAGGGACTTTGCAAAAAGCACACGGAGTGGAGATTGCCTTTAGGGTGTCTTTTTTGGGAAGTAGGGCGTTTTATGAATACTACGATGAGTATCAAAAAAAGCAAAATAATGCGGGCAAGGAAATAGCTTATCTAAACAAGCAGATAGAAGCCAATACAACCATATATAATCCTTATAGCATACTTCTGCGCTATACTTATAGCTTCTAGTGTGGTGGCTTACATTAGTTTTTGGAGGGGGTTAAGTAGCTTTTTTGGTTTTACTTTTTGAATACTTGCCTACTTGATTTCTCTCCTCTTTTTTGCACATATAGACATCTCGTAATCCTAAATCTATCCAAAATATATTTGAAATGTGCTTATCGCGGATTTTATGTTTTGCATTGCTTTTTTATTTTGTTTGATTTTGTTTTAAACAAAATCAAACCCTGCTCCAATCTTTTATCCCCCATACTATCTCTATCAAAAATCTTGCTTCTACTTAAGTCTCGCTAATTTTTATGATTCTTTTAGTTCTTATATCGCAAAAACGAATTTTTAAAAATTTGTGCTTTTTTGCAAAAAACTTAATGGGCTTTAAGGATATATTAAGGGGGGGGGGGTGGCACAATATGCAGTGCGCATTTTGGATTTTGCTTGAGTTTTCGCAACTTTTACCACACAATCCAATTTTGTTGGAATATGTCTTGTGAAATCACAAAATAAATCCAAAAAGACAAATCTGTGAATAAGGAGAGTGTAATGAAACTAGTCCAAAAAATGGTCATAATAATAAGCCTAACCCTAGCCCAAAATGTGCTAGCAGAAGAAAGCTCGGTATTTGGAGGAATAGAAGTCGGTGTATCTGTCGCTGGTGCGAAGGGTGAGTATGTTGGAGATATGTGGGGAATTTTGGTTGGTTATAAGCAGTTTTTTAGCGAGCGCGTTGGTTTGCGATATTATCTAGATGTAAGCAATGTAGATCTTTATTATGTAAAAGCACCCAAAGTAGAAGCACCCAGAGTGGTTCATTATGGTGCAAATATGGATTTTCTAGGGAATTTTATCTCTAATGAAAATATTGATTTTGGTGCATTTGTCGGTGTGGGAGCTGGGGTAGATATGTGGAACGGTGGGGGATTTTGGTATAGGAAACACAACATCGTCAATGTGGCTCTAAATATAGGCTTGCGCGTAAATATCGCCAAACATCACGGGATAGAGATAGTCCAAAGAGTGCAATATAACCCTATTGTAGAACAAGGCGTCTCCTCATACTACCCATCTGTTACGAGTCTTCGCTACACATTTAGCTTTGGTAGACGATGAAATTAGCTTTTTGGTAAATCATAAAAATCTTTTAAGTCGGTCGGGGACAAAATATTAGTCTAAAAAAGACTTTGGCTAAAAAATCTTTAGCCAAAGTCTGCCCTCTAGCTATCTTGCTGATTTTATCTTAGGCTTTGTGCCAAAACGCTTTATGTTACTTCTTGTGTTGAAATCTACTTTGTAGTTTGTCTTGGTAGTTTGTCTTGGCGATTTGCCCTGCATTGATTTTTTAGGATTTTTGTGGTTTTTGGGCTTTATTTGCTGATTTTATGCGTGAAGCTAGATTTTCTTGGCATTAGATTTTTGCTTGATTTAAGCCATTTTGCGTGAGCTTTTGTCCTCTTTATGTGTGTCTTTATCGCCATATTTTTTGAAAATATCTTGAGTGATTTTGTAGCTACAAAACTTTGGTCCGCACATAGAGCAAAACTCTGCCTTTTTAAACACTTCTTGGGGTAGTGCTTCATCGTGATATTCTCGCGCTCTTTGCGGGTCTAGTGCTAGCTCAAACTGCCTCTCCCAATCAAATCCATACCGCGCATCACTCATCGCATCATCTCGCACCCTTGAGGCGATTCTACCTCGTGCTATGTCTGCGGCGTGCGCTGCGATTTTGTAAGCCAAAATCCCCTCACGCACATCATTTGCATTTGGCAGTCCCAAATGCTCCTTTGGCGTTACATAGCAAAGCATCGCCACGCCTTTCCACGCCGCCACACACGCACCGATAGCACTTGCGATATGGTCATAGCCAGCGGCGATGTCCGTTACAAGTGGTCCTAGCACATAAAACGGCGCTTCATTGCAAAGTTGCTTTTGGATTTTGACATTGCGCTCGATTTGGTTTAGTGGGATATGTCCCGGTCCCTCTATCATCACTTGGACATCTTTGGCATTTGCCCTTTTTGCTAGCTCTCCTAGCACTTCTAGTTCGGCGAACTGCGCCTCATCGCTTGCATCTGCTAGACAGCCCGGTCGAAGCGAATCCCCTAGTGATAGGCTCACATCATATCTTTGGCAAATATCCAAAATCTCATCAAATGCTTCATAAAATGGATTTTCTCTATGATAGTGCATCATATAGCTTGCCATTAGGCTACCACCGCGCGATACTATGCCCATCTTGCGCTTAGCTACAAATGGCAAATGGCGCAGCAAAAATCCGCAGTGAATGGTGAAGTAGCTAACACCCTGCTTTGCTTGCTTCTCTAGCGTGGCTAGCATAGAATCAATATTTAGCTTTAAGACATCGTTTTTCACATCGTGGAGTATCTGATACATAGGCACAGTGCCGATAGGCACGCTAGAAGCCTCTATGATAGCGCAACGAATCAAGTCCAAATCCCCGCCCGTGCTCAAATCCATAACCGTATCCGCGCCGTATTGGATAGATACTTTTAGCTTTTGGACTTCTTCGTCTATGGAATTTATGATTTGGCTTGAGCCGATATTGGAGTTGATTTTGGTGCGTAGGGCTACACCTATGCCCATAGGGTTTAGGTTTGTGTGGTTTATGTTTGCGGGGATTATTAGCCGTCCTTTTTGCACTTCTTTGCGCACCACTTCTGCAGGTATATGCTCGATATTTGCGATATAGCGCATTTCCTCTGTGATGATTCCTTGCTTGGCATAATATAGCTGTGTTTTGATTTTATCATTTGTGCGTTTTTGTATCCACTGTGTTCGCATTTTTTTCCTTTTGGTTGTGATTTGGCAAAATAGTGTCGTATTTTAGCGCAATTTTTACAAAGATTTTGCGTTTTTGTGGCTTGGGCTAAATCTAGCCTAAACCCTCTAAATTCCTCCAAAACTAAAATCTATCTAAATCACAAAGAGAATCCCTTTAGTTGTAAATTCCAAAGGGATTCTATGATTTTTTTTAGCACGCTAGCAAGGCGTCCTTTTATCTCAAAGCTACCTAGTGCGCCTAGTGCATAAGACTCGCCGATAGAGCAGATACTGCCCTTTGGGGTAAATCTAAAGGGGAGGATTTTTTTGCCATAGGGGGATTTGTTTTGGGCTAGTTTTTTTTGTGTCTTTTTCTTTAGCAGGATTTGGAAAACCTGTGCTAGATATTTGCCCTGCTCTCGTGCTAGCTGAGCTGTGGGAGGAAAAAACCGCTCACTTGGCTCATTCCTAAAACTAGCGCAATCCCCTAGCACAAAGACATTTTCTAGCACACCGCTTTGAGTGGATAAGCCTTTTGATGCGTCCTCAAAAGTGGCGGCTTGGGAGGGGGGTTGATTGCTTTGGATTTTGGTGTCATTTTGGGATTGCGCTAAATTTTGTGCTTGTGAATCTTGTGAGGTTTTGTCTGTGCTTTGCTCTGCACTTTTTTGTGAATTTTGCTCTTGGGGTTTTATGGATTCTAGGCATTTAGGTCGCAAAAACTCATCGACTTCTACCCTGCTCCTAGCTAGAATCGTGCTACTAAAAAGTGGCGAGCTTTCTATCACGGGATTGCCCTTTACCCCTGCTGTCCAGATGATGACATCAGCGTTTATCTCGCTTTGTGTGGCTTCTTTTTCTATGATGATTGAGTGTGCTTTGCATTCTAGGATTTTGGAGCTAGTAAGCACTTGCACGCCTAGAGATTCTAGCTTATCAAGCCCTGCTCTTTGCAAACTATCGCTAAACATAGGCAAAATCTTAGGTGCAGCCTCAATGCAATAAATCTTTATATTGCTAAAATCTATGCCAAATTCACTGCATTTTTTTGCCACCTCTTCGGCTAGAGAGCCTGCGAACTCTATCCCGCTAAAGCCACCTCCACACACTGCAAAACTTAGCCTTGCTTCATCATCGTCTTTTTCTCGCAAGCCCTCTAGCTTTGAGAGTATGAGGGCGTAAATCTCTCTCGCACTTGAATAAGAAGTGATACTTTTGGCATACTCTCTCACGCCTTTTATGCCAAAATCATCGCTCCCAAATCCAAGCCCCACGACAAGGTAGTCGTATTCATAGCTTGATTTTGCCCCTTTGACTATGCTAGATTCTATGCTTGTAATCTCATCTTGGATAACATTGATTTTGCTATCTAGCGTAGAATCCACATTGAAAAGCACGGATTTGTCGTGCTTGCCCGAAGCGACATCGTGCAGACAGATACTTTTGTAGTGATAGGGCTCTTTTGTGATTATGCTAAATTGCGCTTTTCTAAGCGTTTCTTCATCTAGTCGCGTAAGCAAGCTCATATTTGCATAGCCCGCGCCAAGTAGGAGGATTTTTGTTTTTTTAGATTGTGCTTCTTGCTGTGTCGATTGTTTTGCTTGCATTGTTTGTCCTTATTATAGTGGTTTTGATAGTGTGTGATTTTGGCAGATTATCCATAATTTGTAGTGTTTGATTTGTTGTGTTTATCCTCTTTTTTGTGCTTTTTATAGATTTGTCCCCCTCCGTATTTGTGCTTTGCTTCCCCCTCCATACTTCCCCCTCATTTTTATATATTTCCTCCCTTATTTTGCTTCTCTTGCGTGTTTTGTTTGCTTGTGCCATTTGGTTTTGGCACAAGCAAATCTATGAGGAGCGGATTTATGAAGCGCGAAAATCTAGCACCATTCGCCCATCGATTTTGCCTTGCTTCATACGAGCGAAAATGTCGTTTATATCCTCCAGCTTAGCAGGAGCTACGTGAGCGTGGACTTTTTGCTCTTCGGCAAATCTTATTGCCTCTTGCAAATCAAGCCTTGTGCCCACTATCGAGCCTCGAATCGTTACGCCATTTAGAATCATATCAAAGATATTTACAGGGAATTCTCCCGGTGGCAAGCCATTCATAGCCACAGTGCCACCTCTGCGAACCACACCTAGTGCTTGCTTGAAAGCGATGGGGTGCACAGCCGTTACTAGCACGCCGTGAGTGCCACCATTTGTTTCTTCTATGATTTTCTTTATCGTGCCTTGCTCGCCTAGAGTTTTGGCATTTGCCACGACTTCTGCCCCATACTTTTTGGCTAGCTCTAGCTTATCATCGCTCACATCGATAGCTGCGACATTTAGCCCCATAGCTTTTGCGTATTGCACTGCTAGGTGTCCTAGCCCGCCTATGCCAGAGATAGCTACCCACTGCCCCGGTCTAGCCTCTGTAACCTTTAGCCCTTTATAGACAGTTACCCCTGCGCAAAGAATAGGCGCGATATTTAAAAAATTCACATCTTTTTGCAGGATTCCCACATAGTTGGCATCAGCTATGGCGTATTCTGCAAATCCTCCATTTACCGAGTAGCCACCATTGTCTTGCTTCTCACATAGTGTCTCCCAGCCTGCCATACAATGCTCACAATGCCCGCACGCACTATAAAGCCAAGGGATTCCCACTGCATCACCCTCTTTTATGTGTGTAACACCTTTGCCGACTTTGACTACAAAGCCCACGCCCTCGTGTCCCGGGATAAACCCACCACTGCCTAAGGCTTTTAGGTTTGGTTTGACAGGCCAGTCGCCATCAACTGCGTGCAAATCTGTATGGCATACGCCACACGCCTCAATCTTTACTAGCACTTCTCCATCGCGTGGCTCGGGGATTGCGACTTCTTGTATGACAAGTGGTTTGCCAAACTCTTTTACCACTGCAGCTTTCATTGTTTTAGACATTTTGTCTCCTTAAATAAGTTTGCTTTGATTTTGCCAAAATCAAAGGCTTTTGTTTATCGCTGATTCTATCTCTCAAGGCTAGCTTAGAATGCCTAGAAAGTCTTTGCAAGAATCTTTTGGGCACTATTTAGACACTAGGAAGTCTAATAAATCTGCTTTAAGCCCCTAGAGTAGAAGCAAGCGACACCGACACTTTTAGTTACCCTTTTTAGCAAATCTTGCTTGATAGCGTGAGTTTGCTTTATTTGTTTGGAGGAGTTTGCAAATAGATTTTGCTCCAAAATCTGCCTAAAATCCTTTGGAGTAAAACTTGCATTTGCTTAAACCCTCAAAAGCGTTTTTACTCCAAAAGATTAAATATTTTTTGAATTTTTAGAAAATATTTGATGAAATTTTTGCATTTGTGTAGTTTTGTAATAATTTTAGGTGTATTTCTTATTATAAAATGCTTTTGGGACATAAAAACGATTGATACAAATGCTATGAAGCAGATTGGCAGGTATGTTTGCTAGACTTGTGGATTTTGCACTAGATTTAGAATGGTTTAGTATTTTTGGATTTTGCTACGCTAGTGATTTTTTAGCTTTGTGATTTTGCAATGCCAAAAAAAACACCTAAAACTATCTAAATCACGCTTTTTACGATAACTATCATAGCCACAAATCTCCCTCCACTCATAAACGGCTTAAAAAACTAAACCCCCCTAAACACTTCTAGGGCTAAATCCTAGCATACCACCACAGGTTTGATAAGCCCTGCTGGCTTGTTTCGCATCAATTCTAGTGCTTCCTCTATCTTGCCAAAGCCATCTAACTTGTGTGTGATGAGTGGTTTGACACTTAGCTTTTTGGTGGAGAGCAAAGAGGCTAGCTTTTCCATTCGGTAGCGTCCACCGGGGGTTAGCCCGCCTCTTATGTCTTTGTGTCCCATTCCTACATCCCACGCCACGCGAGGAATAGTGATATTATCCCCCGTGCCTAGATAATTGACATTTGATACGACACCGCCGTTTTTGACACAGCAGCAGCACTCGCCTATCGTGCTTGTAGTTCCGCCTGCGATTACGACTTTATCTACTCCCTTGCCTTTTGTGATTTCATTGATTTGGTCAAAAAACGCACCTTTTGTGAAATCTATATAATGCGTTGCGCCATAATATTTTTTGGCAATATCAGCGCGGAACTCTATGCAATCAACGGCGTAGATTTCGCTAGCACCCATTAGGTTTGCACCTGCGCAAGCCATAAGTCCCACAGGTCCTAGCCCGATGACTGCCACAGACTCACCCGGCTTTATATCAGCATTTTCTGCGCAGTGAATCCCTGTGGTAACCATATCGCACAGCATTACTGCATCGGCGACATCGACATTTTCTGGGAGGTGCGCTAGATTTGCATCGGCTTCATTTATGTGAAACTTTTCTGCAAACACACCGTCTTTGAAGTTTGAAAATTTCCACCCTGCAAGTGCGCCACCACTATGCTGGGCAAATCCTCTTTGTGCATTTATCGAGCCCCAATCAGGCGTGATAGCGGGAGCTATGACTTTATCACCGACTTTAAAATCTTTTACTAACTCACCAACTTCGATGACTTCACCCACTGCTTCGTGTCCCAAAAACATATTGTGTCGCTCGCCGATACCACCCTCATAAACTGTGTGAATATCTGAAGTGCAGGGTGCAATCGCTAGGGGGCGACATATCGCATCTAGCGGACCACAAGGCGTGATAGCGTCTTTTTCTATCCAACCAACCGAGCCGATTTTTAGCATCGCAAAACCTTTTATAGCCATTTTAGCTCCTTTTTTATAGATTTTTTAGCATTGGTATCTATGAAATTATGATAGCGAATGCTTAAGATAAGGTTATATATTTTTTTACCTAATGTGATTTAAAAAGCGCGTAAAAAATATGAAAAAAATATGACTATGGGTAGAATTTACACATTTATTTAACAGATAGGGGATAAAAATATATGTGGCAAAAGCTGGGATATAATGTCTAAAGTGGCTATGCTTGGGAATAAGTCGTAGCAAAAGAGAGCAAAATCTAAATGTGTGAAATTCTCCAAAAATAGAGAATTATGAATTTTTAGGGTTGATGATAGGTATTCATAGACAACACCCCATAAGCAAGTTTTTACAATCAAGTTGAAGCAATACAAGGCAAGACAAGATAGAAAGTAAAGTAAGGGGCAAAAACAAGATGAGGCAAGATAAGATAAAAACAATAAAAAGCAGATAAAGCAAGATTTTGTGAGTAGGATAAATATTTCCCCAATCCCTGCATCGACCTACATTCCCACACTTGCAAAGTGCAGTATCATCAGCGAAGAGGAGCTTAACTGCTAGGTTCGGAATGGAGCTAGGTGTGTCCTCCTCTCTATAGACACAAGGAAAAGGGAAATAAAGGCAATCTGCGACAAATAAAGTAAAGTCTATGTTCTTAGTCATATTCTTTGCCCTTATTTCCATTTTCCTATGGGGATAACATTTGATTTTGATAACACCAATGTAAAAAAACGCTTGGTAAGTTATCAACCACTGATAATAGCCTAAGATAAAGCTAGATTCTAGAATCTAGACTTAAATAAAAACACACCAATAATTATACAACCCTTGCTTTACCCAATTTGATACACTCAATAAGGCAGTAATTAGAATACTTAACGCTATATAAAGAAATAAGCCAAACGGTCTATTAGTAGTAGTCAGCTAAACACATTACTATGCTTACACACCTACCCTATCAAGCAGCTAGTCTTGCTGCGACCTTCAGGGAGAGTTAATCTTGGAGTTGGCTTCCCGCTTAGATGCTTTCAGCGGTTATCACATCCACGCGTAGCTACGCAGCGATGCTCTTGGCAGAACAACTGCTACACCAGTGGCGTGTCCATCCCGGTCCTCTCGTACTAGGGACAGCTCTCCTCAACTCTCCTACGCCCACGGCAGATAGGGACCGAACTGTCTCACGACGTTCTGAACCCAGCTCGCGTACCGCTTTAAATGGCGAACAGCCATACCCTTGGGACCTGCTCCAGCCCCAGGATGCGATGAGCCGACATCGAGGTGCCAAACCTCCCCGTCGATGTGAGCTCTTGGGGGAGATCAGCCTGTTATCCCCGGGGTACCTTTTATCCTTTGAGCGATGACCCTTCCACACAGAATCACCGGATCACTATGACCGACTTTCGTCTCTGCTCGACTTGTTTGTCTCGCAGTCAGGCTGGCTTATGCCATTACACTCTGCTTGCGATTTCCAACCGCAATGAGCCAACCGTTTGTGAGCCTCCGTTACTTTTTAGGAGGCGACCGCCCCAGTCAAACTACCCACCAGACATTGTCCTACTTGAGGATAACTCAAGCTAGTTAGCCCACAGAAACATTAAGGGTGGTATCTCAAGGACAGCTCCATCTCCACCAGAGTAGAGACTTCAAAGCTTCCCACCTATCCTGCGCATAATGCTCCCATGTGCAGTGCCAAGCTGTAGTAAAGGTCCACGGGGTCTTTCCGTCTTGCCGCGGGTAGGAGGAATTTTCACCTCCACTACAATTTCACTGAATCTCTCTTTGAGACAGCTCCCATCTCGTTACGCCATTCATGCAGGTCGGTATTTAACCGACAAGGAATTTCGCTACCTTAGGACCGTTATAGTTACGGCCGCCGTTTACTCGGGCTTCAATTCAATGCTTTGGGTTACCCCTGACAAATCCTCTTAACCTTCGAGCACCGGGCAGGCGTCACACCTTATACTTCCTCTTACGAGTTTGCAAAGTGCTGTGTTTTTGGTAAACAGTCGGGAGGGACTCTTTGCTGAGACCACTTGCGTGGCACACCTTATCGCGAACTTACGGTGCTAGTTTGCAGAGTTCCTTAAAGAGAGTTCTTTCACGCGCCTTAGAATACTCATCTCATCTACCTGTGTCGGTTTGCGGTACGGGCAATAGTAGCTAAACTTAGAAACTTTTCTTGGCACGACGGTATCAGTGATTCTCCCCGCTATCCGAAGACTTTGGAGAGCCTTTTAGGTTTGACATACAGAGGCGGATTTGCCTATCCTCCAAGCTGCACCCTTAGACTAGCACTTCCATCAGCTAGCTCACCTAACCCTATGCGTCCTTCCATCGCACACTACTATTGGTATTGGAATATTAACCAATTTTCCATCGACTACCCATTTCTGACTTGTCTTAGGACCCGACTAACCCTACGATGACGAGCATCGCGTAGGAAACCTTAGACTTTCGGCGAAGTGGATTCTCACCACTTTTATCGCTACTCATTCCTGCATGCTCACTTCGCATCGCTCCACCACTTCTTGCCGATATGGCTTCAACGCAGATACGAACGCTCTTCTACCACTCTATGCTTTCACATAGAATCTACAACTTCGGTGTCTATCTTAGCCCCGTTATATTTTCTGCGCAAAATCACTAGACCAGTGAGCTGTTACGCTTTCTTTAAAGGATGGCTGCTTCTAAGCCAACCTCCTGGTTGTCTAAGTAACTTCACATCATTTTCCACTTAGAATAGAACTTTGGGACCTTAGTTGGTAGTCTGGGTTGTTCCCCTTTTGACGATTGATTTTATCACCCACCGCCTGACTCCCAAGATAAGGCAATAGGTATTCGTAGTTTGACAGGGGTTGGTACCGCGGTGAGCAGCCCTAGCCCAATCAGTGCTCTACCCCCTATTGCTATCACTTGAGGCTATACCTAAATATATTTCGAAGAGAACCAGCTATCACCAAGTTTGTTTGGCCTTTCACCCCTATCCACAACTCATCCCAACCCGTTTCAATGGGCACGAGTTCAGTCCTCCATAAGCTGTTACACTTACTTCAACTTGGTCATGGATAGATCACTTGGCTTCGGGTCTGCAGCATCTGACTTAACGCCCTATTAAGACTCGCTTTCGCTATGGCTTCGCGTGTGCTTAACCTTGCCAGATACCACAACTCGCAGGATCATTATGCAAAAGGCAGTCCATCACCCTGATAAATCATAGGGCTCTGAATGATTGTAAGCAAATGGTTTCAGGTTCTATTTCACTCCGCTCACTGCGGTTCTTTTCACCTTTCCCTCACGGTACTTGTGCGCTATCGGTGTAGTAGTAGTATTTAGGGTTGGAGAGTGGTCTCCCCTGCTTCAGGCAAGATTTCTCGTGTCTCGCCCTACTCTGGATACTGCTACCTAGCAATGTCTTTTCGCATACGGGATTATCACCCTCTATGATAAGTCTTTCCAAACTCTTCTGCTAAGACATTGCAGTGGATATTGCAGTCCTCAACCCCGAGTGCAAGCACTCGGTTTGCCCTTTTCCCCGTTCGCTCGCCGCTACTAGGGGAATCTCGTTTGATTTCTTTTCCTCTAGCTACTGAGATGTTTCACTTCGCTAGGTTCGCTCCATTAAAGGTAATGCGCATCACTACGCATTGGGTTGCCCCATTCGGATACCTACGCATCAAAGCTCCTTGACAGCTCCGCGTAGCTTTTCGCAGTCTAGTGCGTCCTTCATCGCCTCTACTACCCAAGGCATCCACCATTTGCTCTATTGTAGCTTATGCCTTTTTGTTAAGTATTCTTACATTACCGCCTTATTGAGTGTATCATTTTAGCTTGTTGTGGATTCACAACAATGCTTAAACAAAGACTTCAATAAAGCAGGGTTATTGTAGTTTTATTTTACTTAGGCTATTAACAATGAAAAGTCAAATAACACGACTTATAAAGTCTAATGCAAATCCTAAGCTAGAAATCATAAATCACAAGCTAGAAATCATAATATGCTAAATCTTGCAAAAGCCATAAACTCTAGCAAGAATCTAAAGCGATAAAATCTAAGAGGATTAAAAATCCAAATTAGAATCTAGCCAAATCTAGCTGATTTTAACTCAAGCAAGTATGATAAAATCCAAAGTAAGATAGCTTAAGAACCTTAAAGATGGAAAAATCAAATAGGCTAGAATCTTAAGGATAATAAAACCCAAGAATCTTAAAGAATCTAACTAAAAATCTAAAAGACAATCTAGCACAAAGAGGCTAGATAGAATCTAAGTTAAGATTCTAAATAACTCCAAGTGGATTTTATAGCTAGATTCTAGTTGATTGTAATAGAATCTACTTAAGATTATAAACCCAAGTTGAAGTAAGAACCTAAAAAAGTGTTAGATTATTACTTCAATAAGATTCCATTTTTTAGATTTTTTGCCCTTAATAGAGATTCTAAAGAACTCCACAAAAAACACTAAAAAGAATGCTAAAAGAACACCTTAACACCAAAGGTTTCTTAAAGATTCTCTATGTGGATTCTCCTAAGACTTGCATTAAACCTTATAGAACAAACAATAAAAACAAAAACTCTAAGCTAAACTAAAAATCCAAGTAAGTTAATCAAATATTGCGTTGCTGATTTTAACCAAATTATTTTTTAAGTAATTTGGTTTTAACCAACCACTTCTAATTAACCATTTTAATTGGCTTTAATTAGTTTTAATTAACTTGGGATTTTAGATAGACTTAAGCTATGGTGGAGAATAGCGGGATCGAACCGCTGACCTCCTGCGTGCAAAGCAGGCGCTCTCCCAGCTGAGCTAATTCCCCTTATTTGCAAAGATTTTCTTAAAAAAACTTAAGCAATCTAAGAAATCTAAAATAACATAACAAGGATAGGCTAAAGACCACAATGTATTTCCTAAATCTAACCCATAAACAAGTTCATTGCCACTAAACCAAAAATAGACAAGAAACAAGCTATGGTGGGCTTAAGAGGACTTGAACCTCTGACCTCACCCTTATCAGGGGTGCGCTCTAACCACCTGAGCTATAAGCCCATATTGAATCAAATAGGACAATAATCTCTGAAAACTAAGCAAGAATCTAAAGCGCGTAATGTGCCAACTCTACCAACTAAAAATAGCAAGGTTGCAAGCAAGCTAAACAAATAGCTTGCTTTTTTTCTCTGAAAGGAGGTGATCCAACCGCAGGTTCTCCTACGGTTACCTTGTTACGACTTCACCCCAGTCGCTGCATCCGCCGTGGGCGGTAACCAATTTAGTATCCCGACTTAAGGCGAATACAACTCCCATGGTGTGACGGGCGGTGAGTACAAGACCCGGGAACGTATTCACCGCAACATTGCTGATTTGCGATTACTAGCGATTCCAGCTTCATGTAGTCGAGTTGCAGACTACAATCCGAACTGAGAGGTGTTTTTGAGATTGGCTCCATCTTACGATATTGCAACTCTTTGTGCACCCCATTGTAGCACGTGTGTAGCCCTAGGCGTAAGGGCCATGATGACTTGACGTCGTCCCCACCTTCCTCCTCCTTACGAAGGCAGTCTATTTAGAGTGCTCAGCCAAACTGCTAGCAACTAAATACGGGGGTTGCGCTCGTTGCGGGACTTAACCCAACATCTCACGACACGAGCTGACGACAGCCGTGCAGCACCTGTTTTCAAGCTCCACAAAGTGGCACTCCACTATCTCTAGCGGATTCTATCAATGTCAAGCCTAGGTAAGGTTCTTCGCGTATCTTCGAATTAAACCACATGCTCCACCGCTTGTGCGGGTCCCCGTCTATTCCTTTGAGTTTTAATCTTGCGACCGTACTCCCCAGGCGGAATGCTTAATGCGTTAGCTGCATTACTGCAAGGACAAGCCTCACAACAACTAGCATTCATCGTTTAGGGCGTGGACTACCAGGGTATCTAATCCTGTTTGCTCCCCACGCTTTCGCGCTTAAGCGTCAGTAATGTTCCAGCAGGTCGCCTTCGCAATGAGTATTCCTCTTGATCTCTACGGATTTTACCCCTACACCAAGAATTCCACCTACCTCTCCCATACTCTAGAAAAGTAGTTTCAAATGCAGTTCTATGGTTAAGCCTTAGCATTTCACATCTGACTTACTTTCCCGCCTACGCGCTCTTTACGCCCAGTGATTCCGAGTAACGCTTGCACCCTCCGTATTACCGCGGCTGCTGGCACGGAGTTAGCCGGTGCTTATTCGTTAGATACCGTCATAATCTTCTCTAACAAAAGGAGTTTACAATCCTAAAACCTTCATCCTCCACGCGGCGTTGCTGCTTCAGGGTTTCCC
Source organism: Helicobacter macacae MIT 99-5501 (assembly GCF_000507845.1). Lineage (NCBI taxonomy): Bacteria > Pseudomonadati > Campylobacterota > Epsilonproteobacteria > Campylobacterales > Helicobacteraceae > Helicobacter > Helicobacter macacae. The sequence goes on along the minus strand of NZ_KI669456.1, from coordinate 1,712 downwards.
CCATTGAGCAATATTCCCTACTGCTGCCTCCCGTAGGAGTCTGGACCGTGTCTCAGTTCCAGTGTGTCCGTTCACCCTCTCAGGCCGGATACCCGTCATAGCCTTGGTGAGCCATTACCTCACCAACAAGCTGATAGGACATAGACCAATCCTTTAGCGAAAGCACTCAAAAATACTCTTAAAAATACATTTATAAGCTACATATAGCATAATCATTGTAGTGCTAGATTCTCCTGCATTTATGCAAATAAACTTGCAAATCTAACCCTACACTTATCACACTCTATGAGCTTAGCTAAGTGCATTTCTAAGAGCATTTTTGAGTGCCTCTTTCCCCCGTAGGGAGTATCTAGTATTAATCACCGTTTCCAGTGGCTATCCCAGACTAAAGGGTATGTTATCTATGCGTTACTCACCCGTGCGCCACTAATCCACCTCTAGCAAGCTAAAGGCTTCATCGTTCGACTTGCATGTATTAGGCACGCCGCCAGCGTTCACTCTGAGCCAGGATCAAACTCTCCATAAAAATGGGGAATTTAGAATCTAAAAATAGAGCCAAACTCTCCATAAAAAGTTAAAGTTTTTGAAGCTATGGAAATTTAAGTCAATATAAAATACCAACCACAAACTTGCCATAAACTCATAAAAACTTAAATAAGGCTCACAAAGTTAAACTTGCAAACTCTAAACTTTAGAATTTGTGCTTAAATTTTGTGTTTTATGAAAGGGTTTATCCTTGCTACTTACTAAATCATAACTATTAAGCTAGTAAAAACATAGCTTAAAGTTATAGACTTATCACTCGTATCACAAAGACTTTACTCTTAAGCTAAGTTAAGTGTTGCAATATGCAATAACAATTTGCAACGGTTACTTAAAGCTTTAAGTCATAGTCGAGTTGTATGAATGTAAGAGATAAAGCTAGCATAATTACTTGCTTTATCATCTTGCTTAGTTGTCAAAGATCATTTACCAATTTTTCATCAATTCTAGTTAAAGATAAAAAATGTAAAATATCACCAAATTGCTCTTTAAGTGTTTTTACTTCAATGTTCTTATCGTTCTTATCAATCTCTTATTACCACTCGTTAATGCTATCTTAAACATTCACTATCTAATGCTTTTAAAGCATTTTTAAGTCGTTTAAGTCGATTTTTGTTGTTTGTAGCTTTTGTGGATATTGTTTTAAGCGCAATCACGCTTTATCAAACTTTACACCACTTCACATTCTCTGGATTCTCTAACGCTTACAACACTGCTTTACACTATCTACACTGCTTTACATTGCTCTGCTCTACATTTAGAGTATCACAAAACATCACAGCAGTATCACAGCTAGCGACACAATATACACAACAATGAGTATCCCAAATAAAAGTCATTTAACAAATCATTTGGCATCATTTGGTAATGATAAGAAACAAATCATCTAGTATAAAGTGCAAGTGCTACAATGCAAGTATGAAATGCGTAAAAACTACACAAGAAAACAACACAGAAATAACAAGAAACAAAAAGATAAAAAACACGGGAAAATTTGGGAAAGGGAATAATACAGATATTATGCTTAAATGTTGCTTAAGTGTGGGGATAATTAAGAGAAATTGTGAAAGATAAAATATCAAATGTCATAAAGTAAGTGTGAAAAAGTGTGAAAGATTTGTGGGGGGAGGTTGGAAAAATTTCGGTGGAAATGTAAATTTTTTATGTCT
>NZ_KI669455.1:388230-553332 GCF_000507845.1 Helicobacter macacae MIT 99-5501 | reverse complement strand
AGATAAAATATCAAATGTCATAAAGTAAGTGTGAAAAAGTGTGAAAGATTTGTGGGGGGAGGTTGGAAAAATTTCGGTGGAAATGTAAATTTTTTGGGAATTTATGTGGGTTTAGACTTTGCTAAATGCTGCTGCTATGAGCATTTAAAGACTTTTACATAGTCCGTTCGCAATCAACAAAAATAAGATTTTATTTACAAATTGTTTTTTTTTATAAGGTATCACTTACAATGCAAAATATTTGGAGGATATGAAAATGAGTAGATTAGCAAAAATAGTCAGAATAAGTTTGCTTGTGTTTGCTGCTAATTTAGTTTGTGCCAAAAATCTAACAATTAGCGAAGTAAGAATACACATTGAGGAGATAAAAGAATCAAGCAAATTAGCAAATTCAAAAGTAATAGATACTATGAGTTATAATAGCCCTCTTGATCTTGTATATAATCCGTGTTTTCAACACTATGCTACCGTAATGAACAAAACAGAACAAAAACTTATAGAATATATCAGATATAATCATACAACCCATCCTAATGTGCCAAATGGTAGATATGTAGCATATTTTATCAAAATAGGGAAAGCAGAATACGACAAATGTATAGCAAAATTAAAAAACGAGTCGGAAAAAGAAAGAAAAAGGCAAGCAGAACAAGCAAAGCGTGAACTAGAACAAGCAAGGCAAGCAAAAATACAACAAGAACAACAAGAAAAAATACAAAATGATTTTATAAAGAAAATGGAGAAAGAGGGGAAAGTAGTAGCATATTTCGGCGATAATTCTGAAAATAGATTGATTTATAAAGAGTATTATGAAAACGATGAAAAAATAACAGAACTTTTTGATAAAGAAAGTGGAACTGAACTAAAAAGCAAAGCAAGGTTTTATCCAAGCGGATTATTAAAATATAAAGAAGAATATTCAGACGGCAAAATAAATGAAAAATATATCTACGATTCAAATGGAAAATTAGTTAAGAAATACGAATACAATTTCAATGGAAAACTGCTTGAGAAATATTACGATTCAAATGGAAAGTTGGTTGAAGGATACGAATACGATTCAGATGGCAAACTATCTAAGAAATACTTCTACCTAGATGGAGATATAGTTCATGAAGTGATATATGAGTAATTAAGCTTTTTACAAGCGCAAAAATCAAGCCCTTATGGTTTTGCTCAAATTATGATTCAAATTAGTGGGTATTGCGAGTTTATAAATAAGTATCATATAAATACGATACAATAAGGTGTTAGCGCATTTGAAAACAAGATAGAGTAAGATTTGGAGCGTACAAAATGTGTGTTGCAAAATCAAAAAAAGACATTGCATAATGTCATATCAACTGGCATTATGCTACTTAAATCAATAAATTTAGATTCTACTTTCTCGTTACTCTAGCTTTCTTTGGTGCGCTTGGAGTATCCATTTTTAGCATAAACACTCTCCACAAAAACCCAGCACTCAATGCCACAAACAAAATCACAAACACCATTTCACTCTGCGTGTGGATACTCTCAAACTCCTCCGTGCTTGTCGCAGCCACCCCCTCTTGCTGCATAGCGACAATGGAGGGCGTATAATACAGCGTAAAAAGAAAAATAAGCACCACACTAAAAGCCCCCACTGCAAGCAAAAACAGCGACTTTTTTGATGAAGTATTAAACGCAAGTAGCTCATACACAAGCACAAAAATCGCCACAGCATTTAGCGCGTAGCTACACCGCACAAAAATCTGCGTCATAAGCACCCCCGAAGCATATCTAGTCATATACAAATCCGTTATGCCAGCCTTGCTTAAATAATCAGAGGCATTAAAAATCACGGGCGCACTTAGCACGCCACAAGCCAAAATCCCTCCTAGCGTTATCCCCACCACCCAAAGATAAATGCTTGTCATACAAGAAAGTAGGGCTTTCATATTATTCCTTTTATGGTAAAATCCGCCAAAATCGCGACAAACGCACAAACACACCAAAAACCAAAATCATAGCAAAAAAGAGTAAAAATGCAGATTTTATTCTCTCCTAGTGAAGCCAAGCTCTCCCCAAAAGAAATCACAAATGCAAGCACCACAAAAAGATCTATCTTAGAAGACGCACTTTGGGGCGGGCAAGTAGCGCGAAACGCTAATATAAGCGCGTATTTAGACGCATTGCAAAAATCTAGCGAGCTAATCAAAATCTTTGGCACAAAGCGCGTAGATATGGATATGCTTAGTGCTTGCCTAGAGTTAGCAAATGCGCCTCGCATAGAAGCCTTGAAGCTATATAGTGGCGTGGCTTACAAGGCATTAGATTTTGCGAGCCTAGAGAAAAAGGCACAAGATTTTTTGTTAGAATCTACGCTTATTTTTAGCAATCTTTTTGGGCTTGTGAGGGGATTTGACCCCCTGCCCTACTATCATCTAAACCAAAATTATCGCTCCAAAAATCTAAGCCTAAACGCCCTATACAAAGCCCAAAGAGATGAGATTAGCGCGTTTTTGGATAAAATCATCATAGATTTACGCGCAGGAGTATATGCCAAAGCATATCCGCTTAAAAGTGCGAATTTTTGCCAGCCACACTACATTTTGCCTATCCCAAAAGGCACTTCTCATCAAGCAAAACTCTATCGTGGGTTAGCCCTAAGAGAGCTAGCCATAGCCTCTTTGCAGGGCAAGCAAGCCTTGCAAAAAATACTTAGCGAAAAATTTGTCTATGTGGATTAGATTTTGCAGTTTTTGATTTTAAGATTTTTAGATTCATTCTCTACAAAATATACGAGCCACAAAAATATGCAAACAAAAACATAGCCACAAATCCAAAATCCACACTTTCAAAATCCACTTTAATTAAGGATACAAATGCCACCCAAAAATCCCACCCCACAAAACCCTATCAAAAACACCGCGCAAATATCCCCCCAAATCATATTTGGACCTGTGCTATCGCGCCGATTTGGACGCTCTTTGGGGGTAGATTTGTCCCCTAGCGTGAAGCAGTGCAATTTTGATTGTGTGTATTGCGAGCTACACAAAGCAAAGCCTGTGGATTCTATGAGTGAGATTGTTCCTTATACACAGATTTTAGAAGCGATAAAAGGCGGGCTGCAAGCGCACAAAGACATTTGCGTGCTGACTTTCACAGCCACAGGAGAGCCCACACTCTACCCGCAGCTTTATGAGCTTATAAGCGCGACAAAGCCACTTTTGCCACCACATATCAAAACACTTATCCTTAGCAATGGCTCAAAATTCCAAGCGCAAAAAAAGGCTTTAGCACTTTTTGACATCGTGAAATTCTCAATCGATGCGGCGATTTTAGGCGATTTTAGGAAAATCGACCGCCCAAGCAAGAGGCTATCTTTGCCAAGCATATTGCGCGGTATAGAGGATTTTAGTATAGATTTTCGTGGGGAGCTAGTCGCTGAAGTCTTGCTAGTAGAGGGACATAATGATAGTGAGGAAAATCTACGCTCTATCGCGGAGTTTTTGCGAAATATCCGCATATCTCGCGTGGATTTGGGCAGCATAGATAGACCTAGTGCCTATCAAGTCAAAGCCGTGAGTGAGGAGAAGCTACGGTGGGCAAGTGAGTTTTTTGCAGGGCTAAATCTATCGCTACCAAAGAGGGCAAAAATAGAATCTAAAGACGCACTAAGTGTGGCAGATATATCTCAAGTTTGCCCAAAAGATTGCTCCAAAAAAGATTGCTCCAAAAATAAGAAAACAAAATCTAGCAATCCTAAGCAATCCCAAAATCTCCCACCAAATAACCACAAAAATGCCAAATCATACACCAAAGATTCTCTACTGAAATTTATCGCTACGCGCCCTGTGGAGCGAGATGAAGCGGAATTACTTTTTGATAAGCGCACGCTTAAGATTTTGAGCTCTTTGCTAGAGGAGAAAAAAATCGCACTCAAATCCCAAGCGCAGAATACCTTTTATACCATTGCAAAAGCGTAGTTTTTGCCACTCAATTAAAAGTTGAGATGAATTTTTTTATATTTTTCTTGCGTAAATCTTAGAATGTTAACTTGTTATCACAAGCTAGATAATATCTTTTTATCTAGCTTGAATCCTTACTTGAACCTTTTGTCTAAGATTTTTTGCGCAAAATCTTGTAAAAATCACATTATGTTTTTGTTTAATAAATCCTACTATACTCACGCCTCGCCAAATAAGGCTAAATCTATCAAGGAGATTCCAAATGTTTGAGCATATTATTATTTTCCTATAACCATAAAATAGAGTGTCTCATATCTATAAAGACACTCTTGATTGACTAGCTCTTAAATCCTGTAACCCTCTTTCCTACAAAAACTTCGTTATAAAATCCTATTTTTACCACACACATTGGCAATCACACATAAAACTATGTCATACCAACTTTAAACATATTGATTCTGCATTGTCGCATTATCGCGCTATTGCACCTTTTTGCAAAATATTTTTACGCAAAAAATATGATTTTTTGTTTTTTTTTTTTTGTAGCTTATGCTACAATTCGACATTTTTAACCCCCAAAATCAAAGGTATAGCAAATGAGACAATCATTTAAAAACACACTTCAGTCGCTTGAAAAGGCGGTTAAAAAGGTATTTGGCATTAGGAAAGAGCGCAAAGGGCGAATCTTAGATTCGCGCGGATTTGTGTGCGATTCAAAAGAAAAAATCACGCGATTTGTGCTGTTTATCCCGCTTTTTCAAAAGATTCGCACACTTGTAAATGTGAGCGAATTTAACAACGGCGCAAATCGCATCTCACGGGGGGGGGAATCGCAAAAGTTTTGCAATCCTAAATCCACGCTATACACGATAAAAACCACATATAGACTTCTTGGAATACCACTATTTTTCGTTTTCAAAACCACTCTAAACAATCTAAACAAAAAGTATACTTTAAGTGCCTCTATACATACGGGCTATTCCACAAATATAGGCGAATATGTCGCCACAAATCCAAACATAGAAAATGATATTTCTACTCTTATCAAAGATTTGGATATCGCAAGCAAAGTCCTTGTGTCGCGACAAATTGCCCTTTCATTAAAAGCATACAAGGCAAATAATCCAACAATCACCGAGCTTACCGCAGATGAAATCGCTGAGCTTATCAAAATAAACGCGGAGTTTTATCCCAATATCCTTGAGCTAGGTGCGAATCTCTACGCTTATAACGGCTATTTATTGCCCAAAAATGACTTTGAAATTAGCGTATTTTGGCACAAACACGGTCTAAATATTTTAGAGCCAAGCACTTTGGCAAAAATGAGGGGTAAAGATTTTATTGATGTAGGTGGATATGTAGGTGATAGTGCATTACTTTTTGAGAGAGAATTTTGCGATAAGAATATTTATAGTTTTGAGGCTACAAAAGCGAATTTTAGGCTTATGCAGCGCACTTTGGAGCTAAATAATTCAAAGCGAATCGTCCCTATAAATAAAGGACTTGGAGCAAATAATAGCACAATGCAGATTTGTATCGCTGAAGGTGGCTCTAGCATTGTCGCTCACAATAGCGATGAAATGGAAAGCGTGGAGATTATCACGCTTGATGAGTTTGTGAAAGAGCGTAAAATTGCAGTGGGATTTATCAAAGTCGATATTGAGGGCTTTGAGATGGAGTTTCTAAAAGGTGCAAAAGAGACTATTTGTGCGCAAAAACCCGCAATGCTTTTAAGCATATATCATCAGCCAAGCGATTATTTTGGTATCAAACCGCTAATCGAATCGTGGAATCTAGGCTACAAATTTAAGATTCACAAGGGCGTAGATTTCAATCTCACTGTTGAGACTGCACTATTTTGCGAAGTGATAGAGTAGCCATAAAATAATCAAATCTCAATAAGCTACGCTTATAACCAAAAATAGCTACACATAGCCAAACCCCACGCTAGCAACATTTTACACTCAACTAACATTATTGCGCTTATGATACTTTTAAAACCATTGATTTATCCAACGCAGGTAAAGACAAACCTACACAACCTCATCACTAGATTTTGTGCCAAACCCAAAATCTAGCACCAAACTATACAAAAGCCGTTTACTCTAGCTCTTGTTGCCAAATTTTTGAGCGATTTTTTCGATGATTAGGCTACTTGACTTGCCTTTTATGAAATCTGCTAGCACGACTTCTTTGGCTATATCGCTACCTACGACTTCCTTGCCCTCATAGTCCGAGCCTTTGACAAGTGTGTGTGGTTTTATGAGTTTTATAAGCTCTAGTGGCGTATCTTCATCAAATACCACAACAAAATCCACGCATTCTAGCGCACATAGCATTAGTGCCCTATCTTGCTGGCTATTTATAGGGCGATTTTGCCCCTTTAGTCGCTTCACGGAGTTATCACTATTTAGCCCAACTATCAGCAAATCCCCAAGCTGTCTTGCTTGCTGTAAATACGCGATATGCCCCGCGTGAAGCAAATCAAAGCAACCATTGCTAAAGATGATTTTTTTCTCTCTTAGGCTTGGTAGCAAAGTGGATAGCTCCTCTTTAGTGATGACTTTTGAGGAGGAGTAAGAGCCATTGTGCAAAAACGCAACTATCTCGCTAAAGTTTGCACTCGCGCTACCTATCTTGCCGATTACCACAGCAGCCGCAGCATTTGCGAAGTGGCAGGCTTCATAGATATTTAGCCCACCGCTAAGCGCAAAGGCAAGTGCAGCTATGACAGTATCTCCAGCTCCTGTTACATCATAGACTTCTTTAGCGATTGTGGGGGATTTGGTAAGTTTCTTTTTGTCCAAAATAGCGATTCCCTCCTCGCTAAGCGTAACAAGACAAATATCAAGTTTGCAATCTTTTTGTAGCTTTTTCATCGCTTGCTTTAGAGAATCATCATCTTTGATTGTGATTTGTGTGGCGATTTGCGCTTCAAGTTTGTTTGGTGTCAGCAAAGTAGCGTTTTGGTATTTGGAGTAATCACTGCCTTTTGGGTCGATAAGCACAGGTTTGCCCTCACTTTTGGCAAGTTTTATGAGGGATTTTGTGAGTTTGGGTGTAAGCAGTCCTTTGGCATAGTCGCTTAAAATCACCGCATCAAAATTTCTCATCTTGTGCTTAAGTGTGGATAAAATCTCATCTTGCAATCCCTCATCTATATCATCGCTTTTTTCTCTATCTACTCGTAGCACTTGTTGATTTGAAATTAGGATTCTGCTTTTTTGTGTGGTAGGGCGAGCAGAAGTCTGCACGATATGGGTGATGTCTATGTTTTGGGTGTGAAGTTCGTTTATTAGCCACTTGCCAAACTCATCTTTGCCGATGATTCCACATAAACTTACTTTCGCACCAAACGCTATGAGATTTGCTGCGACATTGCACGCACCACCTAAGCGGTTGTTTTCTTCTTTGACATTTACCACTTGCACGGGTGCTTCAGGAGAGATTCTGTTGCACTTGCCCCAGATATAGTGGTCTACCATCAAATCGCCTATGACTAGGATTTTGGGGTGTTGTTTTTGTAGATTTAGCATTTTATTTCCTTACAAAATAGATTCTAGCTTAGTAGCCCAGATTTTAGCTTAGCGTGGATAGATTTTATCTCATTTATATATGATTCTATCCCTTGCTCTAGGCTGTATTTTGGCTTATATCCTAGCACGCTAGCATTTGGCTGTATATCGGCTTGGGTATGAGTCTGAAAAAACGGATATGGATTTTTGAAATACTCCACCTCAAAATCCCCCAAATGATTTTTTAGAATCGCTACGATTTCATTATAGCTTCGTGATAGTCCTGTGCCGACATTATAGATTCCACTTTTTGGGATAGAGTCAAGTTTTTGCATCTCAAACCCCTCGCTCATTGCCAAAACATTTGCAGCCACCACATCATCAATATACACAAAATCCCTCTTTTGCTCGCCTTTTTCGATAAGCCTAACTTTTTTGGATTCTAGTGCTTGAAGTCCTAGCTGAAGTATCATTGAGGCTGTCTTGCCTTTGTAAAATTCTCTGCCACCATAGACATTAAAATACCTTAGCCCAAATATTGGCAAATGCGGTGCGTTTGCCAAAATCTTGCGCACACTTTTATCCATAGCTAGCTTTGAAAATCCATAAATATTTTGCGGTTCTTCACTCTTACCTACGACATTTGGCGCAGGAGTGTTGCCATAAGTAGCAGCCGAGCTAGCATAGACTACTACGGCATTTTTTTTCAGCGCGATATGAAGTAGCTCTAAAAATGCGTGATGATTGGTGTTTATCATTAGTTTTTGATTTTCCACAGTCGTATCACTGATAGCAGCCTGATGAAACACCACATCAAAATCTAGCTCTTGAAGTAAATCTAGCCCCTCGTTTAAATCCCGCGCGATAATCTCGCCATTAAACCCGATAAGATTTTTAAAATGCCCTAGTGAAGTTGGATTGCCATTTGGGAAGCTACTGCCATCGCGGAATTTATCTAGCACGATTACGCGTGTGCTAGGGAAATACTCTTGGAAAAAAAACGCGAGATTGCTCCCTATAAATCCCGCTCCACCCGTGATAAGAACGGCTTTGTTTGCAAGCCTTGCTCGCGCTTTTTCTATGATTTCTTTATCTATGCCTTTTGGGTTTTCATTTTCACTTGGGCTATTTTTTGCCAAACTCATTGTCGCTCCTTTTTTTGGATTTTACTTTTTTTGGATTTTGCTTTTTGCTAGATTTTGGGGTTTAAAATATTATTCATCACTTCTCTTGCTTCGCTAAGTGTGGCTAGCGTATGTAGATTGCTTATGTTTTTTACTTGTGAGCTAAATGCCTTGCTTACAAAAAGTTTGTGTCTTATTCCGCCCTCTTGCCCTGCCTGCATATCTGTGATTTTATCCCCGATGATAAAGCTCTCATCTAAATTGACATTATAGTCTTTTTTGGCTTGCTCTATCATCGCGCTTTTTGGCTTGCGACACTCACACTCCTCATCAGGCGAATGCGGACAAAAATAAATGCTATCAAATTTAAATCCAAGTCTAGCTTGCACTTGAGATTGCATATATGAGCTAAGTTTTTTGAAATCCTCTAGCGTATAAAATCCCCTACCGATTCCGCTTTGATTGGTTACTACAAGTAGCAGGTAGCCTCTCTCTTTGCAAAACTTCAGCAAGTCAAAAATCCCATCTTGGAATTCAAAATCCTCTTGCTTATACACATAGCCTATGTCTTTGTTTATGATTCCATCTCTATCAAAAAACACCGCTTTTGTGCCACTTTTTTTAGTCGCATTACTCATCATTTCCCTTTAAAAGATTTTACTAATCATAATAAAACCCTTATAAATAGTCAATAAACCAACACTTAACATAAGCAAAAAACTGATTTTAAAAAATATATTTTGGTATTTGCCAAACGCTCTAACACCACTTCCTAGCACACCAAGCCCTAGCATAAATGGCAAAGTCCCTAGCCAAAAAGCTAGCATAATCACCACCGAGCTAAATATCGCTTGTGCGCCATCTAGCCCTGCATTTAGTGCATTTAGCGCAAAAAAATACACTAGCCCGCAAGGCAAAAATCCACTCAAAATCCCAAGCACAAAAAAGCTAGCCAAACTCGGCGAAAATAGCAATCTACCAAAAACACGCCCAAAGATTCCAGCTTTTGATAGATTTGGCTCTAAATGTCGCAATACTTTGGGGAAAAATCCAAAACATAGCGCATACACCACAAGCAAAACCCCAATAACAATACCACCAAAATCACGCACAAGCATATTTACCCCAAGTCCCTCTCCCAAAAATGCAAAAACAATACCAATGCAGATATAGCTAAACAATCGCCCAAGATTATAAGCAATATGCCCTAGCAATGATGAGAATGTGCGTAGTAATGATATAGGGAATTTAGCAGAATCTTGGGATTTTTGTGAGTTTTGAATATTTTGTGAATTTTTTGGAGCGGATTTGATACTTGCATAAGCGATGACTATACTTCCACACATTCCACCACAATGCGCAAACGATAGACTAAACGCGCTAGCAAGCACAAGCCACAAATGCAATGAATCAAAATCTATCAACACTATATTTGCCTTGAAGTTTTGGATTTTTATATTTTTGCAAAATATTTAAGAATCTTAAAAGTGAAATTTTCACAAAGCATTTTTACAAAACCTAGATAAAGCCTAGATTTTTATTTTTGATTTTTTTTATCAAGTGGTTTTTACAAGTTAAGTGATTTTTTACCTAGTGTTTTGTTTTCTTTGACATTCTAGCATTTTATGGCAAGTTGCGCTGCCAAATCTAAAAATATTAAAGCGAAATATATTATAATTTTGCCGTGCATTGCTTTAGTCTAAGTGCTTTTAAGCAAGCACAAAAAATCAAAAAAAGGAGATTCTCACAATGAAACAGGCATTAAAAAAGTGTCTTTTTGGGTTTTTTGTCGTTGTAGGTGGCTTCATCGCTTCAGTTATTGCAGAGCCTAGCCAAGAATCTCATCGATTCTCTTTTAGCGGGGAGCTAGAAGCATTTAATAAGTTTGGATTTTATAATGGTATCTCGCCAACTGATAGCTATGGCTATATTTTGGGCACGATAAGCGGAATCTACTCGCACAAGTTTGCAAATGATTCTACGCTAAGATTTGAGCTAGGAGGTGCTGGTGCTGGACTAGCTTATGATTCTACGCGGAGGGCTAGCCAAGCAGGAGATGCGGGGCTAGCATACAACTATGTGGGCTACTACGCAGGGTATCGCGGTAGTAGAGCTGCCACTGCCACAAACACGCACAACTTCTACATTCACAACGCGCATTTAGCATACAATAGCGAGCGCGTAAGCCTAAAAGCAGGTAGATTTATGCACGATGATGATAACTATGTCGTAGGGCTTATGGAGGGCGCGGACTTGAGGGCAGATTTTGCCAAATTTGACAAAGGTGGAATCTATGGACGAGTAGAGGGGGTAAGTGCCTTTGCGTTGCTAGGCGATGGATTTTTTTGGGATTTTACGCAAGCCTACGCACCAAATGGACTGCTAGGAGCGCAGTTTGGAGGCTATGTAGCCTTTGGAGAGGCTTCCAAGTTTGACATAAACGCGTTTTATTACTATGGGATTAGCGAGTATAGCGCACCGGGCGTGGATATGAAGCTAGATTTTGAGAGAGCAAGGCAAGAGGGCGAAGATTCTAGTAAAAAAGGCTTTGCCTCAAGCACGAGAATCAATGCGATTTTCCCCATCTATGACACGCTAAAAATGGAAGTAGCCCCGCTTTTAGGAAATTTCCTAAAAAATGAAAATGGCTCAAATGAGGGCTTCACTTCTAGCATTTTGGCAAGGCAGGATTTTAGATTTTATGCGGGCGATAAAGGCGAATATCTGCTAGGAATAGCCGCGTATAAAAATATCGGGCTTTCTCACGCTCGCGTAGGGCTATATGGCTCGCCACTAGGTGTAAATATCTGGGATAATAGCGTCTATGGCGTAGGTCCTTCACTAAATGGCATAGTCTATAAAGACGCCATAAGTGCCTTTGTTTTCACAAAAGCAAGCTATGAAAATCTCGCTACATTCTTGCAAGGACTTCAAGCAGGGCTAGACTTTCGCTACACTACAAACACAGGTAGCGCAAAGGCGTTAGAGGAGTATTCACTAAAACTTAGCCTAGATTTTACCCTTACCAAAAATGTCGCACTTAGCATAATAGGAAACTACTACACAAGCATATTGTTTGACAACAACGCTTTGAATGTAGGCTTTGGTGGTAGTGGTGGCGAAGTCTCTCGCGGAAAATCACTAGATAGAAGCTATGTGATGACAAAGATTTCACTTAGCATTTAGTGAGTTTGGGTGTTTGGTGGATTTTGCTTTTTAAGCGTTTATTTTTATCGCTATGCAAAATCATTTTGCCACAGATAAATATTTGATTGCAAATTTTGCAAAATCAATATTTGTCGTGGCTTTTTGTGCTTTTTATGTTTCTTTGTGTGTAGCAAAATTTTGGTGTAGCTTTTTTGCCACTGCCAAAATCGCTTATGCGGATTTTGACAAGCCTAGCAAATCCTAAAGCATTTGCTAGGCTTAGTTTTGCACTCCATTTTTTTATAGAATTAAAAGATTTTTATACTTTTCCTCATTTTTTTTACTTTTTTTCACTTTTTCCCCTTGACTGATAGTTGCTCTCATCTTTTATAATTACACTTTTATGTAAGTTTGCATTAGCGCATTCTAAATTGTTGTCATTTATAAAAAGGAGAATCCACCCAAATGTTTTCAAAGTTTTTTATCAATCGCCCCGCATTCTCTACTGTGGGTGCTATCATTATCATCATCGCAGGACTACTTTGTATGCGCTCTCTCCCCATTGAGCAATACCCAAAAGTCGTCCCAACCCAAATCACTATCCAAGCAAACTACCCCGGTGCAAGTGCCAAGACACTCTCCACAAGTGTGGCAAGTATCATTGAAAATAGCGTAAATGGCGTGGAGGATATGCTCTATATGAGCTCTAGCTCTAGCTCGGCTGGGCAGCTTAGCATAATGGTGTATTTTAGCAATGACGCAAACCCAGACATTGCCCTTGTCAATGTCAATAACCGCGTGCAAGCCGTGCTTAGTCAGCTCCCTACCGAAGTGCAGCGACTAGGCGTAACGGTGGAGAGACGCTCCACCGCGCCTATTGGAATGTATCATTTGTATTCGAGCAATCCCGTGCACGACCAGCTTTTCATCGCAAACTATGCAATACTTAATGTCATCGATGAGCTAAAGCGCATTCAAGGCGTGGGTGGCGTGGAGCTATGGAGTTTGCAAGATTATGCGATGAGGATTTGGCTAGAGCCAGACAAACTCCAGCAATACAACCTCTCTCCCCTAGAAGTGCTTAGCAAAGTCCAAGAGCAAAACGCGCAGTTTGCGCCCGGACATTTTGGCAAAGAGCCTGTCAAACAAACGCAATTCACTTATAGCATTATCACCAAAGGGCTTTTATCCACGCCACAAGAATTTGAAAACATCATTATCCGCTCCAATTCTGATGGCTCTTCGCTTCGCTTGCGTGATGTAGCGCGAGTAGAGCTAGGGGCGCGGGATTATCTCACGGATAATTATTATAATTCCACGCCTAGCGTGCCTATTCGTATCACGCTTCAGCCCGGGGCAAATATGCTTGAAGTAACAGATAATGTCAATAAAACAATGCAAGCCCTAAGCGCGAAATTCCCCGATGGTATGAGCTACTCAAACCCTTTCCGCCCCACAGAATTTATCACCGCCTCTATCAATGAAGTGATAAAAACTTTCATCGAAGCAATCGTGCTTGTGGTGCTTGTGATTTATGTGTTTTTGGGAAGTTTGAGGGCGACTATTATCCCTGTGCTTGCTATCCCTGTTTCTATCATTGGGACTTTTGCAGGGCTGTATGCCTTTGGATTTTCCATAAACCTCCTTACACTTTTTGGGCTGATTTTGGCAATCGGCATTGTCGTAGATGACGCTATTATCGTCATCGAAAATGTCGAGCGCATAATACACCAAAAGCACCTAAGCGCGAAAGAAGCCACCATAGAATCTATGCGCGAAATCACAGGTCCTGTGGTGGCTATCGTGCTTGTGCTAAGTGCTGTGTTTTTACCCGTAACCTTTATGAGTGGCTTTAGCGGGGAGTTTTATCGCCAATTTGCCATTACTATTGTCGTGTCAGTAGTGATTTCAGGCTTTGTCGCACTTACCCTTACCCCCGCACTTTGCGCGCTGTTTCTCAAAGGCGGGCATACCAAGCCCATTAAGCCGATTAGAATCTTCAATCTCTTTTTTGAGAAACTCACTTTTAAATTCTCGACTACTCTTGCGCGTGCGCTTAAGCGCGGGTTACTTATGCTATGTCTTTTTGGGGCAATCCTCTTTGCGACATTTGGGCTGTTTAAAAACACGCCAACTTCGCTCGTGCCAAAAGAAGATATGGGAATCATCACCGTGCATACGATTTTGCCAGAGGGCAGCGCACTCTCGCGCACCATAGAAGTGCAAAAATACTTAATCGACACCCTAAGCAAAAACCCACTCATAGCCGAGCAAACCACAATCACAGGATATAGTTTCCTCGCAGGGAGCTTCAAAAACAACGGCGGAATCGCTTGGCCAAGGCTTATCCCGTGGAGTGAGCGCAAAGGCAAAGGACAGAGCGATAAAGAAATAATCCGCGATGTCCAAGCCCAGCTTGATAGCTATCCAAACGCGAAGTTTATCATCGGGCAAGCCCCTACGATTATCGGGCTTGATTCTAGCGGGGTAAATGCCTATATCCAAAGCAGGGGCGGAGGCAGTATGGAGGAGCTGAAGCGATATACTGATGAAATCATCGCTAAAGCAAGCCAACGCAAAGAATTTAGCAGGATTTTTACTAGCTTTGCAGTAGATACGCCACAATATGAAGTCGTGCTAAATAGGGAAGCTGCAAGTGCGCTAAATGTCAGCATTAACGATGTGTTTGCCACTATGCAAATGACATTTGGAAGCTATTATGTCAATAATTTTGAAGCCTTTGATAGGACATTTCGCGTGATAATGCAAGCAGATTCTGACTATCGCGCTTCGCCAGAGGATTTGAGCAAAATCTATGTAAAATCGCGCGATAACAACCTAATCCCGCTTAGCTCGCTTGTGTCCTTTAGCCGAATCGTAGGAGCTGAAATCATCAATCGCTTCAATCTCTTCCCCGCAGCACAGATTCAAGGATTTCTAAGTATGGGATACTCTAGCGGAGAGGCGATGAAAGCCCTAGAGGAAGTGGCTAGCGAAGTGCTGCCACCAGAATATGACATAGCCTATGCAGGCTCAAGCTACCAAGAGAAAGCAAGCTCTAGTAGCGGAGGTGTGGCGTTTGTCTTTGGGCTTATTTTTGTGTTTTTGATTCTCGTGGCGCAGTATGAAAAATGGCTAATGCCCATAGCCGTGCTTACTGCCGTGCCTTTTGGTGTGTTTGGCGCGATACTAGCGACATTTTTGCGCGGTGGGAATAACGACATATATTTCCAAGTGGGCTTGCTAGTCCTCATAGCACTTAGTGCCAAAAACGCCATTCTTATCGTGGAGTTTGCCACGCATTTGCGCGAGAGAGAGGGGCTAAGTATTATTGAGTCTGCCATAGAAGCAGCCAAACTGCGATTTCGCCCTATTGTGATGACTTCGCTATGCTTCTCACTTGGCGTGCTTCCTCTAGCACTCTCAAGCGGTGCAGGTGCGCTCTCACGGCACTCTATCGGCACAGGCGTGATAGGCGGAATGCTCGCAGCGACTTTCATCGCGGTATTTTTCGTGCCATTATTTTATAGCTACTTAGCAAGGCTCGGGGAGTTTTTAAGCGAAAAAATCAAATCAAAAATGCGGTAGTTGGGGTTAAACTAAAATCTAGTTTTACTAAGCTAAAGTGCGAAATAAATCTCACTTTTTAAAATCGCTTTTTGCATTTTATTGCTTATGCAAAAGTGTTTTTTTAAGTGATTTTTGCACTTTTTTGATAAAAAGATAATGTAAAATTTCAAGCGAAAAATCACAGATTTTGCACCAAAATCAAACACTTTCTTTAAGGAGAAGCGATGAAAATAGCGATAAATGGCTTTGGCAGAATGGGACGCTGCATAGCTAGAATCATTTTGGCTAGAGAGCAAGCGGGCGAAAATATCGAGCTTGTAGGGATAAATGACATCGCAAATAGCCAAAATCTAGCCTATCTTTTTGGCAGAGATTCTATTCATCGCGCTCCAGATTTTCGCGTAGAGCTAGAAAGCACACAAGAAAAACAAATAAACCACCTCATCATCACACCCCACACAGATTCTACAAAAAGTGTCCCCAAAAAGCGCGTTCCGCTTTTTGCTTGTGCCGACCCAAAGGAGCTAGATTTTGGCACACTTGGTGCAGAAGTGGTAGTGGAATCTAGCGGGCGATTTCTTACCACCGATGAAGTCGCTCATCACTTAGAAAAAGGCGTGCAAAAAGTCATCATCTCCGCCCCTGCCAAAGATAGCACACCCACCTTTGTGCTAGGGGTAAATCACACCCAATACAAAGGCGAGCCTATCATCTCAAACGCTTCTTGCACGACAAACTGCCTAGCCCCCATCGCTATGCTTTTGGAGCGTGAGTTTGGCATACTAAAAGCTAGCCTTAGCACCATACACAGCTATACAAACGACCAGCAGCTACTAGATGTCCCTCACAGAAGCGACAAACGCCGCTCACGCGCTGCCGCGCTAAATATTATCCCCACCACCACAGGCGCAGCAAAAGCCCTCTACAAAGTTTTGCCAACGCTAAAAGATAAGATTCACGGGCATTCTTTGCGCGTGCCTGTGCCAGATGTATCAATGGTAGACTTAAACGCATATCTTGCAAAGCAAGCAAGCGCAGAGTCCATAAACGCACTATTTGAAGAGCAATCCAAAGGTGCGCTAAAAGGGATTTTGGGCATTGATAAAGATTTTGGTGTGAGTAGCGATTTTTTGGGCGATAGCAGGAGCTCTATCGTGGCGCAAGACTTGACATTTTCGCTAGGAAATATGAGCAAAATAATGGCGTGGTATGACAACGAATGGGGCTACTCCACACGCATAATTGATATGGCGAAATTTATCTTAGAGAGGTAGTTTTTGGAGTTTTAGGCAGAGTTTTAGGCAGAGTTTTAGGCAGAGTTTTAGGCAGAGTTTTAGGCAAGGAATTTTTAGTGTGGCGTTATTTTTGCTCTTTTATTGCAGATTTTCTCAATAGCAAATCCACAAAATCCCACCGCATAATCCCACCACCCGCTTCAATGATTCTCCTCCACCCACTTCAGCTATCCCTCCACATTACAGCTATTCCCCCGCTTCAACTACTTCTTAAAAATAATCAACTCATAAGAGCTTTTTTGCGTCATCACAGGGTTGCTACTTTTGGAGGCTTGTGTCCTTAGCTCCTCTATGGTGCTATCTAGCTCATCTAGCCGCTCCTTTAGTCGTAGGATAATATCCACACCCGCGAGATTTACGCCCAAATCCCGCGTAAGTCGCAAAATCGTCTTAATCTTGTCAATATCCCTTTGTGAATACAACCTCATCTTGCCATCTGTCCTGCCCGGCTCGATAAGCCCCTCTTTTTCGTATTGTCGCAAAGTCTGTGGGTGGATTTCAAGGATTTTTGCCACCACGCTGATAAGATACACAGGCTCATCATAGCTATACATTTTTGCTCCTTTTTGGTGTTTGGCTTTTTGCTTTTTTGTGATATTGCTAGGGCTTAGCTATCTTTGTCCAAAAGCTCATCTTTTAGCTTTTGGACTAATTCGGCTGATAGGCTATCCACGCTTGGCAAAATCACATTTGCCCTTAGATACAAATCCCCCATTTGCCCGCTTTTTAGGTTTTTTGCACCGAGTTCTTTTATGCGAAATTTCTGCGCGTTTTTGGTGTTTTGAGGGATTTTTAGCGTTACTTCTTTGTGAAGGGTTGGCACAGTTACTTTCCCGCCAAATAGTGCCACCCCCAAAGGCACATCAAAATCGCATACCAAATCATCGCCATCGCGCTCATACTTCTCGCTAGGAAGCACAGAGATTTTTAGTAGCAAGTCGCCATTGCCCCCCTTGCCTTTGTGCCCCTTGCCTCGCACGCGGATACTTTTGCCCTCGCTTATGCCCGCTGGGATTTTAAACTTGATTGTCTCGCCATTTAGCGATACGGTATGCTCCCCACCCAAAATCGCCAAATCAAAAGGAATACTAAGCCTTGCTTGGATGTCCAAATCCTCGCTAAAGCCACCAAATCCCCCACCACTAAATCCGCTAAACCCACCTCTAAAGTTCCCACCAAAGCCCCCACCAAAGCCACTATTAAACCCACCTAGCCCGCCAAAAATCTGGCTTAGGATTTCATCTAGCCCTGCTGCCCCGCCTTGAGAGCGAGCGAAATCGTGGAAATTCTGCCCCCCAAACATACTATCGCCAAATTGGTCATATTGTGCGCGTTTTTGCGGGTCGCTTAGGATTTCATAAGCCGCATTTATTTCTTTAAACTTCTCTTCGGCTTCTTTTTGTTTATTCACATCAGGGTGATATTTGCGAGCAAGTTTGCGATAGGATTTTTTTATATCATCTTGGCTTGCGCTCTCGCTGACTTCAAGCGTGTCATAGAGACTTTTGCTCATTTGCTACTCCTTAAATATTTTGTGCGTTTATTATCATAGATTTTGGGGCAATCTTAAGTGCTATTGTATCATAAAACTTTAGTGTTATGCTATCAATTTATAAACAAAAAGAAAATCCAATAAACAAAAATCTAGCATAAAATCTAGCGCACAGATTCCACCAAAATTTGCCCAAAATCTATGCCAATATTTACAAAAACATAAAAAAGACAAGCTAAACTTAAAGTGCATTGAAATTTACACAAAAAGGAGAAACGATGCGAACTTCAACACTTAGCGCGAATCGCGCCAATCACACTTTAGTCTCAAATGCTAGACACCTAAGCCTTGCAGCTTGCTTGGCTTGCTCTTTGGCATTTGTGCCAAACCTCGCAAGTGCAGAGTCTAGTGCGCCATTTGTCGGTGTGGAGCTAGGCTATGGCGAGGGCAGAGTAAATACAGACCTATATTATCTACGCGGTGTCCAATACGGAATCACAGCGGGCTATAAGCAGTTTTTTATGCCTTATGTGGGCTTGCGCTACTATGCAAATTTCTCTGTTATGCACGCACCGGGTGCTTATGACAAAGACGGCAATGAAGACATAACACTCAAGAACAAAACAACCTCTTTGCTAAACTACGGAGTAAATGTAGACTTCCTAGCGAACTTCGTAGCGGGCGAGGACTTTGACTTCGGTGCGTTTGTCGGTGTGGGCGTGGGTGCATACACTTGGCTAAAGAGCGGATACCTAGAAAATGCACCTAGCGATTGGAAACTGACGCATCTTGATGTAGCACTAAATGTGGGGCTTCGCACCAATATCGCCAAAAATCACGGCATAGAAGTGGTAGGGAGGGTGTCTTTTCTGGATGGAAATGTATATAAGGGCACAAGTCCCAAAGGCGAACCCTCCAAAATTGATGTTTCACACCCATATAGCGTAACTGCTCGCTACACTTATAGCTTCTAGGGGGATTTGGGAGGGTTTGTTTGGATAGATAGCTTTAGGAGGGGGATTTAGGCAGATTTAGGATTGCTTAGATTTGCTTAAGGCTTACTTATGTTTATCAGGCTTGTTTATCGGGCATTTTGGAGGGGGATAGGTTTTGCTTCTTTTTGCTTCTTTTTGCTTCTTTTTATTTGGATTTACTTCACTTTTTTGCCTCGTGTTTTTGCTTTGATTTTTTAACTTTAGCTTTTTAAAACTTCGCTTTTTTTATTTCGCTTCTTTTTGCTTCATTTTCCTTGCTTTGTTTTTCATTTTAGAAAGATTGAGCGTTTTACAAAGGTGCGCAAAGCAAAAGCATAACTCTGTGTCGCTTGGTTTGGGATTGATTGGATTTTGTGCGCTATATTTCTGTGTTTGTGCCAAGAGATAGCTTCTAAAAGCGCAAATATATCTAAAAGCCTTAATCTTTAAGGAGAAAGGAGAAATCAAATGCTTCATAAAATCATATTTAGCAAAATCCGCGCTGTGTCAGTGGCGTTTGTAGGGATTGTGCTTTTGGGCTTAAACAGCTTAGTCGGCTTAAACGCAGGAGAGCTAAAGGTAGGTGCTACACCCGTGCCAGCTGCAGAGATACTAGAGTTTGCCAAGCCACTTTTGGAAAAAAAGGGCGTAAAAATGAGTGTGGTTAGCTTCACAGACTATATCACGCCAGATATTGCTTTGGGAGAGAAAAGCCTTGATGCGACACTTCATCAGCACAAGCCCTTTATGGAAAAAATGGCGCGAGATAGGAAGCTAGACTTAGTAGCAATCTCTCCTATTTACATTATCCCGCTTGGATTTTACTCCAAAAAGTTTAAGACCGTAGAGGCTATACCAGAGGGCGCGACTATCGCTATCCCAAACGACCCTACGAACTATTCTAGGGCGTTGATTTTGCTGCACGATAATGGTGTAATCACGCTAAAAAATCCCCAAAATCTAGCTAGCACAGAAGCAGACATCATCAAAAATCCTCGCAAATTTCGCTTTAAGCCTGTCGAGGCTGCGACTTTGCCACGCGTGCTAGATGGGATTGATGCGGCGGTGATAAATGGCAACTACGCCTTGCAAGCAAAAATGAGCCTAAAAAACTCGTTTTTTCACGAGAGTGAGAAAAGCGCGTATGTCAATGTGCTTGTTACGCGCAGTGATAATGCCTCAAGCAAAGACATAGCCACGCTAAAAGAAGTGCTACTAGGCGATGAAGTAGCAGGCTTTATCCTCACAAAATATAAGGGCGAGATTTTGCCTGTGAAAATGCCTGCAAAAAAGTAAAACACCGAGAAATAAACCAAACAAAAAGGAGCAAAAATGCTAAAAAATGCAAAAATAAGTAAAAATCTAAAAAAAATTGTAGTAGCACTTGGAGTGTGCGGAATGCTTGCTTGCCCAAGTGTAGCAGGAGAGCTAAAGGTAGGTGCTACGCCTGTGCCTCACGCACAGATTTTGAGATTTATCACACCCGCGCTAAAAGCTCAAGGCGTGGATTTGAAAATCATAGATTTTACCGACTATGTGATGCCAAATCTAGCACTAGAAGAAAAAAACCTAGATGCGAACTTTATGCAGCACAAGCCGTTTTTAGATAAGATTAGCAAGGATAGAAATCTGCATCTAAAAGCCATAGCAAATGTCCATATCGAGCCTATCGGGGCGTATTCTAAAAAAATCAAAAACATAAAAGAGCTAAAAAATGGTGCGCTTGTGCTTATCCCAAATGACCCCACAAACGGCGGTAGAGCACTAATCCTACTTCACAACAATGGACTTATCACGCTAAAAGATTCCACCAATCTAAGCTCTAATGAATCTGACATAATCAAAAATCCCAAAAAGCTAAAAATCAAAGCATTGGAAGCGGCGATTTTGCCAAAGGCACTTGGTGATGGGGATTTGGCAGTGATAAATGGCAACTATGCTATGCAAATAGGGCTTACCACAAAAGACGCGCTAATCGTGGAGGACTCTCGCTCGCCCTATGCAAATATCCTCGTGGTGCGTGAGGGCGATGAGGGCAAAGAGGACATAATAAAGCTAAAAAATGCCTTGCAAAGCGCGGAGCTAAAGGCATTTTTGCTAGAAAACTATAAAGGCGAGATTGTCCCTGCATTTTAGTGGTTTTTGAGGGGGTTGGTTTTGTTTTGTGGATTGTGCGTTCTATGACTGTGGCTTCGTTTTATGTGTTATGCCTGCATTTTATGGAGGGTTGTAGCTTAGGTGGTTGTCTTAAGTTTGGCTTCGTTTTATGGTTCTGTTTCGTTTGAGTGATTGTGTTTTTACGCTTTTGTGTTGCTACCGCGCTTTTGGGTGTGGGGGTGTGATAGAGGCGCGATTTATCTCACTATATTATTTGGTGCGTTTCTCGCCTCTATCTTTTTTTGTCGTATTTTGGATTCTAGCTTTGCGTAGCAAAATTAGCTAGCAAAGACTAGAATCTTTATGAAAAAATGTAAATACTTCTATTACTTACTAAAGAAACTGCGCCACGCTTGCTTTACAAAAGAAACCAAAGGCTTTCTAAAGAAACTTCGACTTTACTTTGCTCCTAAAAAACTGCGCTACGCTTGTTTTCTAAAGAAACTGCGCTTCGCTTGTTTTGCGTAGCAAAATCTCGGCAATCCATATTCCAATCGTCATTGCGAGAGAATCCGCAAGGATTCTCGTGGCAATCCAAAAAAAAAAAAAACCAAAAAAAGAAATAGATTGCGAGCAAATGCTAACGCATTTGCTCGCAATGACGGAAAAAACCACCCCACCCCCCAAAAAAACCTCGCGCTAAGAGAGTGAGATTTTTAAACCTCTGCGACACAATTTTATCATTTTGAAGAGGGGCTTAATAAAATACTTCACAAAAAAAAGAGAGGGGAAATTTTGCAAGATAAGAGGGGGAAAGTGGTGTTATCTACCACAAAAAAGTCCCTCCCCCATAGCCGATGGATTTAAGGAGTGATGCATTTGCAAGGTGGAATCAAAAAGTAGTTTTTTTGTTACATATAAAATTTTTTGCAATATTAAGGTTTTGCAAGAAGGCAAAATATATCAATGTAGGCTTGTCATACTTAAGCTAAATATCCAAAAAGTGTAGAAGTATAAAAAATATTTAGATATTTTTGCTTTTTGTAAAATCTCAAATATAGCAAGAAAACTTAATATGACAATATCAAAAAGCTAAATAATCTCATCATTCATTTCTTAAAACGACTAAGGCGTCAATCTCGCTTGCCTTTTTGGCGGGATAAAAAGATGAGAGGCACACGATGATACTCGCGCCTATGATTGTAGCGATGAAGTCAAGCACACTTAAATCAAGCGGTAGCTTACTCACGCCATAGACATCAGCGGGCAGGCTTATGATAGGGAAAGTATCTAGCACCCACAGCACCACACCACTAAGCACGATTCCAAAGGCGATTCCACAAAATCCAATAGTAATGCCTAGATAGAAAAATGTCTTTTTGATTTCGGCTTTGCTCGCACCTAGACTTAGAAGCAGGGCGATTTCTTTGCGGCGATTCATCACTACCATTAGAAGTGAGCTTATGATATTTAGGCTTGCCATTAGTATAATAAGCATTAGCACGATAAAAAGCACATTTTTTTCTAAATCCATAGCGGCAAAAAGATTGCTATTTTTTTGCCACCAGCCCTCTATGGTGTATTTGCCACCATAGATTTTGCCTATCTCTATCCCCTCTTTGGAGCTAAGAAACACCCTCAAAGGAGCTATGTCCTCCATAGGCTTTGATGAATGGATATGAATCCCATCAAAAATATCAGTAGGGCGGTTTTTTACCGCTGCGATTGCTTCAATATTTGCATACATATAGGCAGTGTCATACGCACTTATCCCAGAGCTAAATCCACCAAAAAGGCTAAATCGCTTCATCGTAGGGCTTAGCACTAGCCCTGTGGGCTCTAGTCGCGTAAAATATAGCGTGATTTTGTCCCCTTTCTCAAGGAAGTGAGAATCTATAATGCTATTGCCAATGATGATTGCAAAGCGATTTTGAGAGAAAGACTCTAGGGCAGAAGCAAGAGTGGGATTTGTCTGTGGATTTAGATTTGGGTTTGTCTCTAGAGATTTGTCCTCAAAGACATTATTCTCAAAGGTATTTTTTATGAAAGCATTTGCAAAGACGGGGTTTATCCTCGCTTCTCTTTTGGCATCTATGCCAAAAACTATGCCAGCTTCCATTGAACCATCGATTTTGGCGACACTTTGGGCAGAGATATAGGGGCTAAAGGCTAGATTTGGGAAGTGCTTCTCTAGGCTATCTAGCAGGGCACGAGGCACGCCAGAGCGATTTAGCGAATGAAGTGTAAGCGGATAGCTCATCACAAACAATCGCTTTTCAAATTCTTTACTCATTCCATTCATTATCGCCATAGCCACCACTAGCACCATTACCCCTATGCCAATCCCAAGAAACGCCAAAATCGCCGTGATAGAGATAAATGGTTGTGTTTTATCGAAGCGCAAAAATTTGCGATGCAAAAATGCAGGTAGACATTTTGCTTTACTATGTGCTTTGCCTGCATTAGAGGATTTTGCTAGGGATTCTAGCGTGAAGTCTTGGTGTTTTGGCATTTGGCTACTTTATTTAGGTTTGCTAGATTTTTGTTGGCTAGATTTTTGTTGGCTTAGATTTTATTGCTTAGGTTATTTTGCAAGCATTCCCTTTTTTGGTCCGCTTTTGCCGTGGCAGAGTTTAAACTTTTTGCCACTACCGCACGGACAAGGCTCATTTCTAGAGACTTTGCGTCCAAATGGCTTAGAATCCGCACCACTTATTGAGCTAGATTCTAGTTCATCGGTGTTGTAGGCTAGCTCATTTTCAGGTGTTTGCAAATCCTCAATAATCTCTTGGGTTTGCTCGCTAGAATCCTTTGTCTCCACTAGCTCAATGATATGAAGCATTTTTATGGCTTGGTATTTTATGGATTCTATCAGCTCTATAAAAAGATTGTAGCTTTCTTTTTTGTATTCGACAAGCGGGTCTTTTTGGTTGTATCCGCGCAGTCCTATGCCTGTCTTTAGCGTATCCATTGTGTAGAGATGCTCGCGCCATTCGTTATCAAGCACTTGCAGGTAAATGATTCGCTCGATTTCGTTTTTGCGATTGGGGGGGAGCTTTGACATTTTGGTTTCATACTCTTGCGTTATCACGCTTAGCACTTCATCAAATAGTGCTAGCTCGTTTTGGGAATCTAGTCTAGATATATCACCCTCAAATCCAAACTCATCTTGCAAGACTTTGCTAAGAGAATCAATATTTACAGAGCCATCATCACTATTTGCCCTCACTTGCTCAAACGCCCTCTCTAGCGCAAGAGTGCGGTTTTGCTCCACTCGCTCACTCATATCAAATTCACTATCAAGGAGTTCATTGCGGAATTTATACACGCTTTTTCGTTGCTCATTTGCGACATCATCGTATTCTAGTAAGTGCTTGCGAGACTCAAAGTGTAGATTTTCTACCTTTTTTTGCGCATTTTGCACCGAGCGCGTTACAAGCCCTGACTCAATATGCTCGCCATCTTTTAGCCCTAGCTTTTCCATAATGCCTTTTAACTTATCGCTGCCAAAGATTCTTAGCAAAGAATCCTCTAGGCTTAAATAAAATTGACTTACCCCCGGGTCGCCCTGCCTGCCACTTCGTCCGCGAAGCTGATTGTCGATTCTGCGACTTTCGTGTCGCTCTGTGCCGATGATATATAGCCCGCCTAGCTCTTTGACTTCGTCATTTATCTTTATATCCACGCCTCTTCCTGCCATATTTGTAGCGATTGTTACGCTTCCCTTTAGCCCTGCGTCTTTGATGATTTCGGCTTCTTTTGTGTGTTGCTTAGCGTTTAGCACGGTGTGTGGGATTTTTTGCTTTTTTAGCAGTTCGTGCAAGACTTCGCTTTTTTCAATACTTGCAGTGCCGACAAGCACGGGCTGTCCTTTGGAGTAAAGCTCTTTTATTTTTTCTAGCACAGCGTTAAATTTCTCTCTCTCGCTTTTGTAAATCAAGTCATTCAAATCCTTGCGCAAAATCGGCACATTTGTTGGGATTGAGATGACTTCTAGATTATAAATCTGCAAAAACTCGCTCGCTTCAGTCTGTGCTGTGCCTGTCATACCTGCTAGCTTGTCATATAGGCGAAAGTAGTTTTGGAAAGTAATGTCTGCTAGCGTTTGGCTTTCTTCTTTTATCTGCACGCCCTCTTTTGCCTCTAGTGCTTGGTGTAGCCCCTCGCTAAACCTCCTCCCCTCACTTAGTCGCCCTGTAAATTCATCTACGATTACGATTTCATCGCCATTTTCGCCACCTTGCACGACATAGTCTTTGTCTTTGAAAAACAAATAATTTGCTTTAAGTGCTTGGTCTAGATGATGAGAGAGTGCGGCATTTTCTATGCTGTATAGATTTTCTACGCCAAAGGCTTGTTCAGCTTTTTTGATTCCCTCCTCTGTGATTAAAATCACGCGATTTTTTTCATCGATAGTGAAATCTATCTCGGCTTTGAGGGATTTTGCTACTTTGTCGGCGGATTGGTAGTTTTCCATTTTGCGATTGGCAGGTCCAGAGATGATAAGTGGCGTGCGTGCTTCATCTATGAGGATAGAATCCACCTCATCGATGATAGCATAAGCGTGGTGTTTTTGGACTTTGGATTCTAGGTTGTATTTCATATTATCACGCAAATAGTCAAATCCAAATTCATTGTTTGTGCCATAGACTATGTCTTTTGAGTAGGTTTCTAGTCTCTCTCCCTCGCCTTTGTCTGTGCTAGTGATTACCCCCACGCTAAATCCCAAAAACTCATACAAAGCTCCCATATCGCTTGCATCTCTAGCAGCAAGATAGTCATTTACCGTTACGATATGCACGCCTTTGCCACTTAGTGCGTTTAGACATACAGCAAGTGTGGCGACAAGGGTTTTGCCCTCGCCCGTTTTCATCTCTGCGATTCGCCCGTCATTTAGCACCATTCCACCGATGAGCTGGACATCAAAATGCCTCATACCAAGTGTGCGCACACTTGCTTCACGCGTGATAGCAAAGCACTCTTCAAGCACAGAATCTAGTGCGTAGTGTAGTGCTTTTTTGGTGTCTAGATTGCCGTGCTTATCAGCTTTGGAATGCGTAGCGATGCTCTCTTGGACGCGAGATTTTAGATGGGCAAATCGCTCTTGTAATTCGCTATCACTAAGGGATTTTAGGCTTGGTTCTAGGGCGTTTATGGATTCTACTCGCTTGTGGTATTTTTTTACAAGTTTGTCATTGCGGGAGCTAATGATATTTCCAAAAAGTGTTTTAAGCATAGTGCGACCTTGTTATTAAGGATTTGCCAAAAAGGCAAAAGATTAGGGAATTATAGTCAAAATATCTTTAATTAGCGTTTAATGCAGATTTTAGTTTGGTTAAAGATTTTGTTAGAAATCACTCTGCAAAAATAATCCAAATAAAAATCTTGTTGTGTTTGGCATTTTTCTTTAGGCTTATTTCTTAGAGATTTTTTGTATTTAAATATTTGCTAGCTATAAAATAACAAAACGCAAAAGCCAAAAAATCCTTAAAAAATACATAAAATCTACATAAAAATATTACTTTTAGAAACACTATGTGATTTTTTCATCATTTTTTGTTACTTTATTTTGCAAAATGGTAAAAAAATCTTTACACTTTAGCAAGCCTTGTGCGAAAAGCTAAGGTGAAATCTAAAAACAAAAGGAGAAAAGATGAGAAAAGTAGCAAGCGTCCAAGACGCTAAAGCAAGATTTTACAAATTTGTTTCGTTTAGAAATAAATTTTGTATATATCTCTCGCTTGTGATTTTGGTTTGTTACTATGCGTTTGTCGCAAGTGTAGGATTTTTCCCCGAAGTGCTGGGCTATCGGCTAGGACCTAGCTCGATTACGCTTGGCATTATGCTAGGCATTGGCATTATTGTCATATCAATCGCTAGCACGGGCATTTACACGCTTTTTGCGAACAAATACTTTGACAAAGAGCAGGCGCAAATCATTGAGGATTTGCAAGAGAGTGGCGCGCTAGAGTCGATGATAAAGGGCGAATCTAGCGATAAATCCCAAGAGGAATCCAATGACAAAAATCAAAAAACCAAAGGAGGTGCAAAATGAAAAAACTCTTTTTATTGTTTGCATTGTTTGGCACACTTAGTGGCTCATTTGCCGCAGGGCTTGATACAAGCGCACTCACGCAGGGCGAGCGCAATTATTTTGCGATAGGAATGTTTCTAGTTTTTGTGCTAGCCACGCTTGGAATTACCTATTTTTCGAGCAAAAAGTCTCAATCCGCGCAAGGATTTTACACCGCTGGAGGCAATATCACAGGAATGCAAAATGGCATTGCCATAGCGGGGGATTATATGAGCGCGGCGAGCTTTTTAGGTATTGTCGGGCTCGTGTTTGCAAATGGCTTTGATGGGCTGATTTATGCGATTGGATTTTTGGTAGGGTGGCCTATCGTGCTATTTCTCATTGCAGAGAAATTCCGCAATTTAGGCAAATACACCTTTGCGGATATTATCGCGTATCGTCTAGATTCTAAAAAGGTGCGCACTATTTCGGCTATTTCTGGCTTAAGCGTGGTGGTGTTTTATCTAATCGCTCAAATGGTGGGCGCAGGCGGGCTTATCCAAGTGCTTTTTGGACTGCCTTATTCTTATGCCGTTATCATCGTTGGAATCCTAATGATTTGCTATGTAACCTTTGGCGGAATGCACGCCACCACTTGGGTGCAAATCATCAAAGCCTGCTTATTGCTCGGTGGAGCGACATTTATGGCGATTATGATTCTCTACTTAAGCGGATTTGATTTGGCGCGCTACTTTGAAATGGCAATCGCAAACCACGCAAAAGGCGAGGCGATAATGGAGCCGGGCACATTTTTACCAGACCCTGTGAGTGCGATTTCACTAGGGCTTGCGCTGATGTTTGGCACGGCGGGACTGCCTCATATCCTTATGCGCTTTTTTACGGTCAAAAACGCCAAAGAAGCGCGAAAATCGGTGTTTTATGCCACAGGGCTAATCGGGTATTTCTACATTCTTACCTTTGTCATCGGCTTTGGCGCGATTGCCTTTTTGCTCGGGAATCCAGACTTTATAAACGAGCAAGGGCAATTCACAATCCCGCCAAATATGGAAGCTGTGCTACTTGCTAAAGTGCTTGGTGGGGATATTTTGCTAGGCTTTATCTCTGCGGTGGCGTTTGCTACGATTTTGGCAGTGGTGGCAGGGCTTGCTATTTCAGGGGCGAGCGCGATAAGCCACGATTTGTTTGTCAATGTCTGCAAAGACGGCAAATGCGACCCAAAAACTGAAATGCGCGTAACCAAAGGCGCGACTATCTCTCTTGGGATTTTGGCTATCATTTTGGGGCTTGGCTTTGAGGGGCAAAATGTCGCATTTACGGTGGGACTAGCCTTTGCAATCGCTGCGAGCGTGAATTTCCCAATCATTTTGCTTTGCATTTATTGGAAAAATCTAACGACAAATGGCGTGCTATATGGCGGAATCATCGGGCTAGTGGCTGTGCTAGCACTTGTGGTGCTAAGCCCTAGCGTGTGGGTAAGTGTGCTAGGCTTTGAAAGCGCGATATTCCCCTACAATCACCCTGCGATTTTCTCTATGCCACTGACATTTGTGGCGATTTGGGCAATATCAAAGCTAGATTTAAGCAAGAGAGCTGCTAAAGATAAGGCTGGATTTGCCGCGCAAGACTTCCGCGCTCAAAGTGGAATCGGCATAAGCGAAGCTGTGGCGCATTAGGGGTTTGGAGTATTTGTGGCGTTTACACTTGCTTGCACTTAATCTATGATTATTTTGCACTTATTTGCAATGGCGAGGAACTGCGATAGAATTTAGTAGCAGATTCCTTGCCTTGCATATCGTTGTATTCTTGCCATTGCCCTGCTTTGTAAATCCATTGCAAGTCAAGGAAAATTTAAGTAGTGCAAAAAATCGCTGATTATGACTTGCTACACTTTTGGATTTTTTAGTGAAGTTCTAAAGTGTAGCAAGTTGTGATTACATAATTAAATGATTTTGCCACTTTTTATAATGCTTGGCTAAAATATCAGCACTAACCAAAAATTCTTAAATCCAAAATTTTACTTATTTAGAAAATCTATCACTTCAATGCTTGCTTGCATATATATCTTTGCCACGCTAGAATCTGGGGCGAAATACACCACAGGCTTGCCCTCATCGCCGCCCTTGCCTATCGTGCTATCTATGGGGATTTTGGCTAGCACTTTTGTGTCGTATTTTTTTGCTAGCTCATCTGTGCCATTTGAGCTAAAAATATCGCTTTTTTCGCCACAGCAGGGGCAGATAAAACCACTCATATTTTCGATGATTCCAAGAGTGGGGATAGATAGCTTGGCAAACATATCAAGGCAACGAGCTCCATCATCTAGGCTTACAAGCTGTGGTGTGCTTATGGCTATTCCTGCACTTAGAGGCACACTCTGTGCGATAGATAGCTGCGCATCTCCTGTGCCCGGGGGCATATCAAGCACCATTATATCCATTTCCTCCCACGCCACATCGCTAAATAGCTGGGAAATCGCACGCATAAGAATCGGTCCACGCCAAATAAGGCTCTCACCTTGTCCAAAAAGTAACCCAATACTCATTATATCCACGCCATAGACATTTATAGGGATAAGCCTTTTGCCACTCTCATCAAGTGCTGGCTTTTTTTCTTGCACGCCAAACATTCTAGGAATATTTGGTCCATAAATATCCACATCAAGCAAGCCGACTTTTTTGCCCTGCATAGCAAGGGCTATGGCGAGATTTGTCGCTACGGTGGATTTGCCTACGCCACCCTTGCCCGAGCTTATCATAAGGAAATGCTTTGCTTGTGGGAGGAGGTTTTTTTGGAGTGGATTTTGGTGGGGTGCGTTTTGGGGATTTTGTGGATTTGGCGAAGTGTCAAAATTTTTGGTATTTGGGGCGGTAGATTTTGTATTTGCTTGCGCGTCTACTTGTGTGCTTTTGGGGCTTGTGGGGGTAATGATTTCTATATGGATAGATTTTATGCCTGCTTCTTCTAGTCGCACCCCGTTTATTTGCGCTTCTTGAAGTTTGCGCTCTATATTATCGTGCAAAGCCTTTGCCACAGATTCATCTCGTGAAGGAATCTGCACGGATATTTGCACTTCATCATCGCTTATGTTTATGTCTTTTACAAAGCCGTAGCTTACAATGTCTTGGGTAAATTGTGGATAAATCACAAGGGATAGAATCTCTTTTATTTGCTGTTGTGTTATTTGCATTTTTGTCCTTTTTGTTGTGTTTGTTTGGCGTTAAAGTGGCTTTATCTACTCTCTAAATCGTAGCAAACCGCGTAGTTTGTATGATAAATTTGCTTAAATTTTGCTAAATTTTTGTGGGATTTTTTGTGCCTTATGATTTTATGGGCTTTTTTTTGCATTTAACCGCTAGTTTGATATTATTAGTATAACTATTCTTTAGCTTACTAGACTAAAGTTTCTTACTAATTTTTATATAAATCCTTGACTTATTAACCAAAAATTTTCTAAAATATCGCACTTAAATTATCCAAGTGCTAATTTAGTGCTAACTGATTTAAGTAAAATAAACACTCATTAAAAGGAGAAACAAATGAAATTCAAACCACTTGGCGAACGCGTCCTAGTCGAAAGACTAGAAGAAGAGAGCAAAACTAGCTCTGGTATCATCATACCTGATAACGCAAAAGAAAAACCGCTTATGGGCAAAGTCAAAGCCATAAGCGCGAAAGTCGCTGAAGAAAAAACTCTAAAAGAGGGCGATACAATCGTGTTTGGCAAATACTCTGGAAGCGAAATCAAGCTAGACAATGTCGAATATATCGTCCTAGAATCCAAAGACATTCTAGGCGTCTTAGCCTAAAGTAAAATCTAAAATAAGGAGCAACAAATGGCAAAAGAAATCAAATTTAGCGATAATGCTAGAAACAAACTATACGAAGGTGTAAAGCAACTAAATGACGCTGTCAAAGTAACAATGGGACCACGAGGACGAAATGTGCTTATCCAAAAATCCTATGGTGCACCAACAATAACAAAAGACGGCGTAACTGTGGCAAAAGAAGTCGAGCTAGCAGACCCTATAATGAATATGGGCGCACAGCTTGTCAAGGAAGTCGCTAGCAAAACAGCTGATGCGGCAGGAGATGGCACAACTACTGCTACTGTGCTTGCATATAGCATTTTCAAAGAGGGCTTGCGCAATATCACAGCAGGTGCAAATCCTATCGAAGTAAAGCGCGGTATGGACAAAGCAGCTCAAGCTATCACTGAAGAGCTAAAAAAAGGTAGCAAAAAAGTCGGTGGCAAAGGCGAAATCGCACAAGTGGCAACTATCTCGGCAAACTCTGATGAAACTATCGGCAACCTCATCGCAGAAGCTATGGAAAAAGTCGGCAAAGACGGCGTAATCACCGTAGAGGAAGCAAAGGGAATCAACGATGAACTAACAGTAGTAGAGGGAATGCAGTTTGATAGAGGCTACCTAAGCCCTTACTTCGTTACAAACGCAGATAAAATGAATATCCAACTAGAAAATCCATATATCTTGCTTACAGATAAAAAAATCTCTTCTATGAAAGATATTCTCCCACTGCTAGAATCCACAATGAAGAGTGGCAAACCACTACTTATCATTGCAGAAGATATAGAGGGTGAAGCTCTAACTACACTTGTGGTAAACAAACTTCGAGGTGTGCTAAATGTCGCAGCGGTAAAAGCTCCGGGCTTTGGTGATAGACGCAAGGAAATGCTAAAAGACATAGCCATACTCACAGGCGGACAAGTCATAAGCGAGGAGCTGGGCAAAAATCTAGAAAGTGCAGAAATCGCGGATTTGGGGCAAGCTGCTAGAATCGTTGTAGATAAAGACAACACAACCATAGTCGATGGCAAAGGCAAAGCCGCAGAAGTAAAATCTCGCGTAGCTCAAATCAAAACTCAAATCGCAGACACTACAAGCGACTATGACAGAGAAAAATTGCAAGAAAGACTAGCAAAACTTAGCGGTGGCGTAGCTGTTATCAAAGTCGGTGCTGCAAGCGAAGTAGAAATGAAAGAGAAAAAAGATAGAGTAGATGACGCGCTATCAGCGACAAAAGCAGCCGTAGAAGAGGGTATAGTCGCAGGTGGTGGCGTAGCACTTATCCAAGCCTCTCAAAAAGTAAACCTAAAACTCACAGGCGATGAGCTCATCGGCTATGAAATCATCAAGCGAGCTATCAAAGCACCTCTAGCACAAATCGCTCTAAATGCTGGATTTGACGCGGGTGTGGTGGTAAATAAAATCGAAGAAACAAAAGAAGATGGCTATGGGTTTGATGCAAGTAGCGGAAAATACGGCAATATGTTTAAAGCAGGTATCATAGACCCACTAAAGGTTGAGAGAATCGCACTTCAAAACGCTGTATCTGTCTCAAGCCTAATGCTTACCACAGAAGCGACAATCAACGAAATAAAAGAGGATAAGCCAGCCCCTGCAATGCCTGATATGGGTGGAATGGGAGGTATGGGCGGAATGGGAATGATGTAATCAATCCTAATAATGCTTTAGCACCTCTTAATAAAGGCTAGGAGATAGTCCTAGCCTTGACTTCAAAATCCTACAAAACTAGCAAAATCTAAAATCTCTAAAAACTTGCTGAAAAAAAAACTTAAATAAAATCTATTTTGCAAACTATAAAATCTAAATTGACACCCAAACCCCACACTAGC
The DNA here is from genome assembly GCF_000507845.1 of Helicobacter macacae MIT 99-5501. NCBI lineage: Bacteria > Pseudomonadati > Campylobacterota > Epsilonproteobacteria > Campylobacterales > Helicobacteraceae > Helicobacter > Helicobacter macacae. The sequence continues at coordinate 520,496 of NZ_KI669455.1, read as the reverse complement.
GATTCTATGCAAAAATATATTTGTTTTTAAGCAAAATCGCACAAAGTCTAAAATACCAAAACTGCGATGAGTATGATTAGGTTATGCAAGCAATGCTCCCCCTGCCCTACTCTTTTTGTGCTACATTCCTTTGCACAACATTTCCACCGCCATTTTGAGTAAAAACCCTAAAATCTAAGTTTTTAGCCCTCCACTCCAAAATGCAAAACTCTTAGAATCTACGCTATAAAATAAATCAAGCAAATGATGATTTCAAAGCATATTGACTACTCATTGATAAAGCATTGTATACGCTTGATTCCCTCTATGATTTGCTCCTCATTGCAAGCAAAGCTCATTCGCACAAATCCTTCAGCACCAAAGGCACTTCCCGGGACAAGTGCTACACCTTGAGATTCTAGCAACTGCTTGCAAAACTCCATAGAGTCTACTTTGGATTCCGCGCTAGATGATTTGGATTTTAGGCTTGGTTTTGTGTCGCTTACGCCATTTATGTCGATAAATAGATAAAACGAGCCTTGTGGCTTTAGCACTTTTAGCTGGGGGATTTTGCCTATGCTATCACAGGCTATATCACGGCGGTTTTTAAAAGCTACTCGCATAGATTCTATTTGTGCGTCTACTAAACCATTTAGCGCGACTATGGCAGCTTTTTGAGTGATAGAGTTGATATTTGAAGTGCATTGGCTTTGTAGATTGTCCATCATTTTGACTAGGCGTGTGTCCTTGCACGCTAGATAGCCCATACGCCAGCCTGTCATCGCTACGGATTTGCTAAGTCCATTTATCGTAATCGTGCGCTCTAGACTTGCAGAATCTAGCGAGCCCACCGAGCAAAACTTCCCATCATAGACAAGTTTTTCATAGATTTCATCAGCGATTATCCAAATATTTGTGCCTTTTAGCACCGAAGCTATCGCTTCTAGCTCGGCGCGTGAATACACCATACCTGTGGGGTTTGATGGCGTAGTAAGCACGATAGCTTTTGTCTTGGGCGTGATATGTTTTTGCAGCATAGCAGGCGTTAGCTTAAACCCACTTGCGAAATCCGTATCTACAATGACGCTTTTTCCACCACTATATTCGACAATCTCGGGGTAAGTAACCCAATAAGGAGCGGGGATAATCACCTCATCGCCATCATCAACTATGGCTTGAAATACATTAAATAGCGATTGCTTCGCTCCATTGCTTACCAAAATCTCTTTTGGGCTGTATTCTAGCCCATTATCGCGCTTTAGCTTATCAGCGATAGCTTGCTTTAGTTCGGGGATTCCTGCTACGGCAGTGTATTTGGTAAATCCGCTATCAAGTGCCTTTTTTGCCTCATCTTTTATCGCTTGAGGTGTGTCAAAATCTGGCTCGCCCGCAGAAAAGCTAAGAATATCCCTGCCTTGAGATTTTAGCTCTCTTGCAAGTGTAGAAATAGCGATAGTAGCGGATTCTTGGAGGTGTTGGATTTTGCGTGAGTAAGTGGGCTGCATATATGCTCCTTAGAGTTAAGTAGAATTTAAAAAGGCATTTTTGGCTGTGTAGTGTGCCAAAAATCGTGCAAAAAAATTGCAAGCAAAAAAAACATTTTTAGATTGTAGCAAAAGCAAGGCAAAAACAAGCTAAATCTATACAAAATCATAAAAATTAAGCAAAAACTAGATTTTGCCACCTTAATATCATTTGTCGTGTTTTTATTTTGTTGATTTGATTTTTTGTATGTTTGATTTTGTATTAGACATTGAGAGAATCTTTAAAAATCCTTGATTAGCAAAAATTATAAAAAATATAATCATTTTGCTTGCCAAAAGTTGCCAAAATCTGTTAGCATTTGCTAATCCAAATCAAAATAAAGGTAATAAAATGTTTTTATCCAGCGCGACATTAGGGACAATGATATACCAAACCACATATTTTTTGTTATTTGCACAGCCACTATGTTTTGGGTTTTTGTTTGGGAAATACACAAAATTGCGTGATATTTTTTTGTGTTTGTGCTTGATTTTTGCACAACTTTTTCTTATTGATTTTGATTATTCTCGCTTGAGTGTTCCTACATTAAGTGCCTTGAATTATATCTGCTTTGCACTATCTTTAGGTGGTTTTGGCTATATGATGAGATTATTATACATTGTTACAAAGGCAAGGAATGTGGCAAAAAATAACACAAAATGTTCTGTGGAATATTATCCAAAGTATTTTACAAAAGATTTTATGGGTATAGTCATTATTTTTGCGTTACTGTTCGTGGTAGTGGTAGCAAAAATGGTGTATGATTTTATGTAGTTTTTTTTTCTCACAATTTTTTGTATACTTGAAGTCTTAAGGAATCAAAATGCTAGGCTATTTTACAAAATCAAATCGTGGCAGCTTTTGCAATGGTATTTTTGGCAAGATTTTGGTGGTGTATTTTTTTGCATTCTTTTGGCACTCTTTTGCATTAGCGGGGTATTCTTGCAATGATTTTTGGTGCAGGGACACAAAGGCTGGCTTAGGGGGATATGTGGATGCGATAGGCATAAATGGCGCAAACCCTAGCCTAACTCAAGGTGGTGCATATTTTGCAGTGCATTTTCGCAAGTGGCAAGAGTGGTTTAGCTTCGGTGGAAGTGCTGATTTTGGCTTGGGAAGTGCAAGCATAAAATCTACGAACGCCACAAATTCTACAAGTGCTATCCCAAACCTAGCAAAATCCTCTTTGCACTTTGGTGTGAGTGGCACTCTATATGCTGGGCTAAACGCATATCAGCTAGATACCCCGATTTTTGTTGATATTTTTGTAAATTTTCGCTCACAAATCTATGAAGTAGACTCCAAAATGCCCTCCAAGATTTTGCTATCGCTTGGCACAAGCCTATCAAGCCTGCAAAATCTAAATGACACCATCGGCATAGAGTATGGAATCTCTTATGGCTACATAGTCTATGGAGAATATATTTTTAGAAATTATAGCTCCTATCGCCCAAATCCACAATTCCCCACAAATGAGCACAAAACAAATGATACTTCTTCGCGCATAAACCCAAATAGCCACGAGATAAAAGCATTTATAGGGCTTTTTGACGCTAGAGGGGCAAAAGCATCACTATATGGACGAATAAGTGCGATATATCATTACTTGGATTCTTCGCGTGTGGTGGCGTTTGATAATGCACCAAATGTGTCTTATCCGCACTCACAAAATATCAGCATAACGCTTGAAATGGGTGTTGGATTTTAGTGATTTTGGTAGTGATTTGGCGATATTTGGTAGCAATAGATTTTATAAAGATTTTACATATCTAAAAAGACAAAATCTATAAATTTTTGTTACAATGTTTGGCGTGTGTTTTGTGATTTAGCAAAAACACCGCACAAAATAATAGCCAAAAGGAAGTAGAAAATGTCAGCTAAAGTCCAAGCCCACGCAAATCATTCTTTGCAAACAGTATCAAAAGATTTCACACAAGATTTCACTGCAAATGCCTCACAAGATAGTGCCAAAACCTCCACTCAAACCCCTACAAAAACCACCTCACAAAGCCAAAAATCGCCAAATAACCTAAGTGCAAAACTAAAGAGAATAATCCTTATCCGCCACGCTGATAGTATGGATAGAGAGATATTTGCCAAATCGTGCAAAACCACCAAAACTCCGCATAATGATATGCTTCGCCCGCTTACCAAAAAAGGCAAAATCCAAAGCGAAAATATAGCTAGCTTTGTCCAAAATTTTTTGCATACCCAAAAAACTCCTATTTCTTGCGTGCTTACTTCTCCTGCTAAGCGCACGATACAAACGATAAAACCACTCTCAAAAGTGCTAAAAAAAGTTCCTTGTCAGCTTTGTGATTTTATCTCGCCTGATTGTGGGATAGAGGGATATGAAAAGGCGATATATGCAAATGATGAGCTAGCTCAAACGCTCGTGCTTGTGGGGCACGAGCCTGATTTGGGCGAATTTGTCAAATACGCTTTGGGGGTAGCGCATTTGGACGCGCTAGAATTCCCAAAAGGCGTGATAATCGAGCTAAAGAAAAAACCAAAAGTAAAAAATCTGCAAGGTGGATTTACCCTATCGCTTTTTATCCCTCCTAAGTATTTGCCAAAATACTTAGCCTAGTTTTTGCTAGATTCTAGTAGCCACAAAATCCAACGCGTAAAATCCCCACATAATAAGCACTAAAATCAACATTTATAGAATTTTACACTTTAGGTATTGTCTTTTTAGGACATTATTTTTTGTGGCATTATTTTGAAATCTATGATTGTTGATTCTTTAGTGTTTTCTATTCTTAGCATTGCATATCCTAAGGTTGCTTTGCCAAAATCACTAAAATGGATTTTGCGTTTTGCTAGACTATGTTTTTTCTATTTTTCTTTATCTGCTTCTTTGAAAGGATTATTAAGAGATGTTAAGGCTACTAGATATTCTTGCAAATTTTGGCTATGGATTTTCATCACATTTTTAAATCTAGTCAATGCTTCACTACATTTTTGTGTTGTTTCTTTTGAGGGGTTTTTTAGGCAGTCTAGCTCTGCTTTGTGAAATGCTTTTCTGCTCGCTCTAACTTGTTTAGTTGTTTGCAGGACTTTTTTTAACAATCTTTGTGTCTTTTGTGTCATTTTGTCTTGTTGGCTACATTCATCGTGTGCTTGCTCTACCTTAATCGCCAAGTCTAAAAGTGCGCTATCCTCCTCCTCAATTTTCCAAAATACTCCAACTTTTAGCTCTGTGCCGTCTGTTAGCGATATGGTAGAATCTTTGAGTGTTTGTATATATTCCCTCAAAGATTCATTGTAGATTTTCATTTGCTGTGCTAGCCTAGCCAATGCTTCGTTGCATTTTTGCATCGCTTCTTTTGAGGGGTTTTTTAGGCAGTTTATTGCTTCTTTGTGTGTCGCTATTTTTAAGTTCTTGTATTGTTGCCCTATTTGTTGGATTTTTGTAATTGCATTTTGTAGTGTCTCATTTTGGTGACATAGCACTTCAAATCTTTTTGCTTGCTCTACTGCCTCTACTAAATCACTCATTGCGTTATCTTCTCTAGCAAATTCCCAAAACACCTCTGCTTTTAGCTTTATGCCATTTATTCCATTTAGTAGCATTGTATATGCAACCATAAATCCCTCTTGTGAAAAATCATCATTTATTGCCATAAGAACTCCTTATTTTGATATAGATTTTGCATTATACCATATCAAAATATCACGCTATTTTGGCGTGTGAAGCCCATCAAAAATGTCGCCACAAAAGCGACAAAATGTTTTTGATAAACCATAGTAAAGAATCAAAAAAATAAATAAAAAAAAACTCTAAAAACTCTCCCCAAACCACTGCGCTACACTGCTTCGTATCGTCTGCCTTAGCTGAATCCCAGCGATTATATCCTCACTCAAAGCCTTTTGAAGTAGGCTTACCGCGCCATTGCGAAATTTACTTAAATATGGGTGGTCTATCTGTGCCCAATCGCCCAAAAATACGATTTTGCTATCCTCGCCAAGTCTTGTGCCTATAAGCTTGATTGTCGCGTTTGAAGCGTTTTGGACTTCATCAAATATGACAAACTTTTTGCGGATAGTGATACCGCGAGCGTGGGCTATATCCACCACTTGGATATTATGCTTTTTTAGGAAATATTCTGTGGCATCCTCTTTGTGAATAGTATTTACATCGCCTCGATATTCTATGTAATTTTTCATAGAAGTTGATTGCAGGGAATCAATAGTGAAATTTATCGCACTATATAGTGGATACATAAAATACCCTAGCTTTTGCTCCTCATCGCCTTTGCGAAATCCTAGCTCGGCTTCTTTATCGCTAGCTGTTACGGTGTTTCGCAGGTAGATTATCCCATCGACTATGCCCTCTTTTTGCAAGTAGATTCCTGCTTGAAGTGCAATTAGGGTTTTGCCAGAGCCTGTCGAGCCTGTGGCGATAGTAGCGATATTTTGCTTATGGATTAGCATAGCAAAAAGCATTTTTTGCTCTAGATTCATAGGCGTGATATATGGGTTTGCTTCTTTGATAAGTGCGTCTAGCTCTAGCTCTTCAAATCTCCCACTAGAGCTACTACCCACCTTTATGCCAAATCGCTTTTTGCCTGTGAGGTATAGCGAACTATCGGTGTTGTCTTGCTCATCAATTTGGATAAGACTCCATTGGCTAAGGGATTTGAACTCTTTGCTTTTTTCTAGCGTGGCTATATCGGCGTCTTTGTGTAGCAAAAACTTATGCCAAAAGTCAATATCACTTGGATTTTCTACGCGGTCGCGAAATAGCGATTCTGCCTTGATATTTCGCGCAAGGCAGCGAATCTTTAGCGAAATGTCATTTGTAAGCAAGATTAGGTTGTAGTCTTTGGCGATTTCTGCGATTCTAGCGTCATTTAGCCCATATTCTAGGGATTTGGTTTGATAGTTTTGACGAAAGATTATGATTAGTGGGATAGTGGTGGTTTTGGCATTTGCCCTGCTTATAGAGGAGGTGGCTCGCACTTCATAGTGCACCACACGAAAAAAATCCCCCTCCAATGGCAAAATCTTAGCAAAATCGGTTTTTGTTAGATTTTGGGATTTTGCTTTATTTGCGGTTTTGATTGGCGGATTTTGGCTAGCTAAGCCTTTGGTTGATTCTCCCTCATCGATGATATTGCGGAAAAACTCCCTAGCGAAAAATCCAACCTCGCTAGAAGTCTTTTTTTTGTCAAGCTCATCTAGGACAATGTCGCTTATAAATAGTGTGTTTTTGGCGTTTTGGTAAAGGTAGATAAGGTTTTGTGGGTCATCTAGGATAACAGAAGTGTCAATAAGGTAGGATTTTTTGCTCAATTTTTGTTCCTTTTTGGTTTTATATTGTCGATTTAGTGTGCATTTAGATTTATTTTGTTACAATTCTAGCTGGCTGTAAGCTATGTGGTGTGCTACTCTATCTTAGGGCAAAATCATAACAACGCTAGTTTTTGCGCTAGATTTTGGTTTTGCTAAAGATTAGCCACTATCGTGTATAGAACGCAAAAATTGTAACATTGTGATTCTAAAAAACTCATAAAAAGGAGACAAAATGTCGGTAACTTTTAAAGGAAGTCCTGCAAGTCTTGTAGGCAAACAACTCAAAGTCGGTGATATTGCCCCACAAATCGAGCTTGTTGATAAGGATTTGAACCACATCAAAGTCGGTGGCGCACTTGGCAAAAAGCAAATCATCAATGTTGTCCCAAGCCTTGATACAGGGATTTGTCAGATTCAGACAAAACGATTTAACAAAGAGGCTGCTAGCTTGTCAAATGCGGTGGTGTTTGTAGTAAGTATGGATTTGCCTTTTGGTGCAGGTAGATTTTGCGCGGTAGAAAATATCGACAATATCGTTGTAGCAAGCGACTTTATGGAAAAAGCATTTGGAAAAGAGTATGGGCTTTTGCTTGCCAATACTCCGCTAAAAGGGCTACTTACTCGTGCGGTGATTGTCCTAGATGAAAAAGGGAAAGTCATCTACCAAGAAATCTGCGAGGAAATCAACAAAGAGCCAGACTATGATTCTGCCCTTCAAGCTGCAAAATCCTAATCACTAGCTTCTAAAAAAGCATAGATTTTAGCTTTGCTAGAATCTATGCGAACTTCTTTTTGCTTTTCTACTTTATTTTGCTATTTCTTTTTTGCTTGTTTTTTTTTAAATTGATTGCGTTTGTTTTGTTTGTAGTTGTTTTGTATTTTTTAACGTCGCTTTCGTGCGAAATCTAAATAAAACTCTACATAAATCCACGCACCCAAAATCCGTGCCGACTATCGACAAAAATCCATTTACTTTAAATTTTTGGAACACTGCTTGCTTTACTCATTTGCCAAATTCCACCGCGAAGGATGCAAATGAGTTTCAGGATAAACACGAACATTGCTGCGCTAAATGCGCACACCACAGGCGTAGAGAACAATAGATTGCTCGCAAGCTCGCTAGAGAAACTTAGCTCGGGGCTTAGAATCAACAAGGCAGCCGATGATGCTTCAGGTATGGCGATTGCCGATAGTCTGCGAAGTCAGAGCGAGAGCTTAGGACAGGCGATAAGAAATGCCAATGATGCTATCGGTATGATACAAGTAGCCGACAAAGCTATGGATGAGCAAATTAAGATTTTGGATACCATAAAGACAAAGGCTATCCAAGCAGCGCAAGATGGACAGACTTTGGAATCTCGCCGCGCGTTGCAAGCAGATATTCAGCGACTACTAGAGGAGCTAGATAATATCGCAAATACGACAAGCTTCAACGGGCAGCAAATGCTCTCTGGCTCTTTTTCTAACAAAGAATTCCAAATCGGTGCGTATTCAAATACCACAGTAAAAGCCTCTATCGGACCTACAAGCTCAGATAAGATTGGACACGTCCGTATGGAATCCTCCTCTATTCTTGGCACGGGAATGCTAGCAAGTGCTGCGGGCAAAAACCTTACCGAAGTCGCTCTAAACTTTAGAGAAGTCGATGGGCTAAATAGCTATGAGCTAGAAACTTGCAAAATCTCTACTTCTGCAGGTATGGGTGTGGGACACTTAAGTGAAATCATAAACAAATTTTCCGACACGCTTGGTATCCGCTCGGCTTATAATGTGCTAGCTACAAGTGTAGACCCTGTAATGTCTGGCACGGTAGAAAAGCTAGTTATCAACGGCACAACAATAGGAACTGTAAATGATGTCCGCAAAAACGACTCTGATGGACGACTAATCAATGCAATAAATAGTGTAAAAGAGCGCACAGGCGTGCTAGCCTACCTTGACATCACAGGACGGCTAAACCTCTCTGCACCAGATGGCAGAGCGATACAAATCCACGCAGAGGGCGATGCGGCAAATGTCTTTGGTGGTGGGGATTTCAACGGCATATCAGGGTGGAATCACGCCATCATCGGACGCTTGACACTTATCCGCACAGATGCGCGTGATATTTTGGTAAGTGGGGTAAATTATAGCCACGTGGGATTCCACTCCGCACAAGGCACAGCAGAATACACCGCAAACTTGCGTGAGCTAAGGGGAATCTTTGGTGCAAATGTCGCAAGTGCCTATGGCGCAAATGGCAATGTTGCCCAAGCGGACTTGAATTGGAAAGGTATCGGTGCGGGCGTAACCACGCTAAAAGGTGCGATGCTTGTTATGGATATGGCAGATTCTGCGCGAGCACAGCTTGACAAAATCCGCGCCGACATAGGCTCTGTCCAGCTACAATTAGTCGTAACGGTAAATAATGTATCTGTAACGCAAGTCAATGTCAAAGCGGCAGAATCTCAAATCCGTGAAGTGGATTTCGCTAGTGAATCAGCGAACTTCTCTAAACACAACATTTTGGCACAAAGCGGTAGCTTCGCTATGGCGCAAGCAAATGCAGTGCAACAAAATGTGCTTAGACTACTTCAGTAGATTTTTGATTGCATAATCTATTGCTTTGTAGGTTTTAGTCTAAAATCTACAAAGCAAAACTTCTTTGACTTTTTTTTGATTCTTTGCAAAACCTTGCGTTGATTCTATGAAATCTTTTTTGCACTTTTTTAGCGACTCTATCAAAAGCAGGCTAGAATCAACTTTGCAATACCCCCACAATATAGTTATGATAAAAAATTTCATAATGTAGAAAAATATTTGCTTTTTTGATTTACAATACCGCTACTTTTTGCTTGTTATTGCTTTATCAAGCAGTTTGTAGCAAATAGTCGTGTTGGTTTTTTGAGTTAGATTCCACGATATGTATAAGAAACTCTCTTTTATGTTTTTGTGTATTTTTTGCGCACCTTTAGGACAATGGCATAAAGCGCACTTACCCCACACCATAGCCACAAAAATGGGTCGATACAATAATCCCACACTCCCATTTCCCCAAAAATCTTATATGCAAATAACCCACACACTAGCCCCACACCTAGTCGCGCACTCACAAAATATCCGACAATAGCAAATACCCACAAACTAGCCATTTGGGTAAAAGAATCTAAATGGTAAAAATCAAGCCAATATAAATTTATTTGGCTAGGCAAATGATAATTTATGCTAAAGATTCCACCCAAAAACTCCGCATACACAACCGCCCCCACCAAAAAGATAACAACCTTTGATTTTGTATCAAAAAATGGCTGAAAACTCTCTCTACGCTCCAAAATCTGCCACCCGCTCCAAATACTCATAACCACCAAAAGCACGCTAGGTGCGCCAAGCAAAGCATACGCATATCCACTTACACTAAAAGAAGTAAATGGCATAAGAAGCAAGAAAAAGGCAAGCAAGATAAATAGGGCTATCCATTTTTTAGCGTATTTGCGCAATGCCTTTTGTGCGATAAAAAGCACACTTGAAACAAGCACAATGCTTAGTGCGATTTCATTTGCTAGTGCGTGTATCACACTCATTGTGCTTCCTTTTTGTGCGATTTTGGTTTGTGCAATTTTGGCAAAAGTAGTGTGCGAATATGCTCCCTCCCATAAGTGTAAGAAATATGCACAAACTCGCTATTTACAGCCACACTAGGATATGACACCTCCTTGCCCTCTAGCTCATCAAGTCGCATTATGGGCTTAAAATTTACTTCCCCCCCCCCCTAAATGCTTTTCTAAACTAGATTGAACTATGTCAAAATCTTGCAACTTATATAGCCACAGCTCCTCTCTATTGTTTGCGTTTTTTGATTCTGTATTTTTCGCGCGATTGTGTAGCAAAAATACAAAATTCCCTAGCCTAAAGAGCACAGAAGATGAGTCAAAATTTTGCAAGTTTGTAGATAATGTATTGCAACTATTTTTACCAGCTTTTTCACGCTCACAAAGCGATGCTTTCATAGAATTATCTGCTCCATACCTGCGAGACACCCCAAAAGATTTGTCAAAATCAAGCGGGACAAAACTTGGCTGAAGCTGATTTCTAGGCAAATCTTTATAAAAAGGCTTTTGCGTGGAAAGCACTTCATAATCACTATTTATCTCTAATAAAAGCGGATATTTTTGGGCAAACTCATTATAAATAGGTAGCACAAAGCCACCATTATCCAAAATCATAGCGGGATTTCGCGCGAGATGAGAGAGATTTAGAATCGGGGATAAATGCAGCTCTCGCACGAAATTTAACGAATAAAGTTCCTTATCAAACACAGCCCAATAGATTTTGGAAGTAGCCCAGCCACCCATACTCACACCCACTACAAACAAATGCACCCAACCCTTACTATCAATGAAACTCACAGGATTGCCAAGTTTTTTGATAAATTTGCCCGCCATTTTGGATAAATCCTGCGGACACAAAATCGCTCTAGGCTCGCTCCAGCCTTTATTTTTTGCCAAATCTTTTTGTGGATTTTTTTGTGAATTTTCGCTCAAATGCTTTGTGTGGGATTTATCGCTAGATTTTGCATAAGGCTTTGGTGGCGAAAAAAAACTCTGATAAATACAAACATCGCTAGCCCCCTCCCTGCTTCCTGCAAAATAAAGTAGCATATTTGTTAGCGTAGCATTATCTTTGTCGGCTAGCTGCAAACTCTCAATATTTACTATCGCGCTTGCGTGAGCGGATTTTGCGCTGTTTGGGACATCAAAAAATATAAGCTCTTTTAGTGGCTTGTCTATGTGAAGCTGTGCTTCTCTATCAAGCACGAAGTTTGAGGGATTTTGCTTTTTGCTAGCAAAATATTGCAAAAAATCACAAAAAAGAACAACTCCAAACACCCCCCAAAGCGTAAAAAATACCAAATGCTTCTTATGATTTTTCTTCTTGTGATTTTTGATTGTGTGCTTCAACTTTTTTCCTAATTTGTGGATTTTGTGCTTACAAAAAATTTTAGAGCAATTATAGCAAGGTTTTGGATTCTTTCATTGTGCGGCTACTCTGTCATAATTGCGCTTTACAAAATCTTGCGACAAAGCCACGATATAGCCCGCTTAAATCTTTGTAAAATTCTGCGTTATAACCACTGCTTGCAAGTAGTGGGGCTAAAATCTCACGCTGGTCATATCCCATCTCGCAGGCTAAAAATTTTATCTCTCGCTTTGCACACAGTGTGATTATGGATTCTAGCACTTCGCTTCCTTTTTTGCCACCAAATAGAGCGCATTTAGGCTCATAAGCTACATTTGGAGGCAATGTATAATCATCTGCGATATAAGGTGGATTTGAAAACACTAAATCAAAATCCAAACTAGAATCCAAAGTATTTTTTACGCTAGATTTTAGACTAGAATCTAATCTTTTTTTGCTTGGCTTTAGGCTAATCATTGTGCTAGATTCTAGCACAAAATCACTGCCAAAATCGCTAGGTGCTACCTCATCTAAAAGCGAGGTTTGCACTAGCTTTATGCGAGAGTTTAGCCCAAAATGTGTTATGTTTTTTTGCGCTACTTGCAGGGCTTTTTGGCTTATATCTGTGGCAGTGATAAGCACTTTTTTGCACATTTTTGCCACACTCACGCTTAGCGCACCACTTCCTATGCCGATTTCTGCGATATTTTTTAGATTTTCGCTACTAATGATTTCACACACTTTTTGGATAAGGATTTCACTCTCTGGACGCGGAATAAGCACACGCTCATCGACATAAAATTCATCACTAAAAAAGCTAACTCTTTGTGTCAAATATTGTATCGGTTCATTTTGCACTCGCCGATGAAGCAAGCTAAAAAACGCTTCTTTTTCTTGTGTGTCTAGCTCACACTCGCTATGACCGTGCAAAAACTCACGCTTCTTTCGCAACACAAACATAAGCAAAATCTCCGCTTCAAGTCGCGCTCTAGTTATGTGAGGATTTGCCAAAAGCTGCTGCGTAGCAATCTTAAGCGCGTCTTGTATATTCATACACTCATTTTGTGTGATTTAAGATTTTGCTTCATCATCTTGCAATGATGAGCTAATCAGCTTATCAAGTGCGCAAAGTCGCTCCAAAAGTGGCGGGTGTGTGTAGTGAAAAAATGTGTAAAGCGGGTGAGAGTATGGAAATGATTTGTTTTCATTGACAAGTCGTATCAAGGCTTCTTTTAGGCAATGCGGACTTGTAAGGGACGCGCCATAAAAGTCGGATTTATACTCTGCTTTTCGGCTAAAATACGCACTCACAGGCATAACCCAAAATGCAATCACAGGTGCTATAAGCAGGAGCATAACTATCGTAGTGGCACTATTATTTAGCACATTTAGCGATTCAAACAGACAAGCGGGCAAATGCCCAGCGATAAAAAATAGCCCAAAAAGTATCCCACCAGATATGAAAAGATTAAAAATAATATCTTTGTGCTTGAAATGTCCTAGCTCGTGCCCAAGTATGGCTAGAAGTCCATCAGAGCTTACTTTGTCCAAAAGCGTGTCAAACAGCACCACGCGCTTAGAAGTCCCAAGCCCACCAAAGTAAGCATTTAGCCTATCATCTCGCCTGCTAGCATCCATAACAAATATTCCATTTGCCTTAAAACCAGCTTTTTGCATAAGCTGCTCTATTTTGCCTTGCAAATGCTCATCATTTAGGGGAGTAAAAGTATTAAACATTGGTGCGATAAGTGTGGGATAGAGCATATTTACAAGCACCACTAGGCAAAATATAATCCCAAATCCAGCAAGCCACCAATACTCATACTCCATAACCCATAGCAAAATCCACAGCACCAAAAAACCAAACACAACAATAAGTGCAAAAGTTTTGATAACATCGGTGCTAAAAATCGCTTTATTGGCGTTTGAAAAGCCGTATTTTTTATCTAGTATAAGTTCTTTGTAAGCTTTGAAAGGCAGGTTTAGCACCCAAGAAATCAGCAAAAATCCAAGCACAAAAACGATGAATCCAAGTCCTGATTCTTCTATCAATATTTCTTGCCATAGCTTTAGTCCCACGCATACCCACAGAGCAAAAACAATCGTATCATAAAGAGTGTTGAAAATAGATAGTTTGAGATTGTCTATGGCGTATTTTGCAGAGATAGCATAATCTTTTGGAGGTAGAATCACAGCAGGAGATTTTGCGTGTGCTTTTATGTGTCGTATCTGTGCTATGTCGATTATCATACTTGGCAGTGTCAAAAGCACGATATATGCAAGGCAAAACAAAAGCATTTAGATTCCTTTATTTACTCTAAAATCAGGTGTTTAGTAATGTTGCTAAAAATTTTAAGTTGGTATTGTAAAGCAGAAATATAAATCTAAAAATAATGAGTTTGTAAGGATTTGGCATAGTTTGCAAGGATTTTATAAGCTGCTTTTGTATAAGATTACGCCAAATGTTTGGCAAAAGGGCGGTGTCAATGAAAAAAACAAAATATATCTTTGTAACAGGTGGTGTGCTTAGCTCTCTTGGCAAGGGGATTTCCTCCTCCTCCATTGCGACACTGCTAAAGCAGAGTGGCTATCAAGTCGAAGTGCTAAAAATCGACCCTTATATCAATATCGACCCAGGGACTATGAGCCCACTAGAGCACGGAGAAGTGTTTGTAACCGCAGATGGTGGCGAGACGGATTTAGACATTGGGCATTATGAGCGGTTTTTGAATACAAGCCTAAAAAAACAAAACAACTTCACCACAGGGCAAGTTTATCTATCTGTCATAGAAAACGAGCGACAAGGTAAATATCTTGGCAAAACAATCCAAATCGTCCCCCACATAGTCGATGAAATCAAAGCTAGAATCAAAGCCGTAGGGGAAGGAAATGATTTTCTCGTAGTAGAGCTAGGAGGCACGGTAGGCGATATGGAGGGAATGCCATTTTTGGAAGCGATACGACAAATACGACACGAGCTAGAATCAAACCAAGTGCTAAATATCCACGTAACGCTTATCCCGCTACTTCGCGCTGCAGGCGAGCTAAAAACAAAGCCTAGTCAGCACTCTGTCCAAGAACTCCGCAGAATCGGCATATCTCCACAAATCATCATAGCTCGCACCGAAAAACCACTTAGCAGAGAGCTAAAACGCAAACTTGCTTTGAGCTGTGATGTGGCAAATGATAGCGTCATAGAAGCACTTGATTCTGCAAGTATCTATCAATGCCCGCTGAACTACTTAAAAGAGGGGATTTTAGTGCCGATTGCACGAGCATTTGGGCTAAAGCAAATCAAGCCAGATATGTTTGAGTGGGATAGCCTAGTCAAAAAAATCCTATCCCCAAAAGATGAAGTCAAAATCGCTTTTGTCGGCAAATATTTGGATTTGAAAGAATCCTATAAATCACTCACAGAAGCCCTCATACACGCGGGGGCAAATATCGATGTGCGAGTAAATATCAAGTGGATAGATAGCCAAAATCTAGATTCTAGCAATGTGCTTGAAGATGTCGATGGAGTGCTTATCCCGGGTGGGTTTGGCTCGCGTGGGATAGAGGGCAAAATCCGTGCGATAACTTATGCGCGAACGCAAAAAGTGCCTTTTCTTGGAATCTGTCTAGGAATGCAGCTTGCCATTATTGAGTTTGCTCGCAATGTGCTAGGGATAAAAGAAGCAGATTCTAGCGAGTTTGATTCACGATGCAAAGAGCCTTTTATTTACTTGATAGAGGACTTTATCGACCAGCAAGGAGTAAGCCAAATCCGCACACACACTTCACCTATGGGCGGAACGATGAGACTTGGCGAGTATGAATGCAATCTCGCACAAGGAAGCACGATAGCCAAAGCCTACAATGGTGCAAAATCCATAAAAGAGCGACATCGCCACCGCTATGAAGCAAACCCCAAATACAAAAAAATGCTAGAATCTAGCGGGCTACTAATCAGTGGCGAGTCCTCAAGCGGACTTATCGAAGTGGTAGAATTGCAAGAGCATCCCTTTTTTGTGGGCGTGCAATTCCACCCAGAATTTACTTCTCATCTCCAAGCACCAAATCCTATTATTTTGGAATTTGTCAAAAAAGCAATGGAATCCAAAAGATAGATTTCACTACTATGATTTGGGCTATATAAGTGAAATATCTTTTTTTGGTGCTGTGTTTTGGCTTTAGCTCGCACCTGCTTGCAAAGCCAAGTGATAAAATCACAGCACTTACCCCAAAGGCAAAGCGTGTTTTTGACACTTCACAAATCGGGCAAATCTATGCAAATGGTGCTATTTATACTATACGGTTAAGCAAAATCAAAGCGCAAAAGACAGTCCCAAAAAGCTATAAGATTTTTTATATATTAGATGGTAATGGACATCTACCAATCGCGCTTAACGCACTCTCTAAAGCAGGATTTTTGTATGAGGGGTTGGAATCTGTGCTGATTGTCAGCATAGGCTATGGAGGCAAGTATGAGAGCGTGGCTTTTCCTGCTTTGAGGAAGCGCGACTACACACCAAAATATAAATTGGATTGTGATGATAGTGGTGATTTTGGGGGTAGTAGTTTTGTAGGCACTGATTTTAGCGATGATGATTCTTTGGGTGGTGGAGCGGAGCAATTTTTGCAAACTTTGCAAAATGATATTATCCCCTTTACGCGCTCATTTGTGCAAGAGAGATTGGGAGTGGAGATTGAGCACAAATCTGGCATTTTTGGGCATAGTTTTGGTGGGCTTTTTGTGCTGTATGCGCTTAGCAACTCTAGTGGAAACTTTAGTCATTTCTATGCAGTATCGCCTTCACTTTGGTGGGGAGGTGGCGAATTTATCGGCAAAGCCATTGATTTTGCCAATATTAAGGGTAATTGTGCTACTTTGTGGATTATGCAAGATAAAATAAGTCAAGTAAGTGAGGCAAGTAAAGAAAGTGAGGCAAAAATCCGCACAGCAAAAATAAACTCCAAAGAATTAGTTCGCCTCATAGAATCACAAAGCAATATAACGACCATATATAAAGCGTTTTATGGACATACACACGGCTCTGTGGTTGTCCCAGCATTTTTGCACGCCATAAGTGATTTTGCAAAAAGTGGATTTTAGGGGATTGTGATTATGCAAAATATGTAGCAGGTAATCTAAACTTGTCATAACAAGTAAAATGCGTAGAAAAATTGCGCTTTTGTATTGTATTTAAACGAATGAGTGCAAAAAAATTTATAAAAAACATAAATAATCTATATGATTTTTTTAGAGAATTTTTGACTAAAATCTATACACAAGGCTTAGATATTGCTGAAAATTTGGCATCACACTTTGTATAAACTGCAAGCCTCCACCATTACCATTCGCACCTAAGATAGAAAAATGCAAGCTAATTTTAGAGCCGATTTCTATGGAGAAATGCTCCTTTATGTCAAAAATCACTCCAAGCCTTGTGCCAATCCCTATAAAAAATATATGAATGAAATCTTGCGCTTCTCCAGCAGGAATGGGGGTAGTTTGCCAACCTCCTTGAACACCTCCAATCATACAATCACTACCCCATAAAGCACTGTTAGGCACACATTGTCGGCTTAAACTATATTTCTCATATCTTTCACTTATTGCCATATAAGAAAAGCTATTATAAAATCCTAGCACTCCTCTAGCAGATGAACTGCCAAGTCTAGGTATCCAATCAATCCCTACATTATGAGCAATATTGTGTATGTCTACTATTACTTCTGTATCATATCCACCATAGTAGTAGCCATAGTAGTCATATCTATATGCTATATAGCCAATATCGCTACTGCGTCCATACCCATAGCCTAGTGAAAAATATGTCCTCCAAGCATTTGCTCCACTACCAAAAAGATAGCCTGCTTCAAGTGTCGCTCCGTATTCTGCACCAAAACGAAATAAATAACTTGTCGCATTTGAGCGTGCATTGCTATAAAGAAACATTACATCAACGGTTGGCACAAGCGCGATAAACCAGCCGTTTCTGTCATTTGGATTTGTGTAGATTGAGGGTTGTGCGTATTGAGTGTGTCTTAGTCGTCTTGATTCTTGTGGAGTGTTTGTAGCACCTGATAGTGCTGTGGATTCGTATTTGTAGAATTCTCTTTGCTGTCTTTTTGCTTCTCTTAGCTCTCTTTTTTGTGCTTGTTTTGCTTGGCGATTCTCTTGGGCTTGCCTCTCTTTTCTTTCTTTTTCCTCTTTGGCTTTGGCTTGCTTTTGTGCTTTTATCTCTTTGTTTTGTGCTTCTCTTTGGATTTTGGCTTCTAGACTTTGTCGCTGTTTTTCTAGCTTTTGCAATCTCTCGTCCAAATAGCTATCAGCTATGCCAAAAGATACACTAAATAAAAATATGCTTAAAAAATAGATTTTGCACTTTTTTAAGTGTCTATTACTCCCCCCCCCCCCCGCACAATTTAGATTTTGTGATAAGTATCTGCAAAGCATAAATATCCTTTATCTGGTTTTGTGTTGATTTTTTGTGTTAGTTTTTTTTGTGTGAATTTTCTGCGTGATTTTATATATATTTGATTTTGGATACAAAAATAGCTTAGCAAAATACCAAAATCTAGATTCCACCCCCTCCACCAATTCAATTCAACTCAATCAAACCTAAATCAAATTCAGTCCAAACCCCATTGGACTACTTTACCCCGCCTTTGATTCGTTTCACTTCCACGCTTATGCGTTTCATTTTGAATTTTAGCCTTTTTGATTCTAGTAGTTTTGACACTCTGCTAGTATTTTTAGACTAGCCTTTGCGTTTTTCGATGATTTCTTTTGCGGTGTTGTTTGGCACTTCACCATAGTGGTCAAACTCCATACTATAAGTCCCGCGTCCCTGTGTAGCCGAGCGTAAATCTGTGGAGTAGCCAAACATTTCAGCTAATGGCACAAAAGCATTTACGATTTTTAAGCCCATTCTGTCGTCCATTGAGTTGATTTGCCCTCTTCTGCGGTTTAGGTCGCCTATGACATCGCCCATATATTCCTCTGGGACTTCCACTTCGACTTTCATCAGTGGCTCTAGCAAGACTGCGTTTGCCTTGCGACAAGCGTCTTTAAACGCCATAGAACCTGCGATTTTAAACGCCATTTCACTAGAATCCACTTCGTGATAGCTTCCGTCATAAAGCGTTACTTTGCAATCCACCACAGGATAGCCCGCTAACACGCCGCTTTGCATTGCTTCTTGTATGCCTTTATCCACAGCTGGGATATATTCTTTGGGGATTACGCCACCACTGATTTCATTGACAAACTCATATCCTGTGCCTGCCTCTTTTGGCTCTAGCTTGATATGGACATGTCCATATTGTCCGCGCCCGCCCGATTGCTTGGCGTATTTGCACTCTTGGGTAACTTCCGTGCGAATCGTCTCTCTATACGCCACTTGTGGTTGCCCCACTTCAGCTTCTACTCTAAATTCTCGCTTTAGTCTATCTACGATGATTTCTAGGTGTAACTCGCCCATACCACCGATGAGGGTTTGCCCTGTTTCTTCTTGTGTACTGACACGGAAGCTTGGGTCTTCTTCAGCTAGCTTGCCTAGTGCGACTGCCATTTTTTCTTGGTCGGCCTTTGTTTTTGGCTCTACGGCGATATGAATCACAGGCTCTGGGAATTCCATTCGCTCCAAAATCACAGGTCGCTTCTCATCGCATAGTGTATCGCCTGTAAGCGTGTCTTTTAGCCCGACAAAAGCACAGATTTCACCTGCATAGACTTCTTTTATGTCTTCACGCTTGTTGGAGTGCATTTTTAGCAATCGCCCCACGCGCTCTTTTTTACCCTTAGTAGAATTTAGCACATAGCTACCTGATTCTAGTTTGCCTCGATATACGCGCACAAAAGTGAGCTGCCCTACAAACGGGTCAGTCATAATCTTAAAAGCAAGTCCTGCAAACTCGCCATCATCGCTAGATTCTACAAAAATCTCAGCATCATCGTTTTGTGGGTCTATGCCTTTTATATTGGTTACCTCTGTGGGTGCGGGGAGAAAATCCACTACCGCATCAAGCAAAGTCTGCACACCTTTGTTTTTGAAACTAGAGCCACAAAGCATAGGTATAAGGCTCATAGAGTGGCAACCTAGCTTGATTCCTAGCTTTATCTCATCTATGCTTAGCTCCTCGCCACCTAGATATTTTTCCATAAGTGCTTCATCTTGCTCGGCAGCAGCTTCGATGAGTTTTTCTCGATAGGAGTTTGCTTTTTCTTGTAAATCGGCTGGAATCTCCTCAATGTCGTATTTTGCCCCCATTGTTTCATCATTCCACACGATTGCTTTCATAGCGATTAAATCTACTACGCCCCTAAAGTTTTCCTCCGCACCGATTGGAATATTGATAGGCACAGGATTTGCCTTTAGACGCTCTTTGATTTGGGATTCTACGCTATAAAAATTCGCGCCGATTCTATCCATTTTGTTTACAAATACAAGTCGCGGGACGCCGTATTTATTTGCCTGTCGCCACACGGTTTCACTTTGTGGCTGCACGCCACCCACCGAGCAAAACACAGCCACTGCCCCATCAAGCACGCGCATAGAACGTTCAACTTCGATAGTGAAATCTACGTGTCCGGGAGTGTCGATAAGATTTACTTGGTAGTCTTTCCAAAAGCAAGTAGTCGCCGCAGAAGTGATAGTAATCCCTCGCTCTTTTTCTTGCTCCATCCAGTCCATTGTAGCGGCACCGTCGTGGACTTCGCCGATTTTATGGCTAACACCTGTATAAAATAAAATTCTCTCGCTTGTAGTTGTTTTCCCTGCATCAATGTGGGCTGCAATACCGATATTGCGGATTTTGTTTAGTGGGGTTTTTCTCGCCATTTGTTATTCCTTTTTTGTGGCTTGTAAGCCTTGTGGCTACCAGCGATAGTGGGCAAATGCTTTGTTTGCTTCCGCCATTTTATGCACATCTTCTTTTTTCTTAAATGCTGCGCCTTTATCGCTTGCTGCGTCCATTAGCTCATTTGCTAGCCTATCTACCATTGTGCGTTCGTTTCTTTTGCGAGTGGCTTCCAAAATCCAACGAATGCAAAGCGACTGCTGTCGCACAGGTCGCACTTCTACGGGGACTTGATAAGTCGCGCCACCTACGCGTCTAGAGCGCACCTCTACAAGTGGTTTTACCCTTTCTAGGGCTTTTTCAAAGATTTCGATACCTTTTTCGCCACTTTTTTCCTCTATCTTTGCAAACGCGGCGTAGATGATTTTCTCTGCTACACTTTTTTTGCCATCATACATCATTTTATTGACAAACTTAGTAACGACTTTGTTGTCATAAATTGGGTCGCCTAGAATCTCTCTACTAGGTGCTTTTCTTCGTCTCATCTAAATTCTCCTTACAAAAGTGATTTAAAGTGATTTTATGTCTTTGGAGTGATTGTGCTTGGTCGGCATAAGCTATTTTTTATCAGCCCCGCCTGCTTTTGCTTTTTTCGCACCATATTTTGAGCGAGATACGCTTCGTTTTGCTACACCTGCGGTATCAAGCGCACCACGCACGATATGATATTTCACACCGGGCAAGTCCTTTACCCGTCCGCCACGCACTAGCACGATAGAGTGCTCTTGGAGATTGTGTCCTTCGCCGGGGATATAGCTAATGACTTCAAATTTACTTGTCAAGCGCACTTTTGCGACTTTACGCAAAGCGGAGTTTGGCTTTTTGGGCGTGGTCGTATATACACGCGTGCATACTCCTCTGCGCTGTGGGCACTCTACCAATGCTGGCGACTTTGTCTTTTTGATTACTTTTTTTCGCTCTTTGCGAATTAGTTGGTTAATGGTTGGCAATGTTTGTCCTTTCGTTTAAATTTGCTACCAAGATTAAACCCAAGATTTTACAACATTTAATCTTTGTTTTCTCTTAGTTTTTTCCAGCTTATTCCAAAATCCGCAAGTTGATTTTAACTTTCTTGGGTTTTTTTGGAATCTTGCTCCTTAGCTTTAAGGATAAATCTCTTATCCTTGTATAGTCCTGTTCCCACAGGTATCATTCTACCTAGCACGACATTTTCTTTCAAATCCTCCAAGAAGTCGGTTTTTGCTGCGATACTAGCCTCTGTAAGCACTTTTGTCGTTTCTTGGAAAGAAGCAGCAGAGATGATAGAATCACTGCTAATAGCCGCACGCGTGATACCAAGCAAGACTAGCTCTGCGATAGCGGGCTCTCCGCCTAGTGCGATGATTCGCTCATTTTCCTCTTTGAAATGTCGCTTGCTTACCAAGTCATTTTCGATAAAGCGCGTATCACCAGAATCTATCACGCGCACTTGCCTTAGCATTTGGGATACAATCACTTCAATATGCTTATCAGCGATATTTACGCCCTGCCCTCGATAAACTTGTTGCACTTCATTTACGATAAATCGCAATAGCTCTTTTTCTCCACCTATACGCAAAATATCGTGGCTTGAGGTAACTCCCTCTGTGAGTGCCTCCCCTGCGTGGACAAATTCATTTGCATAAGCCAAAATCCGCTTATTTTTGTCGATGAGATACTCACTCACTCTGCCGTCTTGAGCTGTGATGATTACTCGCTCTTTGTTTCTCACAGGCTTGCCTATGGTGATAGTGCCATCGATTTCAGCTAGCACAGCTGCATCTTTTGGTCGTCTAGCTTCAAATAGCTCAGACACGCGAGGCAAACCACCTGTAATGTCGCGCGATTTTACTGTGGCTTTTGGTGTCTTTGCTAGCACATCAGCACGAGCGACTTTGCCACCCTCTACTACCTCTGCTGAAATAGAAGTGTTTGGCTCTAGCACATAGCGTTTGACTTCTTTGTCGTTTGAGATGATGATAGAGGGCTTAAACCCAGCAGGGATATAGTCATTGATTTTTAGCTTTTTCTTGCCATCTGTTTTGTCCTCTTGCTCGGTAACCGTTACGCTTGGGACAATGTCTTCAAAGCTTACTTCCCCGTCAATATCGCTAATCACAAGGGTGTTATAAGAGTCCCAAGTGGCGATTAGGTTATCGACTTTTTGGGTAGGCTCTGCGATTAGAGAATCAGGCTCTACTAGACTATTATCGCTTAGCACGATTTTGGAATCTCGTGCGATATAGTGCCTTGTAGCTTCTCTGTCATTTTCATCGGCAATAACGGCAAAGATACCTTTCTCTTTGATGACATCGCCTGCTTTTATCTCGTGTCTGCGCTCCAAATGGTCGCCCTCTAAGAAATAATATTTTACGATACCTTTTTCTTTGGATAGTATCCGCTGTGAAATGGGTGCGTTGTCTTTAGCGATGATTTCACTTGCATAAGGGATACGATTTGGAACATTCCAGCCGTCTTTTACGATGTCTATGATAGAGCCACCTTTGGCGACTTTGTAGCCACTGCTATGTGCGATATAGAGCTTGCCCTCAAGTCGCCCACTGACACCTGCAAGCTCATTTTGCTTGGCTACATCGCGTTTGCGCACCGTGTATCGCGCTTCTTGCTTGCCGTTTTTGACGGTTAGGACGATTTCATCGTGCGTTGACTCAATATTTAGTGTGCCATCAAATGGGGCTTTGACTTTTGGCTCTACCACTAGCACAGCAGCATTTCTGCGATTTACTACGATATTTTTGCCCTCTTTGTTTTTGTAGGTTTTGAGATTGTAATACCGAATAAAGCCCTCCTTTTCTGCGCGGATTTCTTTTTCCTCTTGAGTTCGGCTAGCTGTCCCACCTACGTGGAATGTGCGTAGAGTTAGCTGTGTGCCCGGCTCGCCGATTGATTGCGCAGCGATGACGCCCACAGCTTCGCCCGGTCGCACCATTTTGCCCTCACCTAGATTTAGTCCATAGCACTTAGCGCATACACCTTTAGGAGCTTTGCAGGTAACAGAATTTCGTATCGTTACAGATTTTACATTTGCTTCAATAATTCTGCGAGCTGCTCGCTCATCAATAAGTGTTTCAGCACTAAATAGCACTTCATTTGTGATAGGGTCTATCACATCAGCGGCAAGCACTCGTCCAAATACTCGCTCTTCTAGCGATTCTAGCAATTCAGAACCATCAATAATATCGCCAATCTCTATACCCTCGTGTGTGCCACAATCTTCCATTGAGATTTTGACATTTTGGCTGACATCAATTAGCTTGCGCGTTAGGTAACCTGCGTTTGCTGTCTTTAGCGCGGTATCAGCTAGCCCTTTTCTTGCGCCGTGTGTGGAGTTAAAATACTCAAGCACATTTAAGCCTTCTTTGAAGTTTGAAACAATAGGTGTCTCAATAATCGTGCCATCAGGCTTTGCCATAAGTCCGCGCATAGCAGATAGCTGCCGAATCTGTGCTGTGCTACCACGCGCACCAGAATCTGCCATCATATAGATAGAGTTGAATCCGTCTTTGTCTTTGGCAATGATTGTATTCATTTTTTCGCCAAGCTCTTTGCTCGCTTCTGTCCAAATGTCAATCGTCTTGTTGTATCGCTCTGCTTCTGTTAGGATTCCGTGCTCAAACTCGTCTTGAAGTTTTCGCACTTTTTGTCTCGCTACGGATATGATAGATTCTTTATTGTCAGGGATAATAATATCTGCAGCAGAGATAGAAATACCCGCCTTTGTCGCATAGGTAAATCCTAGATTTTTGAGATTGTCTAGGAAAGTCGCTGTCGTGCCGATGCCTGCTTCTTTATAGACATAGTCGATAAGGACACTAATGTCTTTTTTCTTTAGCACACGATTCCATAGATTTGTAGGGACAAAGTCTGGCAAAATCGAGCGCAAAATCATTCTACCTGTGGTGGTAGTAACAGGTTGTCGCTCAATAACGGTTTGGATTTTGGCATTTATATCTAGCTCGCCTGCATCAATAGCCACCATAATCTGGTCAATATCGCTAAATAGCTTATGCTCGCCTTTGACACCCTTTTTTTCTAGGCTTAGATAATATAGTCCCAAAACCATATCTTGGCTAGGCACAGCCACAGCCTTTCCGCTTGCGGGAAGTAAGATATTCATAGAGCTTAGCATTAGCACTTTGCATTCTGTGATAGCTTCTTGGCTAAGTGGAACGTGCACAGCCATTTGGTCGCCATCAAAGTCTGCGTTAAACGCAGAACAAACAAGAGGGTGAAGCTGGATTGCCTTTCCGTCAATAAGCTTGGGGTGGAATGCTTGGATAGATTGCTTATGCAGTGTAGGAGCACGGTTTAGTAACACAGGGTAGCCCTCTACGATTTCTTGGAGGCATTCCCACACTTCATTTACTTTTTGTTCTATCATTTTCTTTGCTTGCTTTAGTGTGCTAGCATAGCCTTTTTCCTCAAGTCTAGCTAGCAAATGTGGCTTAAACAGCTCTAAAGCCATATTTTTTGGTAGTCCGCATTGGTCCATTCGCAGATTTGGTCCCACGACAATGACGCTTCGTCCGCTGAAATCTACGCGCTTACCAAGTAGATTTTGGCGGAATCGTCCTTGTTTGCCCTTGATGATTTCGCTTAGGGATTTTAGTGGGCGTTTGTTTGCTCCTTTTACTGCATTGGCGTTTCTGCCATTATCAAATAGCGCGTCAACTGCTTCTTGGAGCATTCGCTTTTCATTGCGAACGATGATTTCAGGTGCATCTAGCTCAAGTAGTCGTTTTAATCTCTGATTGCGGTTAATCACGCGGCGATAGAGGTCATTCACATCGCTTACGGCAAATTTCCCGCCATCTAGCGCGACTAATGGACGCAAATCAGGTGGCAACACAGGAAGCACGGTTAGCATCATCCATTCTGGACGATTGCCTGAATTCATAAAGCTTTCTACCACTTTTAATCGCTTGATGATGATTTTCTTTTTGGCTTCGGAGTTTGTGGATTTGATTTCATCACGCAAGGATTTTAGCAAAGCTGCCAAATCAAGCTGTTCAAGTAGCTCTTTTACTGCTTCTCCACCCATTTGTGCGACAAACCCTTTATCCGCAAAACGCTGACTAATGTTTTGGAATTGCTCCTCATTTAGCACATCATATTTTAAAACAGGCTTTGTAGATTCATTGTCATAAAACGCTTCGCTTGGCTCTTTTACGATATATGCTTCATAGTAAAGCACGCGCTCCAAGTCTTTCATCTTTACACCCAAAAGCGTGCCGATACGACTAGGCAAAGAGCTTACATACCAAATATGCGCCACAGGCGTTACAAGCTCAATGTGCCCCATTCTAGAGCGGCGAACTTTTGAGCTAGTTACCTCTACACCACACTTTTCGCACACCATTCCTTTGTAGCGAGGTTTTTTGTATTTGCCACATAGACATTCATAATCCCTCACAGGTCCAAAAATCTTGGTGCAAAATAGCCCATCTCGCTCTGGCTTGAGCGTGCGATAGTTTATGGTCTCTGGTTTTTTGACTTCGCCACGACTCCAAGAGCGGATTTTCTCTGGGCTAGCAAGCACAAGCTGAAATGAGCTAAAATCTTTTGGTCGATTGTCCTCTTTGATTTCTAGTGGCTTTAGCTCGCCGTTTTCATCGGTATTGCGCTCATCATAGACATTAACATCAAGAGCTAGAGATTGCAATTCTTTGGTAAGGACATAGAATGTCTCTGGGATTTCAGACTCTCCCACAGGCTCGCTTCTAGTGATAGAGCGATAGGCATTTTCGCGCCCATTTATGTCATCGGATTTTAGGGTAAGCATTTCTTTTAGCGTATGTGCTGCGCCATAGGCTTCTAGTGCCCACACTTCCATTTCCCCAAATCTTTGTCCACCAAAGAGAGCTTTACCTCCAACAGGCTGCTGGGTAACAAGGCTATAAGGTCCTGTGCTTCGTGCGTGCACTTTTTCATCGACAAGGTGGTGGAGCTTTAGCATATACATATAACCAACATTGACTTTTTCGCGGATTTTCTCTCCTGTTTTGCCATCATATAGCTCAACTTTGCCATCCATATCGATTTTGGCTAGCTCAAAGAGTGTGTCAAGTTTTTTCATCGTAGAATCCTCAAACACAGGAGTGGCAAACTTCACTCCCCTAGCCCAATCTTTGGCGCATTCCAGCAAGGTGCTATCATCACATTTTTTGATAAAATCAATGATTTTTTTATCTTTTTCGTTGCTAGATTCTGCGATTTTTAGCATTTTTGCTCTTAGCTCGTCTTTGAAATTGTTTTTTTGATTTTCCAAAATCTCCTCAAGCTGCTTGCCCAATCGCTTGCCGACAAGTCCCAAATGAGTTTCCAAAATCTGCCCGATATTCATACGACTTGGCACGCCTAGTGGATTTAGCACAATATCCACAGGCTCGCCATCAGCAGTATAAGGCATATCTACCATTGGCACTATCGTGCTTACAATGCCTTTGTTTCCGTGTCGTCCCGCCATTTTGTCGCCAACTTTTAGCTTGCGCTTAGTAGCTATGTAGATTTTAACTTGTTTTACGACACCGCTTGGCAAAATGTCATCTTTTTCTAGGATAGATAGCTTTTCTTCGTGCTCCTCGCCAAGTGTCTTTTTTTGCTCTAAGAAACTTGATTTGATTTTGTCATACTTGGTTTGCACAGCTTTTGGATAGCTTTTGATAAGCGTGGCTAGGGCAAAACGATTGATATTTGCTATCTCGTTTTTGGAGATTTTTTGCCCTTTTTTGTATTTTTTGCCATTGACTTCAGTATCTGCGCTTAGCTCTTCTTTGCTTAGCATAAGCCCTACGCGCAAAAGCTCCTCTTTATTTAGCATAGTAAGCCTATCGTGATGCTCAATATCAAGTGCGGATTTTTCTTGTTCATAAGCACTCTTAGCTCGCGCATCACGCTCATAGCCCTTTTTGGTAAATATTTTTACATCGACAATCGTGCCCTCTAGGGAAGGTGGACAATAAAGTGATTTATTTACCACGTGTCCAGCCTTTTCGCCAAATATCGCACGAAGTAGTCTCTCTTCGGGACTTGGCTTGACTTCGCCTTTTGGAGATACTTTGCCAACTAGAATCATACCTGCGGTTACATAAGTGCCGATTCGCACGATTCCGCTTTCATCAAGGTGGGCTACTTCTTCTTCGCGCACGCCCGGTATATCTGCTGTAATCTCCTCTGTGCCGTGCTTTAACTCTCTTGCTTCGATTTCTTTTTCATAGATATGGTTAGAAGTGAAAGCATCCTCTTTGATAAGTCGCTCGCTTACTACGATAGCATCCTCGAAGTTGTATCCATTCCAAGGCATAAATGCTACGCGGATATTTTTGCCTAAGGCTAGCTCGCCTCTATCCATACTCGCGCCATCAGCGATGATTTGCCCTGCTTCTACTCTATCGCCTTTTTTGACTATCGGGCGTTGGACAAAGCAAGTATTTTGATTGGTGCGCAAGTTTTTTTGCAATGAATAATCATCAATATATACACTATCTCCCTCCTCACCCAAAATGTAAATATTGCGAGAATCCACTCGCTCAACAACACCACCTCGCTTTGCTTTCACAGCTTCCCAAGAATCTCGTGCGATGACTTGCTCAATACCTGTGCCGACAATGGGGGCATCGGGCTTAAGCAGTGGGACAGCTTGTCGCTGCATATTTGAGCCCATAAGTGCGCGGTTTGCGTCATCGTGCTCTAGGAATGGAATCAATGAAGCCGCCACACCCACAAGCATTCGTGGGCTTAAATCGATTAGCTCTACCTCTTCGGATTTGCGCAAAGTGATTTCGCCACCACAACGAGTCTCAATAAGAGAATCTACTATATTGTTGTCTGCATCAAGTTTAGTGCTTGCAGGGGCGATGACTTTGCCGTCTTCTTGTGTCGCTGTGAGATAGACTACTTCATCAGTAACTTTGCCATTTATGACTTTGCGATATGGTGCTTCGATGAAGCCCAAATCATTCACGCGAGTGAAAGTTGAGAGAGTGTTGATAAGCCCGATATTTTGCCCTTCTGGGGTTTCAATAGGGCAGATTCTACCATAATGCGTAGGATGCACATCGCGCGCTTCAAAGCCGACGCGCTCTTTTACTAGCCCACCCTCGCCAAGTGCTGATAATCTGCGTTTGTGCGTGATTTCGCTAAGTGGGTTTGTTTGGTCCATAAATTGAGATAGCTGCCCGCCTGTGAAAAACTCCATAATCGTGCTTGTAATGGTTTTTGCAGTTATCAAGTCTTGAGGCATTATACTATCAAAATTCCCACTCATCGTGGTTAGCTTATCTTTTATTGCTTTTTGCATTTTGACAAGCCCAGAGTGCATCTCATTTGCTAGTAGCTCGCCTATGGCGCGGATTCTGCGATTGCCTAGATTGTCTCTATCATCAATCCTAAACTTGCCTTGCCTGCCCTCTTCTTGGCAATTTTTGACACCCATAAGATAGCGAGCGGATTCTATGATGTCCTCGTGCGTAAGTACTGTTACATAGTTTGGCACATTTAGTCCTAGCTTATGATTCATTTTCATTCGCCCTACGCGTGTCAAATCATACGCCTCCGCATCAAAAAACAATCGCTTCACAAACTGCTTTGCTACTTCTTTGGTAACAGGCTCACCCGGTCGCATAACCTTGTAGATTCTAATAGCGGCTAGCTCATTCTCATCACTGATTTTCTCACTTTGTTTAAGTAGCTTTAGAGAATCTGTCTCTGCGATAAATGCGTTTATAATAGAGCTATCTACGCCATTTGCAAGGTCATTTACGATGACAAAATCTTTTAGTTTTAGCTCGGTTATTTTTTTGAGCTTTGCTTCATCGATTTGGGTCAGCGTATCAAGGATAACTTCGCCTGTTTTTTTGTCTATGATAGGCTCAAAAAGATAGCGATTTAGCAAAGTTTTGGTAGGGTATTGTATATAATCAAGCCCTTTTTCTTGTAACTCTTTTGCCTTTTTGGCACTTAGTCGCTTGCCTGAGGGCACTATGACTTCGCCATTTATGTCTTTTATATCAAATTCTACCCTACCCTCAAAATCCGCAGGATTAAACTTAATAAGAAATGTATCTTTTTGGATTTTGATATTTAGGCTTGGGTAAAAGATTTTCAAAATATCCATTTTGCTATACCCAAGTGCACGCAAAAAGATAGTCGCAGGGACTTTGCGCCGCTTGTTTATGCGGACAAACATTGTGTCTTTGGCATCGTATTCAAAATAAAGCCAAGAGCCTCTATCAGGGATAATCTGCCCCATATATATGGGCTTATTTACGGTTGAAGTAGAATCATCTTGCTTAAAAATCACACCGGGGCTTCTGTGTAGCTGATTTACTACTACGCGCTCTACGCCGTTTATGATAAAGCTAGTGCGGTCTGTCATCAGCGGAATCTCACGCACAAAAATGCTTTGCTCTTTTCTGTCCTTTGGCGCGAGTTTATCGCCTTTTTCGTCTTTTTCCCATTGGATAAGTTCGACTTTGAGTTTTAGTGGGATAGCATAGGTAATACCTCGCTCCATAGCCTCTCTAATGGTATATTTAGGCTTGCCATACTCGCAACTTTTGTATTCAAGCGTGATACGATTTTGGACATCTTGGATGGGGAAAATGGATTTAAACACTTTCTCTATGCCACTTTCTTTGCCATCGCGAGGATACAAAAACGAATCATAGCTATCACGCTGCAAAAGCAAAAGATTTGGCACTTCTAAGCCTTGCTGTTTAGCAAAATCAATACGAAGTCTATTTTTGGCTTGTGTTTTTGACATTTGATAATCCTTAAAGAAGTATTGAGCTACACCCTAAGAGATTGTAGCACTTGATATGCAAAATATATTTTTGTCGTAGAATTTATACATTTTGCGTATCATAAAAATGAGATTTTAGAATTTATGTTTAGAGATGTTTTTGGGTTTTAAATCCCTATAACTTTAAGTGATTTAATCTCTTTGGTGCTATTCCACTGCGTTTTTTTGTATAAGATTACCACTAAGATTTTGCAATCTCTGCTTAAAATCCCATAAACTACATTTGCAACGCCAAGACAACCCGCTTACGCCAACTATTCTACCAATTCTACAATCTCTTAGGGTGTAATGACAAAGCCTAGAATGTGCTAGATTCTAGGCATACAAACTTTTAAGCAACCTACTTTTGTAAGTTTAGCAAAAGCTATTTGACTTCTACTTTTGCACCTGCTTCTTCAAGCTTTTTCTTAAAGGCTTCAGCGTCATCTTTATTGACACCTTCTTTTATGGTGTGAGGAGTTTGCTCGGTAGCGTCTTTTGCTTCTTTTAGTCCAAGTCCTGTGATTTCACGCACAGCTTTGATAACGGCGATTTTGTTTGCGCCCGCTTCGACTAAGACAACGCTAAATTCTGTCTTTTCCTCTGCACCACCTGCTGCACCACCGCCTGCTGCTACTGCACCTGCGACAACGGTAGGCGCAGCACTAACGCCAAATTTTTCCTCAAATGCTTTTACAAGCTCAGAAAGCTCTAGGACTGATAGACCACCAATGTAGTCTAGGACTTCTTCTTTTGTGATAGCCATTTTTTCTCCTTTTTATGTGGTTAGTTTTGTTCTTTTTGCTTTCGTAAATTGTCTAATCCTGTGGCAAAATATCGCGCAGGAGCAGTCCAAACAGACAAAAGCATACCGATGAGTTCTTCTCTGCTTGGGAGTTTTGATACAGCGATAATATGTGCTTTATCCACTTTTTCGCCTTCAAAACAACCTAGCTTGATAGAAAAACTCGCTTCATTTGCGCTTGCAAACTTGACAACAATCTTTGATAGTGCGATTTGGTCTGCTCCCCAAATAAAGATATTGGTATCTTTTATATCCAAATCTGGGTAGCTAGAATTTTTTAGCGCAATACTTGCAAGCGTGTTTTTTATCACTTGGACTTTTGCGCCAGCTGCACGAGCCAAACCTCGCAACTCTTCTAGCGATTTGACACTTGTGCCTTTGTAATCGCAAAGAAGCAAGGCATTAGCTGCTTTGAATTCTTGTGTAAGGTTGTCAATGAGTTCTTGCTTTTGGGTTTTTGTCATCTTTCCTCCTTTCAGACGAGACTTATACAAGGCAACTAGAATCTAGCAATTAAGCTGTTAAGCCCTTGTAGTCATCAGTCTAAGATAAATGGATTCTCCTAAAGATTTGTTTTGTGTTGCGATTTTAGATTGTTTTGTCGTCCTTTTTATGTTTTTTTTATTTTTATTGTTTTGATACACTCTAGTTATACCCTTATTGCTTGTATTTTCTTACTTGCGAAATGATTGCAAAGTGAGCTTTGCAGAATATTAAGATTATTGATTTATTCCTTATCTAGCATAGTTATCCCAAAAATTAGCAGAATCAATAAACTTTATAAGTAATTTTTTGGGATTCTCAACTCTTTTACACTTAGTAATCATTGCCCCAGCTACACAAATCAACCTACGCTATACTTAGCACAACACTGCGCGACTAAATCTCTATGTGATTACTTCACATCCATTAAAATCTGTGCGTCTAGCTTCACTGCGGGAGACATTGTCAAAGATAGAGCACCACCGCGGATAAACTTGCCCTTTGCACTAGAGGGCTTTAAACGATTGATTGTTTTTACTAGCTCTAGCATATTGTCGCGGATTTTATCCTGCGGAAAACTTGCTTTCCCTATTGGTGCGTGTATATTTCCTTTCTTGTCTACGCGGAAATTTACCTGTCCACTTTTAGCATTTGACACTGCCTTGCTTATATCAGCAGTAACTGTGCCTGTTTTTGGGTTTGGCATTAGTCCTTTTGGTCCTAAGATTCTACCAACCTTACCAACAAGTGCCATCATATCTGGCGTAGCTATAACCATATCAAAATCTGTGTTGCCGTTTTTAATCTCTTCTGCCAAATCATCTGCACCGACAATATCTGCACCTGCTGACTTTGCTTCATCAGCCTTTGCCCCCTTGGCAAATACAGCTACACGCACTTTTTTGCCTGTGCCGTGTGGCAAAACAACCGCTCCGCGAATCATCTGGTCGGCGTGGCGAGGGTCTACACCTAGCCGCAAGGCGATTTCGACCGTCTCATCAAACTTTGCTGAAGCAAGTGATTTGACCGTGCTAATTCCAGAATCTATGTCATAGAATTTGCTTTCATCTATCTTTTGCAATAGATTTTGGATTCTTTTTGCTACTTTCATAGTCTCATATCTCCTTAAAATTTTAGATTCTTAATCTGTGATTTCAATACCCATAGAGCGAGCACTTCCAGCCACTATCTTTTTGGCTGCCTCTATGTCATTGGCATTTAAATCCTCCATTTTTGTATTGGCTATTTCTTCAAGCTGTTTGGAGGTTAGTTTGCCTATCTTATTCTTTAGTGGATTGTCAGAGCCCTTTGTGATATTGGCGGTTTTTTTGATTAAATCCGTTACAGGAGGTTTTTTGGTAATAAATGAGAAACTTTTATCTTGATACACGGTAATGATGACAGGAATATTGAAATTTCCCATATCTTTGGTTTTCTCATTAAATGCCTTGCAAAACTCCATAATGTTGATACCTCTTTGTCCCAAAG
The DNA here is from genome assembly GCF_000507845.1 of Helicobacter macacae MIT 99-5501. Taxonomy (NCBI): domain Bacteria; kingdom Pseudomonadati; phylum Campylobacterota; class Epsilonproteobacteria; order Campylobacterales; family Helicobacteraceae; genus Helicobacter; species Helicobacter macacae. The sequence continues at coordinate 487,356 of NZ_KI669455.1, read as the reverse complement.
CTGGACCTACGGGTGGAGAAGGATTTGCTTTGCCTGCAGGGATTTGTAATTTTAATTCGCCTACTACTTTTTTTGCCATTTTTTACCTCTCTAATAAGATTATTTGCTGATTTAGATGATTTTCTCTACTTGTGAATATAGTATCTCTATCGGTGTATTTCTACCAAAGATAGAAACATTTAGTTTTAGCTTTTTATGCTCTATGTCATACCCCTCAACAGTCCCAGTGAAGTTTGCAAATGGACCTTCATTTATACGGACAACCTCGCCTTGTTCAAACGAAATCTTAGGTTTAGGAGCAGCACGGTTTTGCACTTTCTCAAGTATATGAGCTATGTCGCCTTCTCCGAGTGGAGTTGGCTTTTTGCTTTCGCCTATAAAACCACTCACTTTTGGCAATGACTGAATCGTATGCCAAAGCGAAGTGTCTAAATCAACATTTATAAACACATAGCCCGGATACAAACTCCTAGCACTTACCTTTTTGACACCATTTTTTATCTCATATACATCCTCGGTGGGAACTATGATTTCTTTTAGCCTATCTTGTATTTGATACTGCTCGACTAGATTTTCAATAGCCCTTTTTACGGATTGTTCGCTTCCAGAATAGGTCTGTATAGCATACCAGCTCAACGACATACAAGTCTCCTAAGTTTCTATAAAATACTAGACACAGAAGCAGACAAAATCAAATCAACTAATCCCAAAAACAATGCAATAACAAAAACAACCACCACGACAGAAATAAGAGCATTGCGAATCTGCTCTTTAGTAGGAAAAATTACCTTAAAGAGTTCCTCTTTTGCCATTCTGTAATAAGAGATTATTTTTTTCATTGTTTTTAAAGCCTTAGTCTTTTTTTATTTTGTTGGTTTTGATTAGCTCAACGCAAATGGCAGGTCAGGAGGGACTCGAACCCCCAACAGTCGGTTTTGGAGACCGATGCTCTACCATTGGAGCTACTGACCTTTAAAAGCTAGAGAATCTACTTAGAAAACTAAGTAGATTCTGCAAGATTCTAGCTTTTTAGCTTAACTTCCTTATGAATAGTATGCTTGTTAAGCCGAGGGCAGAATTTTTTAAGCTCCAGTTTCTCTGTCTTTGTCTTGGCATTTTTCGTTGTGCTGTAATTTATATCACCGCACTCCGAACATTTTAAGCCAATTTTTACCACATTGCCTTTTGCCATCTCGTAGCCTTACTTGATGATTTTGCTAACAACACCAGCACCAACAGTCCTGCCACCCTCGCGGATAGCAAACTTCGTGCCTACCTCAAGTGCGATTGGGCTGATAAGCTCAACCGTGATTTTGACATTGTCGCCGGGCATTACCATTTCTACACCATCGGGCAACTTGATAGAGCCTGTTACATCAGTTGTGCGCACATAGAATTGTGGGCGATAGTTATTTACAAATGGAGTATGTCGCCCGCCTTCATCTTTGGATAGGACATAGATTTCACCCTCAAATACGCTATGAGGAGTGATAGAGCCGGGCTTACAAAGAACCATACCACGCTCTACTTCTTCTTTTTTTGTTCCGCGCAAAAGGATACCGACATTATCGCCAGCCTCACCTTTATCAAGCTCTTTTCTAAACATTTCTACACCTGTAACGGTAGTTTTTTGCGTGTCGCGGATTCCAACGATTTCAACCTCGTCGCCCACTTTTACTACACCACGCTCAATCCTACCTGTAACAACAGTTCCGCGCCCTGCGATTGAAAACACATCTTCGACAGGCATTAGGAATGTCTTTTCTGTATCACGCTCAGGTGTTGGAATATAAGCATCTACTTCAGCCATAAGCTTTAGGACTTTTTCACCCCACTCACCCACACTGCCAGATTTTGCTTCCTCAAGTGCTTTGAGTGCAGAGCCAGCTACGATAGGTGTGGTATCACCGGGGAATTCATATTGGCTTAGCAATTCGCGCACTTCCATTTCCACCAAATCGAGCAACTCTTGGTCATCTACCATATCTTGCTTATTTAGGAATACTACAATGTAAGGCACGCCCACTTGGCGAGAAAGCAAGATATGCTCTCTAGTTTGAGGCATAGGGCCATCAGCTGCCGAAACGACTAGAATCGCTCCGTCCATTTGTGCCGCACCTGTAATCATATTCTTTACATAGTCAGCGTGTCCGGGACAATCCACATGCGCATAGTGGCGATTTTCTGTCTCATACTCAATGTGAGAAGTAGCGATAGTAATACCTCTTTCGCGTTCTTCAGGCGCATTATCAATCTTGTCGTAGTCTTTCATTTCTGCAAGACCTTTTGTTGATAAAACAGCTGAAATAGCAGCACTTAGTGTTGTTTTGCCGTGGTCTACATGCCCAATAGTCCCAATATTCACATGGGGCTTGTTTTTGACAAATTTTTCCTTTGCCATAAGAATCTCCTTAAAAAAATTTCAAAGTCTTGGATTTTATCTTAAAGTTCTTTATACGAAGCTAAAAAACTTTAAAAAACATCCCAAAAACTAAGATGACGAGAAAAACTGGAGCCCATAAGCGGGATTGAACCGCCGACCTCTTCCTTACCAAGGAAGTGCTCTGCCACTGAGCTATATGGGCTTTTACAAATGTTGTTTTAGAGAGTGAGTAAATGAAAGCATTTATTCAGCTCCCAGTGGTGGAGCGGGAAACGGGGCTCGAACCCGCGACCCTCAGCTTGGAAGGCTGATGCTCTAGCCAACTGAGCTATTCCCGCAAATACCATTTTGGCTACCACACCTAGAATCAAACAAGAATCTAAGATGGTGGTGAGTCGTGGATTCGAACCACGGAAGACATAGTCAGCAGATTTACAGTCTGCCCTCGTTGGCCACTTGAGTAACTCACCAAAACAGCAAAAACTGGTCAAACGCCAAATGAGATAGATTCTCTTTTGTTTGTGGTTGTAGAAATGGAGCTGGTTAAGGGACTTGAACCCCCGACCCTCTGCTTACAAGGCAGATGCTCTACCAACTGAGCTAAACCAGCATAGGCTAACAACAAAACGCTTAACGCAAAAAATCATAAAATGCAAGGCTTTATGAGGTATTTTTGAGTTCAAATTTTGTATCCACAATTTTTTAGTGCGGTGTTTTTTATGATTCCCAATCAAATTTGGACAAAATTCAAACGAAATTTAAAAAAGAAAACTGCGATTATATACAAATTGTGGCTTTTTTGTCAAGGGTGGAACGCTTATTTTAAGCATTTTTTATATGAATTGTTACTTTTGGGGATATTTTTGCAAATACTACTCTAAGCAAACACAACACAAAACGCCGTATAAATCAAATAAAAAAAATACTATACAAAAAATTTCTCGCAAGCAAAAAATTCACAAAACCCACTGCCAAAATCCCAAGAAATTCCACAGATTTATTCTGCGACACTTGCCCCAAGCCCAAAAATCAAAAGCAGGCTTTTTACCGCTGTTTTAAGCGTAATTTAATATTTTTTTAATTATAGTTCAGTTTGCAAAAAATTTAGGTAACTTTTATTTTTACCTCTTTAGCCATTTCTGCGCTACTATATTAACATTATCGTAGTGCATTTATAGCGCACTTGAAAGCATATCAGTCCAAGCATATCAGCCTATGCAAAAATATAAAAACTTTACCAAAATGTCAAAAAGATTGTCTAAAATACTTGATTAAAACTACAAAAAACACTAAAAAGGTGGAATCCACAAAATGTCAAAACCGCAATCCCCCCAAACTATCACAGAAAAAATATTTTCTCATCATTGTGGCAAAAAAGTCTATGCCGATGAAATCATAGAAACAAACATTGATATGGTTATCGGCAATGATATTACCACTCCGCTATCCATAAAAGCCTTTGAGAATTCAGGTGCAAGCAAGCTAGCAAATCCAGATAGTTTCTGCATCGTGATGGACCACTACATACCTGCAAAAGACATTCTCTCCGCAAATCAAGCTAGAATCTCACGCGATTTTGCCAAAAAGCACTCCTTAAAGCACTACTTTGATGAGCGAGATATGGGCATAGAGCACGCACTTTTGCCAGAAAAAGGCTTGGTAGTCAGCGGAGATGTCATCATCGGGGCAGATTCTCACACCTGCACTCACGGAGCATTGGGTGCGTTTAGCACGGGGCTTGGTAGCACTGATTTGGCTTATGCGATGATAACGGGCAAAAATTGGTTTAGAGTGCCTCGCTCTATCAAGGTAAATTTTCGTAGCGAAAATATCAAAAACGGCAAAAGCACAAGTATGGCAAAGGGAATCTATGGAAAGGATTTAATCCTAGAAGTGATTCGCAGGCTTGGCGTTGATGGCGCACTGTATCAAGCACTAGAGTTTGGTGGAGAAGCCATAAGCACGCTTAGTATGGATGATAGATTTTCGCTATGCAATATGGCAATAGAAGCGGGGGCAAAAAACGGCATAATCCCACCTGATGAGATAACAAAAGAATTTTTGGATTCTAGGAAAAAAGCAAATGGAGGTTTGAGGGCAGAGCCTATCTTTCATACAAGCGATGAGGGAGCGAAGTATGAGCGCGTGCTAGAAATCGACACAGACACACTAGAGCCACTTGTAGCATATCCGTTTTTGCCAAGCAATGGCAAAAGCATAAGTCAAGCGACAAAAGATGATATAAAAATCGACCAAGCCTTTATCGGTAGCTGCACAAATGGACGCCTAAGCGATTTGCAAATCGCAGCCTCCATCCTAAAGGGCAAAAAAATCCACTCTGATGTGCGACTAATCATCACACCGGGCACACAAGCTATCTACAAAGCCGCTCACAAGCTAGGCTACATAGATACTCTCCTAGAATCAGGGGCACTTATCTCAAATCCCACTTGTGGAGCTTGTCTTGGCGGATATATGGGGATTTTGGGAGATAATGAAAAGTGCATAAGCACGACAAACCGAAATTTCATAGGCAGAATGGGCTCTCGCAACTCACAAGTGTTTTTGGCAAATTCTGCAGTAGTGGCTTACTCCGCGATAGCAGGCAAAATAGCCGACCCAAGAGAAGTGCTATGAATGTGTTGTAAATATACTTGTGGATAAAAGCTGTGAGATTTTCATAAAAATCACAGGAACTTTAACAAGGGCTTTGTAGCATAAAATAAGATTTTGCAAAATCATAATAAATTTTTAAGGTAAAACAACAAGTGGCATAAGGAGAGAGTAGCATAAAGAGTGTAAAAATAAAGTGGAGTAAGAAAAAAGTAGCGTTAAAATGGTGTAAAGATAAAATTATCAAAGCAAACTTCTAGTGTTGAAGTATTGATTTGCAAAGCAAGGCAAGGCAAGCCAAGCAAAATAAAACAACAAGGCAAAATAGCAAGATAGAATCAGGGTAGAACAAGTAGGACAAATTAGGAGTAGCAGGAGTAGTAAATGGAAAAAGTGGCAAAAAGCAGTCAAAGCAAAATGGGGCAATGCCAAGCAATACGCGGGATACGCTTGGCACATTGGAAAAACTATCGACAAAATCAAATCAAGCAAAATCACAAAAATAGGCAAAATCTACAAAACCCAAAAACTTTTGACACACTTCAAGTTTTCAGCATTTTAGGTATTTCTAGCACAAAAAGGGAGGATATTTACGGGGGGGGGGGGGGCGATAAAAAATGGCAAAAGAGGCGATACCTATGCGTATAGAGAGAGTGGCAAGCCCAAGTCAAAGGGCGAATATGAATAGTTTTGCAAAGATTTTGACTGCTATTGCGGTTGTTTTGTTGGGATTTTATGTTTACTCGCTTGATTTATTTAGCGAAAATCCACCACAAACCAAAGTCTATCTCTACATAAACCCCACCAAACCTGTCCCCATAGATGACACAAGCGTGTGGAATACAAACCGACAAATCGCTGTTTTTGCCCAAAGTGTGAGCGGAATCAAATCCTACACCATAAAGGCTCGCACAAAAGGCGGGCTTACTGTGGTAAATACAAAAGAAGTGCTAAATGATAAGCCAAAAAAACTAAAAATAGTGCTACCAAAGCCTGATGTCCCACTGCCTGATAAAACTACCGTGGATTATGAGATTTGCATCACCGATTGGAGTAATGCAAATCTATTTAGCGGAAGCACGACTAAGAAAAATCTGCAACTAACTATCAACTCAAAGCAACCCGTCATAACCGTCATATCACATTCTAATAAAATCAGCTATGGTGGTAGCGCACTTGTAGTGTTTCACATAGATAGCGTAGATATAGGGGAGCTAAGCATTAGCAATGGCGTGCAAGAATTTATCCCTTTTCCCTTTATGAAAGAGGGATATTATGCCGCACTTATAGCGTGGTCAATCGCTAGCAAAAACTTCAGTGCAAGCATTTTTGTGCGAGATTCTGGCTACAATACTCGCAAAATGGTTGTGCCATTTATACGAGATAATGCTCCACGCTACTCCAAATCCACCATTGTGCTAAAAGAGGATTTTCTAAACAACAAGCTAGATTCTTTGATTAGTGATATTGGCCGTAGTTTCCCCGCAGGTATGGAGGATAATTTTGAAAAATTCCAATACATAAACGAAACCATTCGCAACCAAGATGATGAGATTATCTCCACAAAGCTGCAAGAAGCAATGAGTGCACGAGCAATCTTGCTATCCCAAAAACCTAATTGGGAAAACTTCACTCCGCTCAAAGGATATAGCACGGTCGGTAGGTTTGGCGATGCTCGCACATACATAGCACCTGATAAGCAAACAAGTCAATCTGTGCATTTGGGAATTGATATGGCAAGTGTCAAAAATGATAAAATTATGTTGTCAAATGACGGAAAAATCGCCCTTTCACAACAGCTAGGCGTGTATGGCAAAACCATTCTTGTAGAGCATAGCTTCGGGCTAGTAACGCTGTATTCTCACTTACAGGAAATCCAAAGAGATGAAAATGAAGTCGTAAGAAAAGGCGATGTCTTGGGGCTCACAGGGCAGAGTGGCTGGGCTTTTGGCGACCATTTGCACTTCGGAGTTTTGGTAGGAGGCGTGCCTGTGAGGGTAAGTGAGTGGCTAGACTCAAAGTGGATAAAAAACAACATAACAGATATTTTTGAAAGTGCGGCTTTAAGCATACAAAGGCAGGGCGAGAATCCTATGAATTTGGAACAATAATAGCAGTATGCAAAATCTAAGTGCTTGATAAGATTTTGCAAATTTGTAGCAAAAGTCTTAAAAAGTCTTGCGAAATTTTAGAAGCAAAATCTTGGAAGCGAAATTTTATTAAGTTTGCAAAGTTTTAAGGAGAATCCACAATGAAAACAAGACAGCATAATCAACGAGTAATTGTCCTAGAGGAGCAAAATGAAAATGATATTATCAAATTCTTGCATAAAAATGCCTTGTTGCTTATGCGCTTTGTGATAAACTTCAAGTCCCCTATTTCACAAAATCTACAATCCACGCTAAAAGAGCTAAATCTCTGCTACTTCGTGGGTGTGATAGAATCAAAGCCCACTCAAAGCGAGCAAGAAAAAATAGAAAATCTAAACACAGATTCTACAAAAGAGATTTTAGGGACAAAATCTAGCCAAAATGATTTAGACAAACCCAAATCTTGTGCCAATTCCACAAAGATTATCCACAAGGTGCGAAGTGGTGAGGAAATCACACATAATGGCTCTCTACACATTCTAGGCGATATAACAAGCGGGGCAAAGGTAAGTGCAAGCGGAAGCGTAACGATATTTGGCGATTGCTATGGGGTGCTAGAAGTTAAGGGGGAGTTTTTGATTTTGCGCAAATTGCACTCGGGGTATATTGTGTTTGATGATGAGAAGTTAAATGCCGATATGCTCGCAAAAATAAACGCAAATGACAATCTAAAAATCATCATAAAAAATGGCACAAATATCATCATAAAAGACATAGTTTTGGGCTAAAAATAGTGCAAAGTGTATAAAATCCAAAAATCTAAAATAAATGAAAAATCACGCAAGTTTGCACTAAACTTGCAAAGTTGAACTAAAATAACAAAACAAATACAAAAAAACTACAAACAATAAAAGGATAAATAATGAAACAACGAACTATCAAAAACAAAGTAGAGCTAACAGGTATAGGGCTTCACAAAGGCGTGCCTGTGAAGCTAGAGCTAGAGCCACTAGAAGCAAATAGTGGAATCGTATTTTATCGTAGCGATTTGGGCGTGTCTATCCCACTTAAGCCAGAATCTATCATTGATACGACTATGGCGACTGTAATAGGCAAAGGCGAAGCAAAAATCTCTACTATTGAGCATCTAATGAGTGCGATATATGCCTATGGGATTGACAATCTAAAAATCAATGTCGATAATGAGGAAATCCCCATAATGGACGGCAGCTCTATCGCGTGGTGTATGTTACTTGATGAAGCGGGGATTAGGGAGTTTGGCGAGGCAAGAGAACTTGTGATGATAAAAAAGCCACTTGAAGTGCGCGATGGCGATAAGTTTGTGCGACTAGAGCCAAGTGAAAAAACGATTTTTGATTTTGCCATAGATTTTAAGCACCCAGCCATAGGCAAGCAACAATATAAGTTTGCATTTTCTCGCAAAAACTACCGCGAAGAAATCGCACGCGCTAGGACATTTGGATTTTTACAAGAGGTAAATTATCTGCGTTCTATCGGGCTTGGCAAAGGTGGAAATCTAAACAACTGCATCGTGCTAGATGAAAGCGGGATAATGAATAAAGACGGCTTGCGATATAGTGAGGAGTTTGTAAGGCACAAGATTTTGGATGCGATTGGCGATATGGCGATACTTGGGATTCCCTTGCTTGGTAGCTATGTGTCTTTTGCAGGTAGTCATAAGCTAAATTCTATGCTTACACAAAAACTCCTTAGCGATGAAAGTGCTTATGAAATCATCACTTCTACACAAAACGAAAAAGCGATTGAGTTTGAAAAAGCACTAGCACTTGATTAGGATTTGATAGTTGCATTTGCTTGGCAGATTTTGCCAAAATCTCTTGTTTAATTTGTGCATAGATTATTCTGTGCGCAAGCAAGGTTTTTGCTAGAAATTTTGTGGCGGGTTTTGTAGCAAGTTTTGTGAAAAATTTTACAAAAATGTGCTTTGTGTAGTGCCACCAAACAAGCTTGATAATATAGCTACTAGCAGACAAATCCCATAAATCCATTAGCCTAGCCAACACTGCAAAATAAGGAATGAAATGCCCTCTTACAAAGCCTCTCTTACGCGCTTTAGCGCACTTATAGATTCACTAGAGCAGATTCCCACTATTGGCAAAAAGTCCGCTAGAAAAATCGCTTTTACACTTGCTACGGAAAATAAATATTTAGCCTTGCAAATCGCACAATGTATCGAAAACTCAATAGGTGCGGTGCGCTCTTGTAGTATCTGTGGTGCGCTTAGCGAGAATGAAATCTGTGAAATCTGCCTAGATGATAGCCGAGATAGCACCAAACTATGCGTGGTGCTAAATGCTAGAGATATTTTCACGCTAGAGGATATAGGGGATTTTGATGGGAAGTATTGGGTGCTAGAGGGCGAGCTAGAGAGTATAAACTTCACTGCGATAAAAGAGCGTGTAGCAAAGCAAGGCGTGCAAGAAATCATCTTTGCTTTCTCCCCAAGCCTAGCAAACGAAGCGGTAATGCTTTTTATCGAGGATAAATTAAGCGAATTTAGCCACATAGTGTTTAGCAAAATAGCTCAAGGTGTCCCCACAGGCATAGGACTAGAAAATATCGACCAGCTCTCACTATCTCGTGCGCTAAGTGCGCGAGTAAAGCTCTAAAATTCTATATCACTTAAGCAAAAAATAATCACTAGCAAATATTGATTTTACTAGCCAAAGGCATAAAATTTGATTCTGTCAAATACTAAAATTAGCATAGAGTTGGTATAATCCGCGCTATAAATTTAAAACTAAAAAATCTTAAAATACAAGACACTTACAAAGAGGACAAAATGGGATTTGAGATATTTGGAATGCGTGTGTTTGACTTTAGCAAGCCCTTTGGATATTTTGAGGCTTTTAGCACGATATTTATCGTGTGTGCTATTGCGTTTATTGGATTTCTACTGCTTGCAAATGCTGCCAAAAAGCACAACAAACATAACTAGATTTAGAGAGTATTTATAGTATGAAAAAGATTTTTTTATTTTTTGGGTTGGTGGTAAATCTTGCTTTTGCTAGCTCCGTGCCACAATGGGCAAAAAGCGGAATCTGCAATGAAAAAGACTGCGCAGTGGGCGAGGCAAGCAAAAAAGAGGGAGAGGCTTCTGCCCTAGCTCGTGCGCTAAAAAGCCTACGACTAAGTCTAGGCACAAGCGTGCAAGCAAACTATGAGGAGCGCGTAAACAGCGAGGGTGAGAGCAAAGCAAGTGCCCAAACCAAAATCTATGCTTCTATGCAAAATATCGGCTACAAGGTAATCGATAGATTTATCGATGATAAAAAAATCTACATAAAAATCCAATATGAACCAACAAAAAAGATTTTGCCAAATGAGGAAATAGGCGAATTTAGCATAATCTCAAACTTTGAAAAACTATGCAAATCACGCGATTTGGACGGATACTACTGCGTAAGTTTGGGCAAAAAATACGAAAATGGCGAAAATGACTTGGCAAAAAACGACACTATCGCGCTAAAATACTATGAACAAGGCTGCAAAATGGGAACTTTGGAGGGCTGCGTATATGCGGGGAATCTTTTGCAACAACAAAATATGCAAGGTGTTTTAAAAGGCGAGAAATCAAGCCAAAAAGCAAAGCAGTTTTTTAGCAAGGCGTGCGAGGGAGGGCTAGGACTAGGCTGTGAAAGGCTAGCAAGTATGGAGAGTGAGCCAACATTGCGCAGGGATTTGTATAAAAAAGGCTGTCTTTTAGATGATGCGCTATCTTGTGCTATTTTGGGCGAGATATATGAGTTTGGGCTAGCACATCTCTCAAAAAACCCCATAACTGCTGAAGTGGCATACGAGGATTCTAAGGGAATCGATAAAAACGGCGATGGCGCAGTCATACTAGCTTCAAAGATAAAAGATAAATCTCGCAGAATAAGAGAATACAAAAAACTATGCGAAGCGCATAACGCACGCGCTTGTGCCTTGCTAGGACAAGAGGAAAACAATATCACATACTTAGAAAAATCTAGTGCGCTAAACTCGCCTCGAGGGCTGTATTTCCTAGCCCTAAAACAAGAAGCTAGAAGCACCAAAAGCGAGCTACTAAAAAAGTCCTGCTTACTTGGAGAAGCAAAAGATTTCACAAAAGGTTGCGTAGAGCTAGGCAATCTATACGCACCCTCAAAAGAAAGTCTAGAGTATTATTCTATCGCTTGTGGAAGCCTTTTTTACGCGCAAGAAGCGTGTGAGAAACTATATGAAATCTCGCCAAAGGCTTGCAATAATGAGGTAGTTTGCGAGCAAATAGCAAACGCTAGACGCACTACAACACAAGTAGCACAAGAAAACGACTATGACACTTATGCACACGCTACAAAATCTAAGTCGCGCCACACACCAAATGATGAAACTGCTCTAAGTTCCCTATCGCCTAGATTTAGCCTATTTCTAACTGCGGGTTTTGGTGCAGCAGATGCCATAAAGCTAGAAAATATCAAAGGATATGATGAAATCCAATCTAGTGGCGCAAATTTTGTATTTACACTTAGATTTGGCTCTGAAATGCGACTGCTACACAAAAAATTTACCCCATATATTGCGCCCTACATTGGCATAAGCTCTACGGATATTTTTGATATTTCTAACTTTAGTGGCGTTAGCTCCACTCGCTCAAAAACATTGAGTATGACAGCGATAAATGGTGGCTCACAAGCGGGAATCAAGCTAGGTGGATTGAGAGTATATGGGCTTATAGACTATGGGTATAGGCTTTTTAGCGAGGGGACACAAGATATTGCTGTGCCTATTAGAAGTGCGCTAGGAATAGGTGGAGGCATAGCCTATCGCTTCAAAGTATGGGTTATCAGTGTAGAGTATCTGCAAGCAACCTATACTTACAATGGTGGGGAGATAAAAAGCAATAATAGGCGAAATAACTATTGGAGCAAAAACTTGGAGCTAAATCTAAATAGCTCCACACACAAAACAAAATCTAGCATATTTCTTGTAAATCTAGGGATTGCGTTTTAGATTTTGGTTACACGATTTTATATTTTCTAGATTTTTGCTTTTGTGCAAAATCTAAAAACTCCTTACGCGAAGTCCTATGCCTAGCCTATGAGAGATGTGATTATACTCATATAGATTGTCTCCATAGCCATAAAAATACTGCACATAAAGCGAAGTAAAATCATTTAGCCCAAAAGCATATCCTAGTCGCACACTTGCGTGATAGCGAGCATAGTCTGCAAGCAATGGCGTAAAATGCACTTCAGCTAAATGCCGTGAGTGCCTGTAGTAGAGCTTGATATTTGCATAGCCCATATACTCTGGCAAGTCTATATTGTCCTTGCGCTGCTGGATATAGGGCCAAGCACTGATATGCACACCCAAATTGTGCTGCTTTTTGACATTGCCAAAATCCCTCTCCCATATCGCCTCTAGCATTAGTCGATTTGCAGCACTTCGCGAGCGACAATCGCTAGGCGTAGGGTCTTCAAAGGATTCTCTCTTGCACTCTTCCCCGCCTATGCCATTGCTATAATGCAAAAATCCAAATCGCACTTCTTCTAGTCTCCCTCCCAAAATCTCCACCCCCACAGGATATGAGTAAAAAATACTTGGCTTGTAGTCTGTATCTCGCACGGGGCTAGAGTAGCGGAAATTAAACTGCTGAAACCACATAGTCTGCGTGTAGCCAAAAAACAAACTCCCCTTACTCCAAAAAGCCCCACGCCAAATAGGGATTTTCGCGCTTAGCTGGAATTTTAGCTCGTTTCTATCGTTTATCCCCCACACAGGCGTGAAGCTGTGATAAAACAAAAAATAAGTCCCCTCGTGCTCAAAAATCTGCATATAGTATTTGTAAGAATTCTGCGCTTTTTGGGCACGCTCTTTGTAAGTGCGGGAGAGAAAAAGCGTGCTTTTGTTTTGTGCAAAAATGTGTTTTTGGGTTTGTCAGTTTGTGCCGTAGTGTCTTGCAAAATCGATTGTGAAGTGGGGCTTAGGGTGGTTTGTGGATTTAAAATAGTTTGTGGGTTGGTTTGCGGATTTGGTTGCAAAATGCTTTGTGGATTTGCTTGGGAAGTTGGCTTTGGAGTGCTTCGCAAAAGATTTTGCCAAGAGTCTCTATTTGGTTGCAGTATGCTTGATTGTGTCGCGCCTGATTGTGGCACGCCTGATTTTAGCGTGCTTGATTCTAGTGTGCAAGATTCTACCACTAGCGCAAAAACGCAAAAATACTTAAAAATTTTTATTGATTCTTTTTTCACCTCTTGCTACCTCATTAGATATTCTTATCGTTTTGCAATATTCATTGATGGCTTATTTTACGCCCAAAAATTGCACAAGTCAAAATCTAGCTAGCTTTTTAGCTAAGCAAAACTCGTATTGTAATACATAAATGCGGATTTTATCTATGTTTTTGTGGCAAAAATGCTAGATGATTGTCAAAAAATAAAATGAAATGGGTAGCAAAATCTATCATTTTAAGCACGAATCATAAAAACCAAATTTTACGATTTTGATTTGCCACTAAATAGGCGATTAAGTTTTGTTATTTTGCTTCCTTTGTATTTGGCAGCAAGTCGCGCAAGTCCATATCAAACTCGGTGGCGATGATGAAAAGGTGGTGCAGATTGTAGCACACGCCGTGTTTGCGCGTCTCAATCTTGGCGATATAATTTGGCGACTTATGTCCCAAAATCTGCGCGAGTGCGAGCTGTGAAATCCCCCACTTCACGCGCTCACGCTTGACTTTACGCCACTATTTTATAAAAACTCCTTGATATACTACTTCGCGCCTTTTGTGCGATTGCATTCGCGGCAGAGCATTTGACAATTTTCAATAGTCGTTTTCCCACCCTTACTCCAAGCCTTTATATGGTCGGCTTCCATTTCTCCTATTTCAAATTTTTGTCCAGCGTTAGGACATTTTTTATTCGCACAAATTCCCCCTTGCTTTTCATACACTTCGCGCCTTGTATTTTCATCAAACGCCCTCAAACTCAAATGCTTTTCATCTCCGCTTAGCACATATTCATAGATTCCCTTTTTGTCCCCCACTTCGCTATCTTGCATTAGTTCTGCGATTTTAGCTTCAAGCTCTGTGGCATCTAGTGGCTTATCTTTGTATTTATTGTAAAAAATCCCCCACTCTAAGCCTTTCATTTCATTGCGATATTTTGGGAATTTCATCTCCACCCAATCAATCACCGCACAAAAATATCCCCACAGCTCATCAGCATTTTTAGAATCTTTGGCATTTTTGCCCATATACTCACAAATCGCCTTATCATCTCTTTTATTTACTCTCCAAGCAATCGCTTTCTCCAAATACTCCTGCCTCAAACTCTCACACTTCAAATACCTTCCACCTTTTTGCTCCGCAAGTGATTTGCGCTTACTAAATCTCCTTTTTGCATCACTTAGCCACGCGCTTACATATATGGCGTTTCGTAGCTCTTGCTCGGTGAGCTTTTCACCTGCGATATTTATCACTCTAAACCACTCTAACTTCTCGCTTTCCTCGCCCTCGCACACATACACCATAAGTTCATAACTTAAAAACTGCTCTTTTTTATCCTGCGCTAAATTATGAAAATACTGCTCATCTACGCTAAAATCGCCATTGTGATAATCACAAATGCTTATCGTGCGCTGCTGTCCGTCAAGCACTTCATAAGAATCCTCGCCGTTTTTTACCCAATAAATAGAATTAAGCGGAAATCCCTTAAAAATTGTGCGAATCACTTCATCGCGTTGTTTAGCTTTATAGACAAATTCTCTTTGATAGGCTGGGCGGATATTTAGTCTGCCACCATATCCCACTACTTCGCCACTTTCCTCATCGCGCTCATAACCTTCCACTAACTCTTTAATTTTTATTTTTTGTAATTCTATTTTCATTATTTATCCTTTCGTTTTTTAATAAGAATTCTTAAATACTTTTCAATGCCCCTTATTATCGGGCGTCCGTGTGGCGTATTTTTGTATCTAATACCATCGTTAACTTCACCTGTATTCATAATTCCTAAAATCTCAAACTGTTCAGGGTTATATTTATCCATAAATGTTATCGGAACTCCCATAACGCCCTCATAATCCATAGGAATCTCATTTGTTTTATCCACATTTATCGCGTCATAATTATCGTATTTGGGATATTTTTCAGGTGTTTTAGCATAAGAGTGGATAGTCTCTAAAATCTCGTGCCGTTTTTTAATATCTAAATTTGTAAGCCAAATTACTCCAGAAACTCGTATCATTCCCTCTATATGATTTCCAGCTGTTGCATAATCCTCATAATGCACATTGATGAAATGTCCTGCACCACCTCTAAATCCCATACCAAGCCAAATTTTATTTTCTTTAATTAACTTAAAAATTTCTTTATAAGTAATAGAATTTTGGTGTCCTATAATCACAAATTTTTTATCATATTCCACTAATTGCGCGACATATTCGCGGAATAGAGAAAATGGCGGATTGGTTACCACAATATCGCTTTGTTTTAATAACTCTATGCAATCGCTTGAGCGAAAATCCCCAGCATTACCTAAGTCTTTGTCCTCATATATTTCAAAGAGATTTTGTGAAGTTTTGCTTTGTGCTTTATCAGAATTTAGGGGTGTGGTTTTGGATTCTAATAAATGCTTATTTGCCTCAAAGGTTTCTAATAACTTGCTATCTTGCGTGGGGCTACGAGAGAGAGAGAGAGAGAGAGAGTAGTTGCTCAAGCTCGGGCAGAGGCACTTTTGCAGGGTCGCTTATGTCATTATCTTTGTGGATTCGCAAGCAGTAAGCCTTTTTAGGCGAATCCTCACTGCTAACCTCACGGAAATTTTGACTTTTATAGCAAGTGGTGATAAGCTCTTTTAGCTCCAAATGTTTGAAATTTAAAAAAAAGTATTTGAAAAAATTACTCGCCAAAGGGTCATCGCAGTTACAATACACCACTTTATCTTTAAAATGACTTTCGTAGTGTTTTAGCTCGTTTTCTATATCCGCAAGTTGCGTGTAGAACTCATCTTTTTTAGCGTTCTTTGCGCTATGCAAGTTTGCATTTTTTGCCATTGTGTTTCCCCATAAATGAAATACAAAATAAAATCGCTATTGTAGCAAAAATTGGCTATTTTTCTTGTTGCAAAGCGACAGCTAAAACAACAATCGAAGTAATGGCGGTGTGGCTTTGCGTTGTTTTGGCGCGAAATAAGCGAGATAAGACTAAAGCGTCTATCGAGCGAAATTTTGTCGCCAAAATAACGCAAATTGTATGCCCCAGAACGAATTGCCACTACCCTTTTGCGATTTTTTCGATTACCGCATTAAACACCTTGCTCGGTCGCATTATGCCATTGCACTTATCATCATCGAGCTTATAGTAGCCACCCAAATCTACCTTTTTGCCCTGTGCACCGTTAAATTCCGCGCGGATAGATTGCTCGTTTGATTCGAGCTCACTTGCCACCGCGCCAAAAAAGGTGGAGATTTGTGAATCCGCGCTTTGATTCGCAAGCGCGCGAGCAAAATACATTGCTAGGTAAAAATGGCTTGTGCGGTTGTCGTCCTCGCCGACTTTGCGCGAGGGGGCTTTGTTGTTATCTAGCCATTGTCCTATCGCGCTATCTAGGGCGTCTGCTAGGACTTTTGCCTTTGCATTGCTGTTGCGCTGTGCGTAAAATTCTAGACTCGCCTGAAGTGCGAGAAACTCGCCCAAGCTATCCCAGCGTAAGTGGTTTTCCTCTACGAGCTGCTCGACTTGCTTAGGTGCACTTCCTCCCGCCCCTGTCTCAAACATCGCCCCGCCATTTAGCATAGGCACAACGGAGAGCATTTTAGCACTTGTGCCAAGCTCTAGAATTGGGAACAAATCGGTGAGATAATCGCGCAACACATTGCCCGTAATGCTTATGGCGTTTTTCCCTGCGCGGATTAGGGCTAGGGAGGCTAGGCACGCTTCTTTGGGAGCGAGAATCTCCATAGATTTGCCCTTTTCGCTTAGTCGTTTGCGCACAATTTCAGCCATTATTTTATTACTCGCGCGTTTTTCATCAAGCCAAAAAATCGCCTTCTCACCCGTTAGCTCGGCTCTCTCAATGCCTAAATCTATCCAATTTAGCACCGCGTCAATCTTTGCTTGATTTGCGCGATAAATGTCGCCTTTGCGCACTTTGTGGCTTAAAAGCGCGTTGCCACTCTCATCGAGTATGCTAAACTCGCCATCACTTGGCGCGATGAAAGTTTTATCGTGGCTGCCGTATTCTTGGGCTTTTTTTGCCATTAGCCCGACATTGCTTACGCTCCCTAGCTTACTTGGCTCTAGTGTGCCGTTTTTGTGCAAATCCTCGATTACGGCTTCATAAATCGTGGCGTAGGTTTTATCGGGGATTACCGCGTTTGTGTCGCACTCTTTGCCCGAGCTATCCCAGAGCTTCGCGCCATTTTTTAGCATAGCGGGCATTGAAGCATCGACAATCACATCGCTTGGAATGTGGAGATTTGTGATGCCTTTGTCAGAATTTACCATTGAGATTTTGGCGGATTTTTGCAAAATCTCGTTGTAGAGCGCGAGAATCTCACTTTTTTTAGGGCTAGATTCAATCTTGCTTAGGATTTCAGCTACGCCGTTGTTTGGATTTACGCCTAATGCGTTTAGCTCATCGCCAAATCTCTCAAAAATCTCTTCAAAATACGCCCTCACAGCATAGCCAAAGAGCACAGGGTCGCTTACTTTCATCATCGTGGCTTTGAGGTGGAGGGAAAACAAAATCCCCTCTTTTTTGCATAGCGCGATTTGGGCTTTGTAAAACTCATAGAGCTTCGCACTATCCATAAATGTCGCGTCCAAAATCTCATCTTTTTCTAATTTGAGGTTTTCTTTTAGCGTGGCTACATTGCCATTTGAATCTTTGAATATGATTTTAGCGTTTGTGGGCTTGGCTATGAGCACTGCCTTTTCGTTGTCAAAAAAGTCGCCATCTTTCATATAGCTTACAATGGTTTTGGAGTTTTTATCAAAGGGAATTGTGCGATATGGGTTTTTACGCGCGTAGTCTTTGACTGCCTTTGTGCTGCGTCTGTCAGAATTTCCTGCGCGAAGCACGGGATTTACCGCGCTTCCTAGCACTTTTTGGTATTTTTCTTTGATTGCCTTTTGTGCGTCATCTTTTGGCTCATCGGGGAATTCTGGCACATTATAACCTTTGCTTTGGAGCTCTTTTATCGTGGCTTTTAGCTGCGGAATGGAAGCGGAAATATTGGGCGTTTTGATAAGGTTGCAGTCCTTTTCTTGCACGAGTTTGCCAAGTGCGCCAAGCGTGTCAGGGACGCGCTGGGAATCTTTTAGGAGTTCAGGAAATTGCGCTAAAACTCGCGCAGATAGCGAAATATCGCTTGTGGCAATTTCTATGCTAGCGTGATTGCAAAATGCCTTTGCAATGGGGAGGAACGAGTAAGTCGCTAGAGCTGGGGATTCGTCTGTCAATGTGTAGGTGATTTTCATTGTGTGTCCTTTTTTGAGATTTGGAATGCAAGGATTTGCTAAAGCCAAATAATAGCTTTAAGAAATGTCAAAAAGTATAGCAAAATATCATTATGTTTTGTGAAAAAATTTTTTACCTTTTATAAAATTTACTTTGGATTTTTGCAGGATTTTATTTGCTTAGAGAATACGCGCAAAAGAAAATCCGCATTTGTAGCAAAAGAATGCGTTATAATGTGCGTTTGTTTTTTAAAGCAAATTAGATAATTACAAAACACCACAAGCTAAGCAATAAAAGCAAAAACGGAGAATCCAAAATGCCGACAGACTTCACAACACCTTTTTCTATCAGCGTGCCTGCTACAAGTGCAAATCTAGGACCGGGCTTAGATGTGCTAGGACTTAGCCTAGATTTTCGCAATGAGTTTAGCCTCTATCCTGCAAGTGCGACAAGCATAGAGATTTATGGCGAGGGCGAGGGTGTGAAGCGGTTTATCGTGGATAATATGTTTGTCAAGGTGTTTTATAAAACCATAAGAATGCTAAATGAGGAATACGCCAAAGGCAAGGGGCAGCCACAATATCGCTTTGTATTTCACAACAAGATTCCCATTTCGCGCGGTATGGGCTCTAGCTCGGCTATCATCATCGGTGCGATTAGCGCGGCGTATAGGGCTTTGGGCTTGCAGCTTGATAGGGACTCTATCGTGCAAAAGGCTTTGAGTTATGAGCCACACCCTGATAATATCACTCCTGCGACATTTGGCGGGCTAAATGTCGCTATGCTGGGCGAGGGCAAAGATAGAGGAAAAGTGCTTCATATCAAGCATAATATGCCTAGCTGTTTGCGTGCGGTTATGGTTATCCCGCACCGCTCGACTTCGACAAAGATTTCTCGCCAAAGCCTGCCCAAAAAATACAGCTTCAATGACGCTGTGTATAATCTCTCTCACGCTTCACTTCTAGTAGCGTCTATAATGCAAGAAAAGTGGGATTTGGTGCGACAAGCAAGTAGGGATAGGTTTCATCAAGAGCGCAGAATGCGCTCCACTCCCGTGCTATTTGCCGTGCAAAAATGTGCCCTAGAAAACGGAGCGATTTTAAGCACGCTATCTGGCAGTGGCTCAAGCTTCCTTAGCCTATGCTTAGAAGATGATACAAAAAGACTTTTTGATGCGCTAAGTGCGAAGTTTGGCAAACTTCGCGTGGTAGAAATGGGACTAGATAATGAGGGAATAAAACTAGAAAAATGATTAAAAAATGGTTTGTGTAGAAAAAATCTGCGACAAAAATTTGTGTAAAAAAATTTTAGAAAAAATAAGAAAAAATAACTTTTGTAAAAAATCCACAAAAAATGTAGGCAAAATCTTGCAAGCAAATCCAAACAAGAATTTTAAAAGAAAGCATTTAGGAAGTCCAATGTATGAAATCGTGCTAGTGTGTATAAACTCGCCTTTGTATTATGGGGTTTACAAAGATAGGAATCTCATCTATGAGGAAAAAAAAGAGGGCAAGACTTTGGACGCACTGCACGCGATGCAGTGCGAGCTAAAAGCAAAACATATCACACCAAAAGCGGTGTATTATGCACGCGGTCCGGGGAATCTAAGTGCGCTAAAGCTAGCGCATACTTTTTTGCATACTTTGGAAGTGGTGGAGGGCATAGAGCTAAGGGCTTGTGATAGTTTTGATTTGCTTGGAGAGGTAGCGATATTTGCCTTTGGGAAGCGGTATTTTATCAAGCGTGATAATGAGATAGAGTGTGTGTTTTTGGACGAGGTGCTTAAACCTAGTGAAAAATCTAGGCAAAATGCTAGTCAAAATATCAGTGTGAAAAAAAAAGATTTTGGCTCTAGTGCAGGACTAGGCGCGGTATCAAGCGAAGTGCCAAAAGATTTGTATTCTAGTGTGGGAGGCGTGGTGGATAGCGCAAGGGATAGTGGTGTGGATTTTGGCTTTGCCAAAATGGCTAGCGTGAGCTCTAGTGCGGATAGTGCTAAAGTGGGTGGTGCAAAAGCAGATAGTGCAAAAAGGGTAATTTTTGATTCTAGCTTTGAGTTTAGATTCCCGCGCAGGCTTGATATTTCACTTTTTGGCTCTCCTTGTGAGCCACTATATGTCTTGCCACCTGTTACTTTGCCACCTGCGTGAAATTTATTTAAGGCGAGTTGATTTTGTGATATTTTTGTGATACTTATTATTTCCCCCCCCCCTTAAGCGGAGGGGGTTTGGGGGTGGGTAATTTCCACTTTGAATTTTAAGCTAAGCTAACAACTTGGTAGTAATGCAAATACTTTCGTCATTGTGAGATTCCACGCGAAAGAGTGCAATCGTGGCAAAACAAACGAAGTGAAGTTTCTTTGGTAATTTCTAGCAATGACGAGTTTTTGGGCTACTTGTGTTTTTGATAGCGCAAAAGATACCCACCCCCAAACCCCCTCCGCAGAGGGAGGGGGCTTATAGAAAAAGCAAATATCTTCGTGCTAAGGGAAGGAGTTTTTAAAAACATAAAAAATTTATTGTCATACTTAAGCGAAAGCAAAATATCTCAATGCAAACTTGCCACATTGAGCTTTTGCAAGAAGCGAAATATCCAAAAAAGCACTTCTTGTAAATTTGCATTTTTTTGAGATACTTCGGTTTGTGCCAAACCTTAAGTATGACAAGTAGTTGGCTTTAGGTATGACAACAAAAGGCAGAATACAACAAATCCCATAAAATCTCAAAATCTATTACAAATCATCACACAAAGACTTCAAAGCATACACCGCAAAAAATATATGCAAAAATTTTCACAAAATCCACCTCTACAACATTTCAAACATTTCAAAATTCTCTCAACTTCACAAATCCTCACAAAATCCCCTTGTGCTTCCCCGCATTAGTATTCTGTTTTTTTTTTTTTGTAGTATCGGGTTTGTAAATAAAAGATTTTTGATTTTAGGTTTTTGAAAAAATTTAAAACCCTAAATCAAAAAACATTAAACAAAGGATACTAAATGCAGAATCTACACTTTAGCCCACAAGAGAGAGAAAAGCTAGAAAAAGCACTAAAGTTATTTTTTGAGCGAAGTAGCACCCAAAGCGATACCATAGTGGGACTAAATACTTTTGATATTATCTCATATTTAGGTTTTCTAGTTGATTATGGATTTTTTGTTGATTGTTCATTTGGGGTGGGGAAAAAGGCAAAGGATACTTGGATAATATTTATAAGAAAAGACATACCAAATATCAAAGCAAGCTGGGGGGTGTATCCTAGAGTGTGCTTTCACAACACAAACAGTCAAATAGAAGTCAGCATTGATATTTCCACAAGCAAACATAAAATCACAAAAAAGCTATATGATTTTGTAGCTAAGCCAAAAGTATCAAACTACAATAGTCAAAATTCACAAAATGCTTACTTTTCATACCCAAGCTATGACATAGATAGCATTATCACAAAGCTAGAGAAAGACTTGCGGTGGTTTTTGCAGCTACCTACTAGCGAACTAGAATATGCACATAAAATCTAAAATAAGGAGCAAGAAATGAAAAAAGTGTTGTTGGTATTTTGTGTGATTGTAAGTATAAATGTAGCAAATGGGAAATGTCCTTATTTTTGTCATACTTATATGTCTCCTACTTGTGAGGACGCAATAAATGAATGTAAGAAAGAAGATACGGTAGAATCGTTGGAAAGAGCAATCTCATTTTGCAAAAAATTATATCATTCGTGTAATCATGATGATATGAGCAAATTAAAAAAACGAAAAAGTGAATTAGCTGCCCAACAAGAACAAGATAGATACGCTAAATGTCGCAATGGTAATGCAGATGCTTGCTTTGATATAGGCTATGAAGAGTTTGAAAAATGTAATGCGTTTGAAAATTGTGAAAATCCAAGTGAAGCACTTACATATTTCTCAAAATCGTGCAATCTAAAACACAAAGTAGGCTGCTTCAATACAGCTATGATACTAGAGCAAAATCTGTTTTTCAAAAACCCCACAAAAGCGCAGGAGTATTATAGAAAGTCTTGCAATATGGGCTATGAGCCAGCTTGCTTCAAGGTTAAATAAAAAAGTAAGGTTTATTTAGAAAGTCTTTGATTTCTTTAGCAAACAAGCAAAGCGAAAGTTATTTAGTAATGAATATTGGGTGTGGATTGCCGCGCTCACTTCGTTCGCTCGCAATGACGATTTTTTTTGGATTGCTTCGTTGTGGCTTTGCCACTGCCTCGCAATGACGGTGCAAGCGGAATTTATGTCTTTTGTGCGGATTACTAAAGAAACTTCAGCTTTGCTTTGTTTTCTAAAGAAACTGCGCTACGCTTGTTTTGTCACGATTCTACGCTTTCAAGCAAAATCTCGCAATGATAAAAATGTCTGCATTGTCAACGGTTGTTAGCTTTACTTGAAATTCAATGGTGGGTATATACCCACCCCCAAACCCCCTCCGCAAGGGAGGGGGCTTTTGAAGTTGCAAACCTCCTCCGACACATTTTTATCATTTGGGGGGGGGCTTCATATAGTAGCAACTTTTTAAAGCAAAAAAAATAGGGAGGAAAATAGCGATATTCATCACAAAAAAAACGAGGTAAAAATTAAGTCTTTATAACCCTTACTTTTTGTAGTTTGCCACTGCTTTTTGGAGTATCGCTTCAGCTTCTTTTATGTCGCGATAATCTTTGACTTTTACCCATTTGTTTGGCTCTAGGATTTTGTAAGTCTCAAAGAAGTTTTTGATTCTATCAAGTGTGATTTTTGGCAAATCCTGCAGGCTTTTGATGTTGTCATATCGTGGGTCGATTTTGCTTGTAGGCACGGCTAGTAGTTTCTCATCCATTCCGCTTTCATCTTCCATTATCAGCACGCCGATTAGTCGGGTTTTTATCACGCTTCCTGCTTGCAGGGGGTATTCATTTAGCACGAGTATGTCCACAGGGTCGCCATCATCTGCCAAAGTATTTGGCACAAAGCCATAGTTGGCTGGATAAAACATAGCACTATACATTACCCTATCGACTACGACTGCGCCAGAGTCTTTGTCTACTTCGTATTTTATGTTTGAGCCATAAGGGATTTCGATTATTGCGTTTATGCTATCAGGGCTTTTGCCTACTTGGATTTTTGAGATGTCCATTTTTACTCCTTTTATTTTAGATTTTTGGCTGTCTCTAGGACAAAGGCATTCATTTCAGCGACTATCTCTTCTATGGTTCGCTCGCCATTGATTTTGTGTAGTAGTTTTCGCGCTCCATAAAAGTTCTCGATACTTTTTAGCGGGTCTAGAAACACTCTCATTCGGTTGTTAAACACCTCAATATTATCATCAGCTCCTCTAGCTCTGCCTAGCACGCGCTCCCTTGCCACTGCTTCACTTACGCTTACCTCTATCACGCTTGCGAGTTTGACTAGGTTTTGGGATTCTAGCTTCTCGTGCAGGGCTTGCATTTGCTCGACACTGCGAGGATAGCCATCAATTAGGATAATATCTCTTGGTGCTTTTTGCATAGCTGAAATTATCGTGCTTACGACTATTTCTAGCGGGACTAGATTTCCTTTGGCGATGATTTTGCCGATGATTTTGCCTTGTTCGCTTCCGCGCTTGACTTCATCTCTTAGCAAGTCGCCTGTGGAATAATGCACGATTGTCTTTGGGTTTTTGCTAGCGATTAGCTGCGCGTCTGTGGTTTTGCCACTGCCGGGTGCACCGATGATTAAAAAAAGCTTTTTCATTTTTGCTCCTTTTTTGGTTTGGGATTTTACAAATGCGCTTTGTGAGTGCGTTTGAGAGCACTTAAGCGCACTATTGTAGCGAATTTTTTTGTGGATTGCGCAAGCGAATGTGCAACTCACGCAATAGCTCTTCGCCCACCGCACTTGGCGCAGAAGTAAGCGGGCAAGCTGCCTTTTGGGTTTTGGGGAATGCGATGACATCACGGATACTTGATGAGCGCGTGATAAGCATAGTAAGCCTATCTAGCCCGATAGCAAATCCTCCGTGTGGTGGCGCACCATACTGCAAGGCTTCAAGCAAAAATCCAAACTTCTCCTTTGCTTCATCTGGGCTAATCCCTAGCAAATCAAACACGGCTTGCTGCATATCGTTTTTGTGGATTCTAAGGCTTCCTCCTCCTAGCTCCACGCCATTTAGCACGACATCATAGGCGATAGATTCTATTTCCTCTATATCGCTAGAGCCACTCTTGTATTGCGCTAGGTTTTGGCTGGAGAGATTTTTTGGCATAGTAAAAGGGTGATGAAGTGCGGAAATTGCACCATTTTCATCTCTCTCAAACATAGGGAAATCAACCACCCACGCGAATTTGAACTCTTCCTCATTGATTAGCCCCATATCTTTTGCCACTTTTGCGCGCAATCGCCCCATATAATCCCAAATGCTTTTTTTATCCCCCGCGCCAAAAAATATAATATCCCCCTGCTGTGCCCCCACGCGCTCTAGCAATGAAGCTAGATTTTCTTGGCTTATGAATTTTACAAGCGGTCCTTTTGGCTCATCTTTGATTTGGATATATGCCAAGCCTTTTGCACCAAATTTTCTCACAAACTCTTCTGCTTCGCTTAGCATTTTTCGTGAGTAAAAATTGTCCCCGCCTTTTACACACAAGGCTTTGAAGCGGTTTTTGTGCGTATCTTTTGCGATAGAGGCAAAAATCTCATTGCTAGAATCCACAAACAAATCCCCAACTTCTATGAGTGGTAGCTCAAAGCGCAAGTCTGGCTTATCACTGCCGTATTTTTCCATAGCCTCGCTATAAGGGATTTTCATAAACGGCGTTTGTATGGGTAGATTTAGCGCACCAAAAATATCAGCTAGCAGATTCTCACACACGCTCATCACATCATTTTCATCACAAAAGCTCATCTCTACATCGATTTGGGTAAATTCTGGCTGCCTATCCGCTCTCAAATCCTCATCTCGAAAGCATTTTGCGATTTGGAAATATCTATCAAATCCGCTTATCATAAGAAGTTGTTTGAAAAGCTGTGGGCTTTGTGGCAGGGCGTAGAATTCGCCATCGTGGATTCTGCTAGGCACGAGATAGTCTCGCGCTCCCTCTGGAGTTTGCTTTGTCAGTATCGGCGTTTCCACTTCTAAAAATCCCATTTTTTGCAGGCTATTTCTCGCGCTCATCGTTATATCGCTGCGAGTTTTAAAAATGCTAAACGCCTTTGGGCTACGCAAATCTAAGTAGCGATATTTTAGCTTTAGCTCATCGCTGATATTTTCGTCATTTACAAGGATTGGTGGGGTTTTTGCGCGATTTTCGATAGTTAGGGCATCAATTAGAATCTCTATTTTGCCTGTCTCTAGTTTGGGGTTTTCTAGTCCCTCGCCACGCGCCCTTACCTTGCCCCTAGCTAGAAGCACAAACTCATCACGCACGCTTTGGGCTATCTCATAAGCCTGCGGAGTAGAGGTAGAATCACACACAAGCTGCACTAACCCACTACTATCACGCAAATCAATAAACACCACGCCTCCGTGGTCTCTATAACTATTGCACCACCCACATACTGACACTTCTTGCCCGATGAGGTTTTCTCTCACTTTTGCGCATAAATGCGTTCTTTGCATAGATTTCCTTTTTAGATTTTATTTAGATTTTGTGCTTGCAGATTTCGCGCCTGTGTAGCAGACGCAAGTCAAATGCTTAGAATCTACTTTTTTTAAGCCGTTTTGCAAGACGCTTTGTAAAAAACACTTTATAAGCTACTTTTGCAAGCCATTTAGATTAAAAACTTGCGCAGATATTCTTCGACTTCGGCGGGATTTGACTTAGAAATAAAGGCATTTGCGCCTAGCTTTTGAGCCATTTCGACATTAGAATCACTGCTCATAGAGGAGTTTACAATCACAGGGATATGTCTAGATTCTGGCGTGTTTTTGACTCTCTTTAGCACTTCAAAGCCCGATATTTTTGGCATTTCTAAGTCAGTTATGATAGCTCCCACTTGGGTAGCTACACCATCAGAATACAAATAATCAAGCAGTCCCTCGCCGTTTGCAAAAGTCATATAATGCACATGCAAATGCTCCAAAATCAGTCCCAACGCCTTGCTAGCTGATTTGGAATCCTCTGCTACTAAAATCAGTTTATCAGTGTTTATGCGTTGGAGATTGTCGATTTCAAGTTTGCTAGATTCTGCCATATCAGGAAACGCATCAGCTACCATTCGCTCGACATCTAGGATTTGGATTACCGAGCCGTCATCGTATTTTGTCGTGGCTACGACTTTGCTTTCCCCATCAAACCCAAACTCCCCGCCTGCTGTGATTTCGCCCCAATTTTTGTTGATGATTCGCTTCACGCCCAAAATCTTAAGCCCTATATTTTGGCTTGAGAAATGGCAAATCACCACAAGGCTTTTTTGAGAGTTTATCGAAAAGGGACGCAAATCTCTATGCGGGTCATTTGAGCTAAAGTATAGCCACCTGCGCATATCAATAAGTGGCATAGACTCCCCTCGCACGGTCAAAAATCCAAGCACAAGCCCGTCTTTTTCCCCCGCAGTTTCTGTTATTTCGCCGTCATAGTAGATGATTTCACGCACTTTAAATACATTTATCGCATAGAGTTGCTCGCCGATATGCTGCCCAGAAGTAGGGCTAAACACGCTTGATTCTAGGTTTTCTAGCAGTGGGTGTGGGTGGCTTTTGCTCTCATCTCTTGGGGTTTGGTGCGGTTTTGTGGGTTGTGGATTTTGGCTAGTGTGTTGATTGGTGTGTGAAGTGATATTTGTGATGAGTGAGTTTTGCGCGCTATTGTGCTTGATACTTGTGAGGTCTGTAAGCTGTGTAGCACCAGAGTAGACAGAATCGCTAACATTTTGGTGTGTATGCTCGTGGGGAGCGTGGGTTGCTACTTGTGCGCCCTCTACACTTGACTCGTTTGATTCTAGTGAATCCACCACATTGCCACAATGAGGACACACAGCCCCACCACAATGAGGGCATACTGATAGGGTGTTTGCTTGCTCTTGTCCTTGTAAGCTGTTTGGCAAGCTATTTGGCAAGCCGTTTGGCACTCCATTTGATGAGCCATTTTGCAAAGCACCTTGTGCTCCTGCCACATTTGCATTGCTCTGTGCTAGGCTAGAGTTTGTCGCGCTTGTGTTGTTTGAAATGCTTGCGCCATTTTGGGAAATCGCTCTAGAAGTGCCTTGCGATGAATTTGGTAGCGAAAAAAGCTCTAAGGGATTTTTATCATCAAGTGTGAAGCACAAAAACTGCGCTTCGTTGTTTAGGTGCAGGCTTGTTTGCTGGTCTATATCTTTTAGCAAGCTTAACTCCTTAGTATTGATTTGTGGCTTAAGATTCTGCGCCTTTGGATTTGGGTAGATTCTATTTAAGCAGATTCTCTTTATTAGGCAGAAAATTATATAATTTTACTTCAAATTTTCTTTATTTTTCTTTACAAACCCTTAAATAAAAGGCAAAAAATGCTTGCTTCTTTTGATGAATACACACAAGCGGTGGCAAAACTTTCTAAATATGCTTATGCCTACTATGTCTTAGATGACCCAATCGCTAGCGATGAGGAATATGACATTTTATACCACGAAGTCAAGGCTTATGAGGATTCGCACCCGCAGAGTATATCCCCGCTCTCGCCTACACAGCGCGTAGGTGGCGAAGTGCTAGAGGAGTTTAGCAAGTCTAGGCATTTAAGTAGAATGTGGAGCTTAGATGATGTGTTTAGCAAGGGTGAGATGAGCGAGTGGGTGGATAAAATCCTAAAATCCTATCCAAATGCGTCTTTTGTATGCTCGCCCAAATTTGATGGAGCTTCGCTAAATCTACGCTATCAAAACGGCACACTTATAAGCGCAGCGACAAGAGGCGATGGACTAGTGGGCGAGGAAGTCTTGCACAATGCCAAGACAATCCGCTCTATCCCGCTTCATATCCCATACAAAGAGCTAGTAGAGATTCGTGGCGAAGTGGTAATCAAAAAAGAGGATTTTGAGTCTATCAACAATGAGCGACTACAAAAAGGCGAGCCACTCTTTGCCAATCCACGCAATGCCGCTGCAGGCTCGCTTCGTCAGCTAGATAGTGCCATAACGGCTAAGCGAAAGCTACTTTTTGTCCCGTGGGGCATAGGCACAATCTCAAGTGAGACTAAATCAAGCGAAGTAGATTCAAGCCAAAAAAATCCAAATGAAGTAGATTCAAGCGAAGCAAAATCAAATGAGGCAGACTTGGACAAAACAAACCCAAATTCTAAGCTAGATTTCGCGCTTTTGGATTCTAGCTTTTATGGTGCGATGAAGCAAATCCAAGATTTTGGATTTGCGCCGTTTTTGGGGGATTTGGCAGTGGCAAAAGATGCGCGAGAAATCCACGCACACTATGAGAAGCTAAAATCTAAGCGAGATGATTTTGAAATGCTACTAGATGGAATGGTAATAATGCTAGATAGCTTTGCTTCTCAAGCGCAGCTAGGCTGGACAAGCAAATCCCCACGCTTTGCTTGTGCGTATAAATTCCCCGCACTCGAAAAAATCACAAAAATCCTCTCAATCACTCATCAAGTGGGGCGCACAGGTGTGATAACGCCCGTAGCCGAGCTAGAGCCTGTGGAAATCGAGGGAGCAAAAATCTCTCGCGCCACACTTCACAACTACGCAGAGATAGCAAAAAAAGACATACAAATAAATGATTTTGTAGTCCTCATACGAAGTGGCGATGTAATCCCCAAAATCATCAAATCAATCCCTGCAAGACGCGATGGCACACAATCACGCATAATCCCCCCCACACACTGCCCAATATGTGATAAAGAACTAGTAAAAGAGGATATTTTTATCCGCTGTGCAAATCTCTCTTGTCAAGCTAGAGTAAAAGAATCTATCGTGCATTTTGCTAGCAAAAAGGCACTAAATATCGATGGCTTGGGCGAGAAAATCATATACTTGCTTTATGATATGGGCAAAATCTCATCGATTTTGGATATTTATGAGCTAAAAAGGGAGGATTTGGCAGATTTGGAGGGCTTCAAAGACAAAAAAATCACCAACCTACTAGAAGCGATACAAGCTAGCAAGGGCGTGGAGCTGTGGCGCGTGATAAACGCACTAGGTATCCCAAATATCGGGGAGTGGGCGAGCAAGCAGCTTGCAAGTAGCTTTGGGGTGGAGTTTTATACAAGAAGCAAAGATGAGATTTTGGCAATCAATGGATTTGGCGAGGAAATGGCGCAATCAATCTTGGAATTTGGCGTGATAAATGCAAAAATCATCGCTAGGATTTTAGAGATTATCTCGCCAAAAGTGCCACCACTTAGGGTGATGAGCGATTCAAGTGGGGCTTTTGGCAGTGGAAATCAAGGCGGGGGGAATCAAGGCGAAGCAAGCACTCACGGTGGTGTGGGTAAAGCGAGTAATGTGGATAATGAGCGCGATTTGGGGCAGATTTTTGCGGGCAAAACATTTGTCATCACAGGCACTCTATCTCGCCCACGCGATGAGATAAAGCAAATGCTAGAATCGCTAGGGGCGCGAGTAAGCGGAAGTGTGAGTGCCAAAACGGACTTTGTGCTTTGCGGGGATAGTGCGGGGAGCAAGGAAGCAAAAGCCCGCGCTCTAGGTGTAAAAATCATCAATGAAGCAGAGCTAGAAAATATGCTGTAAATGGATATGATTTTGTAGTGGTTTTTGTTGTGTTTTTGGGTTTTATGTGATTTTTGCAAGTCTTTGCGTGAGTTTCGTGGAGGTTTGTAAGCGCGGAATTTGATTTTTGTGAGATTTTGACTTTGTGGTGTTTTTTGTCATATTGAGCTTTTTGCAAAAAAGCGAAATATCCAAAAAAAAAAAAAAAAGAAAGAAAGAAAGAAAGAAGATTTTTTATAAAATGGCAGAAAGTAGAATCGCAAAAAGAAAAAAGGCAGCCCCCTCCCCTCTCCCCCGCCCAAAAAAGAAAACGCTTCCGCTGTTTCTTTTTTGGCTTGGGGGAGTGCCTCGCGTGTTTTACTTCGCGCTAGAACTAAGCCTTGCGCTTTGCAAAAGGGCAAAGCCCCAAATATTCCCCCCTCCCTTGCGGAGGGGGTTAGGGGGTGGGTGGATTTCCGTCATTACTAAAGAAACTACGGCTTTGCCTTGTTTTGCGAGCAAGTCGCAAGACTTGCGTGGCAATCTATTTCTTTTTTTGTGGATTGCCACGAACGCTAAAGCGATTCTCGCAATGACAGCATAGTATAATTTATGCTTTTATTGTGAATTGCCACGATTCTACTCTTTCGCGTGGAATCTCGCAATGACAAGTTTGCCGCATTTTTTTGGATTGCCACGACTTGACTTCGTCAAGTCTCGCAATGACGGCGTGGTAGATTGCTTCGTTGTGGCTAAAGCCACTGCCTCGCAATGACGGAGGCATTTGCATCGTTAGCAGTTGTTTGCATTACTTTGGATTCAATGGGGAAAACCCACCCCCAAACCCCCTCCGCAAGGGAGGGGGCTTAAAGAGTGGTAAATATCCTCCGCCACAATTTTTATTATTTGGGGAGGGGGCTTAAAAAAGCAAGTATCCTAACGCAAAGGGAGGGGGCTTTAAGAAGTGAAGTATCACAAAGCTCAAAAATCTACTAGGAGAAACCTAGCGAAAATCCCCCTCCTAGAAAAATACCCTAGAGCAAAATCTCTTAGAGAAATCCCCTAGAAGTCATACTTCAAGCGGATAAGTCCTACAAGAGCCGTTCTATGATTATCTGTTTTAACCCTGTAAGTTTCAATAGTGTCATAAAGCCCAAGTTGTGGGACGACTTGGAAGCCTTTTGCGACATTGATAGGGAGGTTTGCATAGACTTTGTAGCTATGGATAGCTTGCGCCCCGTTATTATTGCTCAAATGTCCTCGCTGATTGTTACCATTAAATGTCGCTTGGTAGCCCACGCCTGCTGCTACGCTTATGGTGTCATTTATTTTTGCTCCACCTTCTAGTAGTAGCCCTGTGCGTTGTGCATTTAGCCCTGCTCCTTCATTGAGATTGCTATATCCATATGTGCCTGTAGAGTATGAAGTTTGTTGTTCGGAGTATAGGTGTCCATTTATTCCGTAGTGAAATATAGCAGATAGATAGGCTTTTTCTCCAAAGGGAATCTTTGCTCCTGCAACTAAATGCCCAGCGTGCACATTCGCTCTAGGTTGTGAAGAGTAATTTTCACCATACCACTTATAGGTAGCAGCGACTTTAAATTTACCTTTTTCGCCTATTTTGCCCTCATAAGATACAGCGATTCTAGGAAACGGATTTAGCCTAGAATTTGATAGGTAGCTTTGGGTATATACAGTATTGGTAGCATTCCCTGTTGCTGCTTCATCGGCGATAATAGCCACAGTCGCTCCAGAGTGGGAGTATTGGATTTGGAGCTTTCTGCTTCCAGTGGTTACAGAGCCAAATCCATTACCACCTGCATCGTTGTTGTTGAAATCTGACTGAAACCCACCCTCAATCGTAGGTGTGTCTATCTTACCAAAGGTTAGCTTACCGCCAGAGCCAAAGTCATAAGTCCCAAATACCTTACGCAAGCCGACATAATTTTTACTTGTGCCGTCGCTTGCAACTACTGTAGTGCCCAGAAATCCACCCTCACTCAAGCCAAACTCTACTTTTGTGAAAAGCTTGCCATACTTGGAGTTGATACCAAAGTGGGAGTTATTTTGGAAGCCGATTAGCGCATTACCACTCCCAACAGGTAATCTGCTATCATTTATCTTTGGAAGTTCTCCGCCACCACCGACAAAGCCTCTCAAGCTACCATAGAGCTCCACAGAAGCTCCCTTTTCCTCATTGCTATACACTTCGATACCTAGTGCAGGTATCGCCACAATCGCAGCTAGTGCGCCGCTCAAAGCCAACTTTTTCATTTCTTCTCCTTAAGAGTGATTTTAGGCTCGCTTGCTTTACACTTTTGCCTTACAAAAATGCCAAATGTAAAGCAAGCGTGAAACCTAATGCTAGTAATTGTGGCAAAAAAAAGTAAAAATGAGAAATAAAAAATGTAAAAATTGTGTAAAAAGCTAGAAAATGGTGGAAAATCTAGCGAAATGTTAGATTTTTGTGGAAAATTTTGTGGGGGAGTGGATTGTGGGGTGCTTGTGTGGTTTTTTTGATTTTTTGTTTTTTTTGATTTTTTTGTCATATTGGGCTTTTTGCAAAAAAGCGAAAATATCTCTAAAAATATTTTCTAACAACTCGCATTATTTTTTTGAGATATTTCGCTTGCGCTCAAATATGGCAATATTTTTTGTCATTGCTAAAAAACTTCGCTACGCTTGCTCGCAATGGCGAGAAATATTCCCCCCCTCCCTTAGCACGAGGGGGATTTGCTTTTTAATCCCTCCCTCTGCAAGTAGTAATTTTGCGAGTTCCCCCTCCCTTTGCAAGTGGTAATTTTGCGAGTTCCCCCTCCCTCTGCGGAGGGGGATAAAGGGGGTGGGTTGATTTCCGTCATTACTAAAGAAACTACGGCTTTGCCTTGTTTTGCGAGCAAATGCCTTAGCATTTGCGTGGCAATCCATACAAAAAATAAAAAGACATAGATTGCCACGAACGCTAAAGCGATTCTCGCAAATGACAGCGTGGTGGAGTTTATGCTGTCATTGTGGATTGCCACGATTCCACGCTTTCGCACGGAATATCGCAATGACAAGTTTGGCGCATTTTTTTGGATTGCCACGACTTGACTTTGTCAAGTCTCGCAATGACGGAAGTATTTGCATTACTAGAAGTTGTTTGTCTTGCTTGAGATTTAAGGGCAAAAGAACCCACCCCCAAACCCCCTCCGCAAGGGAGGGGGCTTAAGCAGTGTGGCGATTTCGCAAGGGAGGGGGCTTAATAAAGAAAGTATCCTCACGCTAAGGGAGGGAGATTCAAGAGTGGCAAATATCCTCGCACTAAGAGCAAATATCCTTGTGCTAAGGGAGGGGGCTTTTAAAGTCCCAAATCTCTCTGCTACAATTTATTATTTGGGGGAGGGGTGTTAAGCAGTGTAGCGATTTCGCAAGGAAAGGGGCTTAAAAAAGTGGCAATTTAGCAAAGAAAAGAAAATTTTATGAGATAGGGGTGGAATAAGTGGCGTTATGTGCCACAAAAAGTCCCTCCCCGTAGCTGAGGGATTTAGGGAGGGGTATTTACAAAGAATTACAAAATGCAGTTTTTTATCGCATAGTAGTTTTTTATGCTTGAGCGCAAACAATGTGCTAAAAAATTGCAAACAACGATTTGAGGGGCTTATATCTCCAAAAGATTTGTGCCGATTTTTATCCCGCGTGTTTTTAGAAACTCACTTGCGCGCATTTTGTTTTTGCTAGGGGCTTGCAGCTCATCTATCTCTATCGCGCCTTTTTGGCAGGCTACTATCGTGGGCGATATGCTTAGCACCTCGCCTGCTTTTGTCTTGCCTGCTTTTGTGCCGAGTGCTTCTATCTGTGCTACTTTGATACCAAAAATCTTTATGCCATTTGGCATAAACACGCTTGGCCAAGGGGTAAAGGCTAGGGATTTTTTGTAGATTTCGCTCGCATTTGTGAAGCGCACTTCCCCATCGGCTTTGCGAATCTTTTTGCAATAGCTAGCCTTGCTCTCATCTTGAGCTAAGGGCGTGATAGTGTCAAACTCACACAAAACCCTAGCAAGCTCTGCCCCACCTAGCTGGGCTAAAGTCGCGCTCAAAGCGGTGTAGTTCTCATCGTTTCTAGGGATTTTGCTAACCCCTAAAATCGCTCCGCTATCAAGCCCCTCCTCCATAGCCATTATGCTTACTCCATAGTGGCTATCATCGCTTAAAATCATCTGCTGAATGGGGCTTGCGCCACGATATTTGGGCAGTATGGAAGCGTGGACATTTATGCAGGGCGCGATTTGCAAAATCGATTTTGGCAATATCTTGCCATAAGCTACTACGAGTATAAAATCTATCTGCAATGAAGCTAGGGACTGGCTAAATGCGCTATCTAGGGTGCGTGGCTGCAAGACTTCTATGCCTTTTTGCAAGGCTTTTTGCTTCATCGGTGGGGGAGTGATTATGCCTTTGCGTCCCACAGGCTTATCCTCTTGGGTGATTACGCGCAGGACTTCACAGCTATGCCCTGCCCTCTCAAGCTCTGCAAGCAGCTTATCAAAAACGATAGTCGCAAAAATCGGTGTCCCCATAAATACGATTCTCATATACTCTCCTTGTGGTTAATGTGATTTGTGTGGTTTTGCGTGCTTAGTTTAGTATGGTTTGTGTGGTTTTGCACATTTGGCAGGCAATTTTTGCTTACTAAAAAGGCTAGATTCTCTAGATTTTACTTGTGGATTTGGGTGTGATTTTGCCTTATTGGAGATTTTGCTTGTGTGCTTGCCTTTGTGCTTGAGAAAAATATCTTGGCAAAAACGACTAAAATCTCCCTTTTGCTTGTGTGCTAGAAACCCTGCTTTTTGCGCGTTTGCTAGCACTTCTTTGCGCGTAGCATAAGAAGTGATGAGACAAGTGCTTTTGCTTATGGCAAAAAGGCGCTTGAAATGCTCCTCACTCCATAGTGCAGGGTTTTTGCCAAAGCTAAAGGGGTCTTGGTAGATAATATCAAAGCCTGCAAAATCTCTGGCAAAATATTCTGCAAAATCCCCCCCAAAACCCTGCGCAAAATCTCTCTCAAAATCTGCAAGATATTTTTGGTTTTTTGATTTTTTTGACAAATCTTTTGTGAAATCTTTTTCAAAAACTTGTGCAAGATTTTTTAGCACACTGCTTGCATCGCCCCAAATGATAGTTAGGCTAGTGCTTTGGTTTAGGCTAGTGCTTTGCCCGCTAGCTAGGCTTTGCCACTTCTTATCATCTAAGTGCCAAATCTGCCCTGCCAAATCCAAAGTAGCCCTATCTTTTTCTAGCGAAATGATATGAAGTTTTGCGCTAGCTGGTTTTGGCTTGGTGTTTGATTGTCCTAGTAAATACTCAAATGCGCTCGCGCTCAAAAAGGCATTATACCCTAGCCCAAAGCAAATATCCAAAATCCAAATATCGCTTTTTGTGCTAAGGGGGATTTTGGCTTTAAAATCATCGCTTTGCATTTGTGAGCGCAGATACTCAAACGCAGGGGCAATATGCTTGGTGAGCTTTTCGCTTAGCGCACCCTCACTAAGCGAGGAGTAGCACTCGCCAAACTCTTCATTAAACGCACTAAGAGAGCCATCGCTACTAGCAAAAAGAGTTGTGCTTGGATTCATTGCTTGGATTTATTGGTGGGGGTTTGTGGTTTTGGAAATTTTGCAAGGTGGCATTTGTGAGGTGGCTTGCTTGCAAAATGACTTGTATGAGGTGGCTTTGTGTGGAGTTGCGCTACTACTTGGGCTACTTGAAGTTTTTGCCCTCTTTTAGTAGCCCATCGTAGTATTCAAAATACTGCTTTGAGTTTTTGCGCTTGAGTGCAGAATCTAGCGAGCCGCTTGAGGCGTATTGCACACGCGAAAAAAACGGCGCAATCGTCTGCCCAACTGCACTTGTATCAAACGCCACGCTATCTAGCTCTACCAAACTTTGACAATCAAGCACGGAAAGCCTATCTCTTGTAACCAAAAAAAGCAATCCCACGCTATACACCGCGCAAGCATTGCTTAGCACTTTTGGCTTGGGGTCGAATTTGCTTTTGTCAAAAAGATAGCCCACCATTAAATCGGAGTTTAGAAACTGCATAGATGGGTAGCTAGCACGGATAGAATCATAAGTCTCTAGCGTAGGAGCGATGATAAAGGCTAGGCTATTTAGCGTCCCGAAATGCACCTCATCGCCTGCGACAGGCTTGTTTGTAGGGCTTGGGAGGTATTTTTGCTCTAAGACACTGATAGGATTTATCCGCGCTATTGCTTTTGCGCTCTGGCTGGCGTTATCTTTTGGATTTTGCTTTTGTGGGTTAGCTTTTTGTGAGGTTTTTTCTTGTGTGGTGTTTTTTGGGCTATATTCATTTTGGCTTGATTTTATCTCTATAATCGTAGCGGTGGCGATGATACTTGCGTAGTTTTCATCATAGATATGCCATATAAACCCACTCTCGCCCACTACGCGTCCCATAGCTGGAAATTCTATGGTGTTGGATTTTGTATCGACAGATGAAATGGCGATTTTTGTGGTGTGCTGAAGTTTGTAAAGATTCTTTAGTTGATTTTGCTCGCTGTGCGCTTGCTGGAGAGATAGCAAAAGTAGCAGGGCAAAAGCTAGCGCAAAAGTTTGGATACGCACTTGGTAGGGTTTTTGTTTTGTTAGATTTTTTGTCGTGCTCATCGTGGAAGTATTCCTTTTTTATAGATTTTGTGATTTTAGCTTTACTAATTTTGGCTTTGGCTACTTTTGGCTTTGGGATTCTCATCGCTTTTTACTAGCTTTTGCTTGAGGGCGATACTGATAAAAAAAGTAGTTGATAGCAAAGGCTAGAGAGGGTGTTTTGTGGTAGTCCTCATCACGCACGAAGTCCAATGCCTTGCTTGCTTTTAGGTATAGCACTTCGATTTTTTCGCCATCTATGCCACCACCTAGCGCGTGCTTATCCTCCTTGCTGACTTCTGCTAGGTATATTGTCTGCCTTGCGCCACTGATTCCCACAGAGTTGTAAAAGCTATTGACAAACTGCAAGCGACTTACAGGGATTTCATACCCGCATTCTTCAAAGACTTCTTCTATGGCGATTTCTTCTAAGCTCTTTTTTGGCTTATCCACAAGCCCCGCACAAAGCTCGTAAATATAGCCATTGTGATTGCGCATATACACCGCAGGGCGAAACTGCTTGACAATCACAAACGCTTCCAAATCACGCTCATATAGCATTATCGATACGCTATCGTGAGAGTGGATAATATCCCAATCTTTGTCCTCGCCGTCTTGCTTATAGTGCAATCGCAACGGCTTAATGAAGCGAGAATCTTTGCACTCGCCTTGTCGTAAATCTGTGATTTTGGGTGTGGCTTGAGGTGGGGTAAGAAAGTATTCCAAAGACACGCAAACTCCTTATTGTGGTTTTGTAATGTGGTTTTGCTTAATATATTGAGGTGAAAAATGCTAAAAACAGCCAAAATCATAAATAACTTTAGGGTGCAAAAAGTGCTGACAAAAGAAAGGGCATTTTAATAAGTTTTCTCTTAATTTCCCCTTTAATTTTGCTAGAATCTAACCCTTTGTGCTTCATTGTCTCCTGCCAAAAGTTATGGCATATACCATACTTCGCACATCAAAAATCTCATCTTTTGGTGGCTGCACACCACTTGGCAAGATAGATGGCATAAACACTTCTTCATTGCACTCATATCCGCTAAAAGAATCAAGTCTTAGCTCACCTAAAGTGATATGCTCTCTGATAGTTTTCTCTCCATTGCTATCTATGTGTGCCCACACACTTGTGGTATCCTCTAGGCTATCCTCTTGCTTTGCTACTTCAAGCACTAGGGCAAACTTTATCGCACCACTTTTTAGCTGCTTTTTGAAGCTAGATTCCAAAAAATCATCATTTAGATTTTCTAGCTCTTTTGGGTTTAGATTTTTTACACCATTTTTGGGGACAAAGCTAAATCTAGCAGGCACTAGCTCATCGTTAGATTTTGTGAAAAAAAATGTATGCACGCTATGATAGGCACTATCTGCAAAGCTAGGGCTTACCCCAAGATGTCCTATCTCGCGTGCGAAATTTACAAAAGAGCTTACACTCTCACGCTTTTTGGCTGCTTCTTGTGGAGTGATTTTTCCTTGCTTTTGCTCCAAATTTATGCCCAAAAACTGCATAAACTCATCTGCATTTTTGGCAAAATTTACACGCGAATTTGTCATAGCGATTTCCCAAAAATCGCTATTTTCACTTTGCATTTTTAGAGCCATTGCGCGGGATTTTGATTTATCACTTTGCTCACCACCACCAAGTGAAAATCTAGCTTTTACTTGGATTTTTGAGGAGTGCAAAAACGGGATAGCAAAATCTTTTGCCACTTTTTGATTGGGGATAAACTCCCCACTAGCGCAAAATCCTTTGGTGTGGTTGATTTTTTTGTGCGGGTTGTTTGGCTCGCCATTTAAGGCATAAAACATATCTGCGATTTTTTCTGCTGTCTTTGCTAGATTTTCACTTGGATTAGTTTGACTAGCATTTATCGCATTTATGCCAAGAACATTTATGCAAACAACGCTTGCAAAAACAAATCGCAAAAACCCTAAATGAAATATTTTAGAATCAGTCATTTTATATCCTTTTGTGCCCTTGTCTAAAAATGTAAATCTTGCTTTGCACCAAAAATCTAAAAGCCAAAAAATCTAAGAAGTGAAAATAATGTCTTTGTCGCTAGCTCCCCACCCCACGCTAGTATCACAACCAATGGCGCGGCATAGCGAATGATAAAAAACCACACGCTAAATGCCCTAGCAGATAAAAATCCGCTTGTCATTTTTCTCACTTTTTCTTTGCCGATAAACCACCCTACAAATATCACACTTAGCAACGCTCCAAGTGGCATAACAATATCAGAGCTTGCTTTATCCACTAGCTCAAAAAGCCCCTTGCCCCACACTGCTAGCATATCTGCATAATCTTTGTGCAAAGAAAAAATAAGCACCAAGCCCACTAGATAAATAACAGCCATAATCGCCCAAGTGATTTTGGCACGCGAGAATCCATACTTTTGGACAAAAAACATCACACTTGGCTCTAGCAAAGATATGGTAGAAGTAATCCCTGCAAATGCTAGCCCTAGAAAAAATAGCACAGAGATTATCACACCTACCATTCCCATTTTGCTAAACACTATGGGGAGTGCTTTGAATACAAGTCCCGCGCCTTGAGTGATTTCTACCCCGTGCTCAAAGACAAATGTAAAAATCATAAGCCCTGCGATGAGTGAAATAGCAATCCCACATAGACATACATACAAGGCAGATTCTAGCAGATTGGCATTGGGCTTGGTGCTAGCAGAATAGCTAATGATAATCCCCACACCAAGACTAAGTGAGAAGCACATTTGCCCCATCGCTGCGATTACCACATCTGCGCTAATGTCATAGTATTTGAAGTCAAACAAAAAATGCACCGCTCGCATAAAGCTAGGCTGAAAGCTCGCATACACCAAAAGCCCGATAAAGATAAGAAAAAGCAGTGGCATAAGCACGACATTTAGTCGCTCGATTCCCTCTTTTATCCCAAAAGATACTACCAATGCCGTGATAAACGCCACCGCGCTAAAGCCTAAAATCTGTGCCCAAATATTTACACTCAAAAGCGAGCCAAATACCCAATCAGCTTCGCTTGCATTGCTTGGCAAATCCATACTTGTGCTAAAAAGATAATACAGCACCCAACCTAGCACTATCATATAAAATGTGAGGATAAAAGGACCGCCTATCAGCACTAGCCCGCCCCATTTCCATACTTTGTGCTTGGTAGAATCTAGCTCTTTGAACGCATCGGCGGTGTTTTTTTGCGTGTAGTTGCCAATTAGCATTTCTCCTACAAGCATAGCAATCCCAGCAAGAAGTGTGAGTGCCAAAAAAAGTAGCACAAACGCACCACCGCCGTTTGTCCCTGCCATATATGGAAATCGCCAAATATGCCCAAGCCCGATAGAGCTACCAAGTGTGGCTAAGATAAAACCGATTTTAGAAAATCCACTCATTAAATTATCCTTCCTCTTATGAAAATATTACGAAAAATCAACATAATACAATAATAATGCCAAGATTTTGCGTGATAAAAATTTGTAAATAATTTTCTTTGACTTTTTATTGGCTAGTTAGCTCATTCGCTCTAGCCATAGATTTACATTGCGCTGCTCATAGGCTAAAATGCTAGATTCTCCGTGTCCGGGGAAAATCTCTATCTGCCCTACTTCCTCTAGCTCGTCCTCATCTAGCGTAAGCCCCAAATCAAGCGCAAAATCCAAATCCCTAAATCGCTTTAGTGATTGTGCCATATCGCTTTGGTTTGAGTATGGGAAATCATATCGCCCGATACTGCGATGAAATACAAAATCCCCGCTATAAATTCTTGCATTTTTGCTTTTGGGACAAGTGGTGGGGGTTTGATTTTGCGCGTTATCTTGTGCGTTATCTTGCGTGGATTTTTGCGCTTGATTTGATAGCCCGCTTTTAGTGCTATCTCCCCAAACACATACGATACTACACCCTGGGGTATGTCCGGGGAAATGCAAGTATGAGAAGCAAACCCCATCAATGCTAAAATCCTCTCGTCCCCTATTGCAAGGCACTTCCACACTTGGAGAGCAAGGAGTAAGCCCTGTATCAAAGCAATCACTTTTCATCATAAAGGCATCTTCGCTAGGGCAATAAATGGGCGTAGATTTTAGATTTTCGTGGAGTTTTGCTGTGTCAAAAATATGGTCAAAGTGCCCGTGAGTGATGAGAATAGCAAGCGGATTTTTTACATTTGCTAGCACCCACTCACTTGAGCCAATCCCGGGGTCTATGACTAGCTCGCCACGAGGAGTTTGGACAATGTAGCAATTTGTCTCATACACACCAAAAGCCTTGCAGATATGCGGATAGGGCTTGTTATTTGAGTTACTTGACATTTAGATTCTCCTTAAAATAAACTAAAACAATTTTGGCTCGTTTTGTAAATGAGCTAGATTCCATTTGGGTGGACTAAGTCGCAATAGCTCATAAGTCTTTATGCTTGCTACCCTGCCTCTAGCGGTGCGCTCCAAAAATCCATTTGCAAGCAAGTATGGCTCGATTAAATCCTCTATCGTTCCTTCATCTTCGCTAATGATTGCTGCGATAGTGTTTAGCCCCATAGGGGATTTTGCCCTAGCCAAAGCCTCCAAATAGCGCAAATCAAGCTCATCAAAGCCTAGCTCATTTACGCCAAGCTCGCTTAGGGCGTGCTTTGTGGTGTCTAGGGATATGACTTCCTCTCCTGCGACATCGGAGAAATCCCGCACGCGCTTTAGTAGCCTTAGGGCGATTCTAGGTGTGCCACGCGCTCTTTTTGCGATTTCTAAACTTGCGTCTTTTTTGATTTCTCTTTTTAGCTTGTGTGCGGCTTTGTCAATGATTAGGCTTAGCTCGGAGTTGTCATAAAACTGCAATCTAAAATCCATACCAAACCTATCACGCAAAGGGCTAGATAACATTCCCGCCCGAGTAGTCGCACCGATAAGCATAAATGGTGGCAAATCAATTTTTATGGTTTGCGCTGCTGGACCGCTACCTGTGATAATATCTAGCCGAAAATCCTCCATAGCAGGATATAGTAGCTCCTCAATAGCTGGAGAAAGCCTATGAATCTCATCAATAAACAAAATATCCCCCTCGCCAATGTTTGTCAAAATCGCAGCCAAATCCCCGCCTTTCTCTATCATCGGCGCGGCAGTTACTTTGATATTTGCACCCATTTGTGTGGCGATTATGTGGCTAAGGGTTGTTTTGCCAAGACCTGGGGGACCAAAAAGCAGAGTATGCATCAAAGGCTCGGAGCGTTTTTGTGCGCCCAAAATAGCGATTTTTAGGTTTTTTTTGATTTGGGTTTGCCCTATGTAGTCTTCCCACACGCTAGGGCGAAGCGAAGTTTCTATGTTTTCATCAAAGCTAATTCTCTCAATAGATACTTCCCTTTCATCTGTGGGAATTTGATTTTTGTTTGTAGATTTCGCGGGGGTGGATTTTGAGCTAGATTTTTGGCTAGTTTTTGAGCTAGACTTTGAGCTAGAATCTAGACTTTGCAAATCAAGTGTGATTTTTGCCATTTTGTTTTACTTTAGATTTTGATATTTTGGTGGATTTAGTAGCTTTCTTGCTCGCTTGGGAAATCGCCACTTTTGACTTCATCGACATATTTTTGCAATGCGGATTTGAAAATCTCTGCGCCATTTAGGTATTGGCGCACAAATTTTGGCTTAAAATCCCCAAATAATCCAAACGCATCGCTCCAAACAAGAATCTGCCCATCGCAATCCACCCCAGAGCCTATCCCGATAGTTGGGATTTTTACATTGCTAGAAATCTCTTTTGCCACGCCACCTATAATCCCCTCCAAAAGTAGCCCAAATGCACCTGCTTCTTCAAATGCAAGTGCTGATTCTAGCAAGTATGCGCTTTGATGATTGTCTTTGCCTTTGACTTTATACCCACCCTCAAACTTCACAAATTGCGGCATAAGCCCGATATGCGCCATAATGGGAATCCCCTCATTTGCAAGGGCTTTTATGATATTTAGCTTGCTTAGTGGCACTTCTAGCTTTAGGGCTTGCACCCCTGTTTGTTTGATGATTTTTAGTGCGGATTTTAGTGCGGATTTTTCATTTGCATAACTACCAAAAGGCATATCAGCTATGACAAAAGATTGCTTTGTGTGGGCTAGAACTGCTTTTGTGTGGTATATCATATCTTGCAGGCTTAGGCTTGTGGTGTCCTCTTTGCCATTAAAGCTCATATTTAGACTATCGCCAACCAAAATCACATCTACAATGCCATCAAAAAGTCGCGCAAAAAGTGCGTCATAGGCTGTGATAGCAGTAATCTTGCTAGGATTTTTGCCTAAATGAGGGGGGATATTTTTTTTGGATTTTAGGGTGGTGAGTGTGATTTTTTGCATCGCTTTTGCTCCTTAAAGTTGTTTGCTTGTGAGTGTCGCTCCAAATGTGTGTTTATTTGCGTGCTTTTGTAAAAATCGTGGCGTTATTATACCCAAACTCGCTTATTTAAGGTTTAAAGTGTATAATGCGTTTTGCTTTGGGAAAATACTTTTAGAGTTTGTTTAATGTTATGAAGTTTTTAATGTTTTATAAGGTTTGATATGACAAAAAAAAATATCACTAATATCGCTACTAAAATCCCTCGCAAATGCGCATTGATTTTTGTCTGTGTGGTGCTAGCAAGCACCATAAGCTATGGTGAAAAATCTAAGCGATATTTGAAATATGAAAAATCTAGCAAAGAATCTACAAGCACAGCCAAAAAATCCCAAAA
This sequence comes from Helicobacter macacae MIT 99-5501, assembly GCF_000507845.1. Classification (NCBI taxonomy): domain Bacteria; kingdom Pseudomonadati; phylum Campylobacterota; class Epsilonproteobacteria; order Campylobacterales; family Helicobacteraceae; genus Helicobacter; species Helicobacter macacae. The sequence goes on along the minus strand of NZ_KI669455.1, from coordinate 443,857 downwards.
AGATTCTATAAAATCCAAAAAAGATTCCACCACAAAAGAAACCAACAAAGATTCCACAAAGCCACAAAAAGAATCCAAAACCACTGCAAAAGACAAGTCAAAACAAGAATCACAAGATGAAAATCTAATTGATTATTCCACGCTTAGCTTGTATTATTATCCATACATTATGGCATATCACAAAATCAGCGATAAAGAAATCGCCTCCCTTATCAAAAACCTAGACGCTTCAAAGAAAAAATCAGGTATTTTTATCGGCGTGTATGGTGGCTGGATATTTCACAATGCGGCTGGAAATACAGACTATGTCGTGGATAATTTCCTAGCTTATGGTGCAAAGGTGGGATTTCAGAGCTTTTATCCTACAATGTTTGATAGCATATCTTTCCCAAATAAAGTCGGTGGCAGAATCTATCTGCAATACTTAGGAAGCAATGCAAAGGAGCTAAACCTCTCCTCGCTTGGATTTTCTAGCATCGGCATAAGCGCAGATGTGCTGATAGATTTGCCTCTATTGCCGATGATAAAGGGCAAAAACAGCTTAGAAGCGGGAGCAATAGCGGGATTTGGATTAGCAAGTATGATATATGATTCTAATAGCGATGCTACGCTTGGTGGGATTATAAACATTGGGGCGAGCTTCACTCTCATAAGCAAGCACCGCATAGAGGGCGAAATCAAACTCATCATCAATGAAAGGCTAAATTGGTTTGGGATAATGCCTATGGTGGGATATAGCTATGTGTTTTAGGAAATGTGCTGTGCGTGCAGTGATAGATATGGGAATTGTGAAAGCTATGAGGGTATTGAAAACTATGCTGAAAAATTTTGGCAAAATCTGCTTTGTTGGATTCATAAGCGCATTGCTGATAAGCAGTGTAGCTCAAGGTTTAAGCGCGAAGCCAAGCGCAAAATCACTAAAATCTAGCAAAGAATCTCAAAGAGTGCAACCTAGTGATTCTAGCTCACTAGATTCTAAAGCAAAAAAAGAGCAAAAAAAAATCTCCAAAAATATCGATGAAATCGAAGTGATACACGGCGATGAAGAATCCTTACAGCAAATGTCAAAGCACCAAAAAGAAAAAGAGCTTTATTTCCTGCGCGGGCGATACTATCAGCTTTTGTATGAAAAATCTCAAGAGCTAAAAAACAAAACAAAACACGGCTGGTTTGCTGGAGTTTCGCTTGGCACTAGCCAAATGGAAATCAACAAAAATAGAGGCTTTGGCGAGGAGCTAAATCCATTTGCATTTGGGATTAACGGAGGATATATGCGATTTTTGGGGGCTGCACCTATGGGTGTGCGCGTGTATTGGCAATATCTAGCTGCGCTAAATGCCTCGCCAAATATACCCGATAGTGTCTCTAGCCATTTGTTTAGCTTCAATATAGATATGGTGGGGGATAAGGCAATAGGTGGCGAGGAGGGATACTATCTAGGTGTGTTTATAGGGATGGGAGCGGGGGTAAATCTCTACAAGCAAAGTGGCACACAAAGAGAGGATAAAATCACCATAGGACCTGTGCTAAATGTAGGCGTCTCTGCCACACTCAAATATCATCATCGCATAGAGCTAGGTATCAAAACTCCACCAAATATCTCAAACCAAGCAAGCTACTTTCTAGGGACTATGTATATCACGAGCTATCAATATTTGTTTTAGCTGGATTTGGGTTGGGTTGATAAATGGATTGTAGGAAAATATAATGAATCTAAAAAAACGCACAATATTAAATCAACTATCTTTGCAAAATCTAATGCTAGGCATTATATGCGTGGTATTTTTGCTAAGTAGTGCCCTAGCCGTGCCCACAAAATCTCCACCCGCAAAATCCCCCAAAAATCAAGTAAAAAAATCAAGTAAATCAAGTCGTATCACTGATGAGGAAATAGCGATGCTTATCTTGCCAAAGGATTTTAAAAATAGCCAAGTAAATCCAAGTGCGCTAATGAATGCCCAAGATGAGCGACTAAAGGACAAAAGCCTAGATGTCAAAATCGCTTTTTATCGCTCACTTTTGGAGATAAATGGCATAAAAGTAGAGCCTATCTACTCTCAAAGTGAATATATCCAAAAGCATTTCGCAGGAAAAACACTAGAGCAAAAAAAAGCAATCGCACATAAATATATGAGGGCTGGTAATAAAAGCGGGATTTTCATAGGGGCGAGTGTGGCAAGTGCTGGCATAACACAAACTTATGCTGATGGCAAATACAATACCCAAAATAGTGTAGGCACTACTACGAATGGGGTATTTAGCCCCGATATGACAGGTGCGCTAGATTCTAGCCTAGATTCTCCGCTTATCGCTCGCTCGGTGTTTGTCGCTTCTGGTGGAAATGTGGGGTATCAAAACTTCTATAATCTCTACTTTGGTAGCAGAATCTATGTCGATGTGCTTATCGGTGGTGGGAATCTCTCTATGAGAAAGCAGGGGCAAGGTAGTGCAAAAAGCGTGGGAAGTTTTTTTTATATGCTAGGGGGGCTAAATGCTGACTTGCTAGGCGAGCTACCGCTAAGCCTGCTTGGCGTGAAGCAGAGATTTTGGAGGGAGGTGGCTTTGGGTGGGTATTTTGGCTTAAATATCGGTGTAATGCTACTCACAGATAAGGCAAATAGTGAGCTAGATAGCTTCATAAAAGCTGGCGTAACAAAAAGTGAAAATGTGCTATGGAACTACCAAATCCAAGTAGACTACGGGCTAAATATGGGGCTTAGTCTATCACTTGGCATACTTGGCAAGCTAGAAGTAGGGGCAAAGGTCCCTCTCTCTGTGCTAGGGCTACCATCCGAGCTACGACTAGGCATAGAATCCCCTGCAAAATATGGCAACAAAGAAATTTTATCTAAAGACATAGCCTTTAGTCGCACCCCGATTTTTGTAGCGAGCTATATCAAGGTGTTTTAAGGCGTCTAGCAATGCTTGGGAAAATATTTTTGCAAGCATTCTATAATCGCACTTCGCCCTCAATAATCGTATGCAAGACTTTGGAGTGTAAGCACACTCCGTGATATGGACTAAAGCTATCATTTACTTCTGTTTTGGCTTGCAAATCTACGATGATAATGTCCGCGTCTTTTTGTGGTGTAATTTCGCCTTTGTTTAGAGAGAAGCATTTGGCTTGAGCGTATGAAGTCATCTGGCTAAAACGAGATAGACTTATAATCCCCTGCTTGACAAGCTGGCTAAATCCAAGTGGGAAGTAAAATCCAAATGCGTTTATACCAAAGCTGGCGTTTTCAAATACTTGGTCTTTTAGCGAGTTGTAAGAATCGCTCTGTAAGCAAGTAAGCATATCTATGCGAGAATATAAACAATCACGCAAAAAGTCGCGCTCCTCCTCACTCACAAGCGGAGGAAATAGCTTGAAGCGCGTATCGTAGTCCTTTATGTCATCGTGGGTAAAAATAAGGTGGTGGATAGGAGTTTGGGCTAAAATCTCTGCTCCCATAGCTTTGAATGTTTCTATGATTTTTAGGCTTTGGGGGTGGGTTATGGCATCAAAAATCCATTTTGTCTCGCTAAATCGCGACATTTCGCTAAGTCTAGCAACTTCCATAGTTTGCGATATGGATGGGATAGATGGCAAGCCTAGAGTGGAGCTTATCTCGCTTTGGCTTATCACACCATCACAAAGGCTTGGTTCTTGTGCTGTGGCGATGATGGGGACATTTAGCATTTTTGCATATTGAGCGACTTTGTGCAAGGCATAGCCTGATATGTCTGGACTATGTAGATAGATAGCGCGTGCGCCTGTGCTGATAAGAGATGCGATTTGGGTTAGACTATCATCTTTTGTCGCTAGTATGCTAGAAAAAAAATGCACGCTTAGCGCGGAATCTAGGCTTGATACAAGCTCAATAATCGCTTCTGAATCAATACTAGGGCTACTATCTGGGCGCAAAAGCACACTTCCTACACCACCTTGCAAAGCCTTTTGGCTTAGGGATTGTAGCGTCTTACGACAAAGGGATTTGTTTTTGGGATAGGATATGTCAATGAGTGCTGGTAGTATAAATTTATCTGTGCAATCTAGCACTTCCTCGCCCTCTTTTGGACTAAGGCTAGGGGCGACTTCTTTGATAAGTGTGCTTTCTATGCGGACATCAGCTTTTCTTTCTTGGCTATAATCGCAAATTGTCCCGTTTTTTAGTAGCATTTTTTTCCTTTGCAATAGATTTTATATTTTGGCTATCCACTCGCTTATTTTACCCAAATATAAGCTAAAATCCCCGCTAATCATAAATGAGCCCACACAAACAAGCAAAATCCCCGATAGAATCTCTACCTTGCGCAAATGTGGCTTGAATCTATCAATAAGCTCAAACCCTCTCTCTAGCGCAAGTGCAAGCACCAAAAAAGGTAGGGCAAAACCTAGTGCATACAGACATAGCAGGGCAAATCCTTGCGTGCTAGTGCTAGCCATAAGTGCGATAGCTCCAAAAATCGGTCCCGTGCAAGGACTCCACCCTAGTGCAAAGCTCACTCCTAGCACGAAAGGAGCTAGAATCTTTATAGCTGGGTGAGTGGCTTTTAGCTGAAATTTTTTGCTTACATAGAGCCATTTGATATGAAAAACACCCAAAAAATGCAATCCAAAAATAAGCACAACAACACCTGCCAAAATCTCTAGCAAAACAGAATCTAGCACAAAAAACACAGAACGCAAGGCAACACCTGCTAGGATAAATACAAGCGAAAAGCCTAGCACAAAGGCAAATGAGCGAGCAAAAATCATATAGCGGATATTGGATAAGTGTGGGGATTTTGGATTTTGGGAAGAGTATTTTTGTGTAGTGGATTTTTGCGTAGTGGATTTTATGTGGGTTATGGAGGGGTTGTTTTGGGTATTGCTTTGCGCGGGATGTATGGAGAGTTTTGCATGGGATTGCGCGGGGATTTGTGGATTTGCTTGTGATAAGTCATTTATGATGGAATCTTGCTTGGCAAAAATTTTAGAATCTTTTGTGCTATCACTCGTGCTAGCACTAAGCTCTGCTAGCGAAACACCCGAAATATACGCCATATAAAGTGGCACAAGTGGTAAAGTGCAGGGAGAAAGAAAGGAAAGCAAGCCAGCAAAAAATGCCACAAAAAAAGGTGTGATTGTCGCGCCACCATAAAAATACTCTAATAACGACTGCTCCATTTGGTGTGCCTTTTGCGTAAAAATCACTCAAAAATTATTCAAAATCATTCCAAAATCATATTTGGTATATTTGTGTAGTCTTGCTATTAAGATTTTGTAGTTTAAAAAGCACAAAAATTTAATCTAGCCCACATAATAATCTACATACTAATTCCGCGCGTAAATCTACACGCCAATCCACACAAAAATCCTTAAAAACTATGCTAGACTTAGCCACACATAGTCTTTGTCTATTTTTGTCTGTGTGCAATGTGCGACAGACAACACATTGCAAAGACATACTAAAAAAAGCGAAATAAAACTACTCTAGGTTTTTATAACCCCTGCTAGTTGCTACTTGATGAAGTGGTGGTTACTTGTGCTTTTTGGGCTGCTTCTTGCTTGGCGGCGGCTTCTTTTTGGGCTTTTTCAGCTTCTTGCTTTTGTTTTAGCATTCGCTCTAGCTTTTCTTTTTGCTCTATACTCTTTACCATATAGCAGCTTGAACCGTCTTTTAGCTCACAGCCTCGCTTCCAAAATCCCTTTGCTTTGCCGTCTTTATCTTCTTGATAAAGCATTTGGATAGTGTTTGCAGCTAGTAAGCAATAAAATCCCATTCCGTGATTGCACCCCAAAGCTGCTTGTTTGATAGCTTTGTTGGCATATCTTTTGTAGAGTTCTGGCTCTTCGTTTTTTAGGTATTTCGCCGCATATCTTGCACAAGAAAGAGGGTCATTTAGCTGGCAACCTTTGTCATATAGGGCTTGCTCAATGACATCTGCGTATTCAACTTCTTCTTTTACGACTAGCTCGGCTAGAGTAGCACAGCTAGCCCCGCTTCTAATCGTAGGCTTTGGTGCAAGACAATCGTGCTTTAGCTTCTCTGCTGCGATTTCGGTGTCTTCTTCTTCGTTGCTATTGTCATCAAACTCTACAAGCAAGTAGCACGCAGTGCCAAGCCCGCGATTGCAAGATTCATTTAGCATTTGGGTGGCTTTTGCATAGTCATCATTTGTAACGACTTCATAGTAAGCATTGGCATAAAGCTGCATAAGCTGCCTAAACTCTTCTCTAGACTCATCACTAAATTGTGCGCCAAAGACATTTGGATTGATTCGTTTGACTTTGGTTTGGGAAGTGGCTAATTTATTATTTGGTTGGAAAAGAGCACACCCACTTAGATTTAGCGCGATAAATGCACCAAATGCAAAAAGTGCAAGCTGCTTTAGAGCTACTACTAATCGTTGTTTTGATAGGGTATTAAATGCTTGTGTCATTGCCTACTCCTCGCTTAAGGAAATATAATTACGCAACATTGTATAGCAAAAAAACTAATCACAATGCAAAAAACACAAAACTATCGCTTGATGATATAAGGCACACCTTGCAATCCTGCCCCTCCAAGCTCTTGGGCAATATTCATCGCTTTATCGGCGTTTATGTTATTGCTAGGTTTGTAGCTTGGCTCAAATGCTTTTTTTAGGTAGGAAATCTTGCTTTCTTGGGTTTTTTGCTCATCTAGCTTGGTATAGAAAGTAGCAGCTTTTTTGGTGGATTCTAGGCTTAGTGCACCTGCGATTAGGATATGCAAATCCCCGCTTGCTAGATAGCTATTGATTTTTTGTAGCTCTTGCTTGCAGTAGGGACAATTCGTATCTAGCACAAGGTAGGTTATGGATTTTTTAGAATCGCTTTTTGACTTGCCCTCAAGCCTTAGCACAGAGTTTGGGTATTTTTGAAATATCGCTATGACTGCATCTTCTCTAGCTTTTTCGTTAAACTCTTGGACTTTTTTGGTGGTGGATTCTAGGGTATTTTTAAGCGTGGTGTTTTTGGTGATTAGTGCTTCTTGGGAGAGTATCATCAGTGTCTTTCCGTCACTGCTAGCAAAAAACGGAATTTGAAAATTATCCTTTTGAACGATGACAAACCAAAATCCATTTATCCCAGATTCTTGCGTGCTGATGATTTTTGCATTGGTAATCTCGCTAGATTTTAGTGTGTCAATTAGCGAAGTGGTGTTTAGCATCTCTTTGGCGTGCAAAGCTATGGGGATAAGCACAAAAAGGCTCAAAAACAGCACATACGCAAGTGCGCGTTTTTTTTGCGATTTTTTTGCCAAAAATATAAGCGGGGTAAATGGTGTGATATTTCGGGCGCAAAAACGCACGAAAGAGCGAAATCTAGCAAACAAAGCACCCAGCGCATCAAATGCGCCAAAGGCTTTAATGTTTTTAGATGAATGTTTGTGATATGGTCGAATATATTGAGATTTCATCAAATTCTCCTTAAATTTTTAGCGTTTTTTTGTTTTTGTCTGCAAGTAACCTTGCTCAATAAGTATATCGACTATCTTTTTAAACACAGGGGCAGAATTTTGACTACCATAGTAGTGCTGTCCAGATGCGCCAAAGGTAACAACGCCTATGACAAAGGTATTTTGCCCATCTTTTACAAAACCAAAAAATGAGCCATTGTGTTTTTGCCCATATCCACCACTTTGGGCTATTTCTCTAGCTGTGCCTGTTTTGCCCCCTGTGATGATTCCAGCTTGCTCGACTTTGGCGGCTTTGCCCGTGCCTGATTCTACGACTTTGATTAGCAGGCTTTGCATTTTTTTGGCAGTGGCTTCAGAGATAGCTTGTGTGGGCTTAGCTGTCCTTGTGGTGGGGATATAGATTTTGCCATCGGGGGCTATATAGCTTTGTGTGATATGTGGCGTTACTAGGTAGCCACCATTTGCAAAAACCCCATAAGCTCGCAAAAGCTGCATAAATGTTACTCGCGCTACATAGCCAAAAGATACGGATTTTTTGGTAGTGCCAGAGGATTTGGATAGCTCTTTTAGAGATGGCACGATACCATCTCGCTCATAGGGCAAATCAATCCCTGTAAGCGAGCCTAGCCCAAAAGAGCGCAAACCGTCATAAAATTCCTGTCCATTTAGTCGGTTTGATAGCAAAATCATACCCACATTGCTTGAGTGCAAAAGCACATCTTCTATGGTTGGATTTTGGGGCATTATGGTGTCATCTGTGATAGTGTGCTTGCCTAGCATATAATATCCATTGCCCAAGTCTATCGGGCTTAGCGGGTTTATTAGCTTTTTTTCTAGTAGCATTGCATAAATGATAGGCTTTATGGTGCTTCCGGGCTCAAATGATTCTGCTATGGCGCGGATTTTTAGGTGTGGTTTATCTTGCTCTCTTATTGCGTTTGGGTTAAATCGATTTGTCGTAGCGATAGCTAAAATCTGCCCGTTTTTTGGGTTTAGAATCGCTGCGATAATTTCTTGGGATTGGTATTCTTTTTTGGCACTATCTAGCAGCTCTTCTAGTTTTTGCTGCAAGCTAAAAGGAATCCCAAGCCTAACACTAAATCCGTCCTCTCTGCTTGTAGAATGCGCTTGCTTAGTTTGAATAATATTAAACCCAATATCTCGCTTGCCTATAACTTCGCCATTTTGCTTTTGCCTTAGGATTTTCTCACGCGAATTCTCTATGCCATCAACCCCTATTGGCATAGTAAGCCTGCCAATCTCGCTTTTGGTTACATAGCCGATAAATGGCTCAAGCATATCGTTGTATGGATATTCCCTGCTTACTCCGCTTACCTCCACGCTAAGCCCCATTTTGCCTATCACCCTGCCCTTTTCATCAATATATTCACGAAACACATCATAAGCCAAAAGTTTTGCGTTTAGTGCCCGCAGATTTGCAGCGACATTTGGCGAGATTTTATAAGAGAGGATTTGGTATTTTGGGCTTTTTAGCTTCTCTATGATAGTGTAGCGTGGCACACCGCTATAAATCTCTAAAAGCGTGATAAAAAGCTCTTTTTTGTTTGGGTCTATGGAGCGGGGGTTAAACCCTAGTTTGTAAAGTTTGTTGCTCCTTGCAAGGGAGTATCCCTCATCATCTTGGTAGGTTTTTGCCGTGTAGATATTACCCCGCACAGCGACATCTTCTTTTGCTACGATTAGGGTTGGCATTTTGGATTCTCTAGGCAATGCGACTTTTGAATACACACTAAAAAGAAAAATAACCGCGCTTAGCACAAACACCAAAAAAATCGCTAAGATTCTGCGAGATTTGGCGATTCCTATGCCGTTTTTTTGGAATCTTTTTAGTCGATTTTTGGGGGGTAGATTTTGGGGAGATTGCCCTAGAGTAGAATCGTATTTTTGAGAGTTTTTATTTCCATAATTGCTTGGATTTTGTGGGAGATATTTGGGGATAGGCATAGCGACTAGATTTTAGACTTATAGGATTGCTTGGCTTAGGATTCTAGTCGCACGGCTTATAGCTCTAGAACGAACTATACTTGTGTTCTTAGGATTTCTTTATACGCACTTAGGGCTTTGTTGCGCACTTCAAGCATTAGCTTCATACTTGTTTCGGCTTTGCCTATGGTTATGGCGGCCTGGTGCAAGTCTTTTAGCTGTCCGCTTGCCATATCAGCTAGGGCTTTGTCCGAGCTTTCTTGGACTTGGTTTAGCTCATCTATGGATTTTTTTAGTAGTTTGGTAAATTCGCCATTGTCATTTGCGGCTTGGGTGGGTGTGATATTTAGCTTTGGGTTTATAGGGTTTGATAAACCAACCTTTTTTATGTCGTCCATTTTGATACTCCTTATTTGCAAAAACTTCTATAAATTCTAAACAAAACTAATTTAAGCTAAACTACACTTGCATCATCATTATGGCATTTCCTGCCATTGTTTTAGCACTTTGAAACGCTGCGACATTTGCTTGATATGCCCTAGTAGCTTCGATTAAATCCGCCATTTCGACAACGGGATTGATATTGGGATATGCGACATAGCCCTCCGAATTTGCATCGGGGTGGCTAGGCTCGTATTTCATAATAGGACTCCTATCATCACGCACGATTTTGTCGATATACACGCCCATTATAGCAGGTTTTGGTAATTTTCCCAAATCCCCCTCATTAAGCGGGTCTTCATACTCTGCTTCATCGCTCTCTTTACTTAATCGTTCATTTAATGCTTTATTAAAATCAAATGCGCGAAAAGATACCATTTGTCTACGATATGGTCCTCCCTCATCGGTTCGTGTAGTGTTGGCATTGGCGATATTAGAGGATATGAGATTGGCGCGGATTCGCTGTGCTGAAAGTCCATAGCCACTAATGTCAAATGAGTTAAAAAAATTCATCTCTTCTCCTTGTGAGGTTACTTTTTATAAAAATCTTAAGAAATATTTTTGCCCGCTTCAATAGCGTAGTTTAGGATACCTTTGTGCTTTTTTAGGGCGACGGTTAGCCCTTGATAGACTACGGAGTTTTTGCCCATTTCGCTTGTTTCTATATCCAAATCCACGCTATTGCCGTCATTTCTAGCCAAATGCCCATCGCGGAAAAACAAATCTGGCTTGTGTTCAAACTTCGCTGTGCGAGAGGATTCTAGGCTTAAATGCCCTTTGTTGCTTTGTGCTAGCTGAAGTTGCCTTGATGGCTTTTTATACAAAATCTCATCTTGTCGCAACGCTAGAGCTTGGGTAAATTCTATATCGCGCGGGCGATAGTAGGGTGTGTTTTGATTGGCGATATTTCCCGCGATTAAATCCTGCCTTAGCGAGCGATAATCAAGGGCTTTGTGCGCTAGTGGATAGACTTTAGATTCTACCGCAAAAGAAATCATTGCATTCTCCTTAAACTAAGTCTTTAAGCCTTGTTTTGCGTGATTTTAGGTTTGCACTTATTGCTTGTTAGGTAGAAGCAAAAGACATTCCAAATAATGCTAAAAAATGATTGCGCGAAGTTGATTTTAGGAAGTTTATTTGTGAAATTTTTATTAGCAAAAGGTTGATTGTGTAGATTTAGTGTAAGGTTATTGTTTGGAAGTCAATTTTTGGTAGATTCTAGCTTTTAGGCAATACTCAAAAAGCTAGAATCTTTCTGTAAGACAGAATCACAAATAAGCAAAGAATAGCAAAATCTACCTGCTAGAATTTATACGCATAGCCGAGCATAAAAGAATTGTAAGCTGTGATATGATAGCTAGCTTTATTGCTCGCAGTTGGCTCATAATCAGAGCTGTAATATTGATACCTGTATGTAGCAAACACCATATGTTTGGCATTGTAATAGTAGTGGAATCCTGTGCTAAAAAGGTAAGAAAACTTTGTTTTTGTTGTCAAATCATCTTCTACGCTTAAGTTAGAATTAGTAGTGTTGGGAATAGAAGCTTTAAGACTACCAAAAAAAGTGCTTCCACCCAAGCCTATGGGAGCAAAATGCCAGCCAAGTGTATGCTCACCCATATTTAAGAAGTCCCACAAAAATTGTGCTTCTACACCATATTGTATAGCGTGTGAGCTAATTGAGAATTTAGCATTTTGATAATCATACCACCCCCAATCTGAAAAACTTGTGTTTAAATTTGTGTAACCGATATGTCCGCGAACTCTTACACCGAAATGAAACCACGGTCTATCATAGAAATACCACTGATACCCACCAAACACATTGATAGGGAAAGTCGAATGTGTGCTTGAGCCAGAATACCAATATCTACGCACACTCGCATAAGAATACGCGCTTCCTATACCAAATTCCCCGCCGACAAAGCCACCTGTTTTTGGCTTTTTGATGCCTACTTTGTATGGGTCGCTATTTTTTGTGCTATCAGCACGAGCTATACCACCAGACAATGAAAAAACCAAAATAAAAGCCAAAGTTAAAGCTATACAAAAGCGAAAAAAAGAATGTAGCGAAAAGAGAGAATGCGTAAAGTGAGGAGTGCAACTACGCCAAGATATGTTTTTGTGTATGTTTTGCTTATGCCTTGCGCGTGCTAAACGAGAGAGAGAGAGAGAGAGTAGCTCAAAGCCTTGCACGGATTTTCGTGCTGATTTAGAAGTAATGCCATTAAATGCTCCTTAAATACTAGATTTTTGTCCGCTAAATCAACTTTGCAAATTTAAGTTTGCAAATGGACTTCGCAATTTTAACAAAAAAAAAAAAAAACGCTCGCAAAAATCAAAAATACTTTCCAAAACTTCGCACAAAACTAATAAAATCCACAAATCCACAAAAGCTAGATTTTAAATTCACAAGTCGCGCTATTTAGCTCATTTGTCTTGCTGATAATTTCTTTTGAGGCTTTTTGCATTTGGATATTTATATCTGCTAGCTCTTTTATGTATGAATTTATCTTATCTCCATTGGCTATTAGCGCAGATACATTGTCATTTACTAGGTTTGCCATAGAGGAGGATTCTAGGGATTTTTCTAGGGTGTCATTTATCGCTTCCTCTAGGGTGTTGATATTGCCCTGCATATCTTGCGAGCCATTTACTAGCTCTTGCATAGATTCTAGGCTTTCTTCCATTTGGGTGTTTATCTCATCGACTGATTGTAGGATACTTTTTATGATGACACTTGTTTCATTTACGCTTCTTTGAGTGCGCTCTGCTAGCTTGCGCACCTCATCAGCGACAACGGCAAATCCCCTGCCGTGCTCGCCCGCACGCGCCGCTTCGATAGCTGCATTTAGTGCTAGCAGGTTTGTCTGCTCGGCTATGTCTGTTATCATAGAAAGAACGGCTTGTATGTTTTGGGCTTCTTTTGCTAGATGCTCGATTTTTGTGGCATTGTCCCGCTCTTTTTCCATTGATTCTTGCACTTGGGTGTTGATTTTGGTGGTTATATCTTTGGTAGATTTTGCGTTTTTTATGGCGTTTTCTAGCTCATTTTTGGTGGCTTTTAGTATGGCGATATTCTCATCAAGCGTTTGGTTGCTTTTTTGTCCTAGCTCGGTGTTTTCCTCGCTTATGGATTGTATCTTTGCCGAGCTAGAATCAAGCCTCCTAGATACGCCCTCCAAAGTTTGGACAGCACTTTTGTTGCTATTTATCGCTACTTGAAGTCCTACAAAGACTTTATGGATAAAGCCCAAAAACGCATTCACAGATTTTGCCATTTGCCCCACGCCATCTTGGCTTTTTACTTCTATGGTTTCATTTAGGGCTTTGTGGCTTGTGATAAAATCTAGCTTGGTATTTACTGCGCTAAGATTATCTAGTATGTTTTTGGTTACAAACACGCATAGCAATATACTGATAGCGAAAGCCAAGCCATCAAGCAAAAGCACCGCCCAAAATCCAACCTGCTGTGAGGATATTTCTTGGCTTAGTATGTTTTTGATATTTAGCGTGATTTTGTCCTCTACATCTTTTAGTATGTCTATCTTTGTGGTGATAGTATCCCACCATACTTTTGCTTCCACTCCATAGTCGCCACTTTTGTGGTGGGACTTGATAGATTCTCTTATGGATTCTACCTGCTTGAAGCTAGGTTGTTCTCTAGCTTTGTCATAGATAGCCCTATCTTTGCTATCACCAAAATCCAAAAACGCCTTTTCATAGACTTCTTGCTTTGTTAGTAGGCTTACAAAAGTATCATATTGCGCATCGCTTGCGGGGGAATTTGAGCTTAGCATTGCGTTGCCTGTGGCACGCTCTAGCCCTGCACTTTCTTTGGCATACAAGAAATTTGTGTAGCTAAACATTAGTCGCAATATGTGAGAATCTTTGACAAGGCTTGTAGATTTTGCTATGGCTTCCAAAAGCGTGGAAATCGTCTTGGTGTAGTAACCGATAGTTTGTGCGATGAGTGGAGAATCACCTCTAAGTGAGTTATCGGCATTAAGCCTCGTGCTATCAAGCAAATCAAGCGCGTCAAATCCGCTTTGCAAATCAAAGCCTTTTAGCAAATCTTTTGAAGCTATTTTTTTAAGCTCCTTTAGGACAGAATCCGTGCTATTTCTTTGGGATTTTAGCTCGCTAGAAAATTTAACCCCCCTGCTTGAGAGAAATCCAGCACTTAGCCCGCGCTCTTTTTGTAGCTCGTGGATAAGGTCTGATACTTTGGCTGATATGGCGATTTGAGTGGATAGGGATTTGTTTGCGCTTAGGGAATCTTGGGTGGATTTTAGCTGCATAAGCATAAGCACGATGCAGGCGATTAGTGGCAAAAGAGTTAGGGCTATGATTTTGCTTTTTAGCGTGAAATGGTTTAGAAAGTGCATCCAAATACTCCTTGAAATGTTTTGTATGCTGTGGTTTATTATATCTCAATTTTTGTGTTTTTTTTTTTTGTATTTTGTTGTTTTCTTGTGATTGATTGTTTGAGGTTTGCTACAATTACGCCAAATTATGCGACACAAAATAACAAAGGAAATACAATGCGACAAGATAAGCAAAAAGAGCAAGAAAGTATAAAAAAGCAGGACAATGAAGCACCTAGAAATAAGCGTGTATTAGTGAAGTTTTCAGGCGAGGCATTGGCAGGAGAGAGTGGATTTGGGATTGAGCCTGCTATATTGGGCTATATAGCAGGCGAGATAAAAGAACTGCAAGAAGCAAATATTGAGATTGGAATCGTTATCGGCGGGGGGAATATTATCCGTGGGGTTACCGCTGCGCAAGGCGGAATCATACGGCGCACAAGTGGCGACTATATGGGTATGCTAGCTACTGTGATAAATGCTGTGGCTATGCAAGAAGCACTAGAGCATAGTGGGCTAGATGTGCGCGTGCAAAGCGCGATAGAAATCCAAGAAGTATGCGAGACTTATATCTATCGCAGGGCGATTAGACATCTAGAAAAGGGGAGGGTTGTGATATTTGCCGCAGGGACAGGGAATCCATTTTTTACCACCGATACGACAGCTACTCTTAGAGCCGTAGAAATCGGTGCGGACTATGTGATAAAAGCCACAAAAGTCGATGGCGTCTATGACAAAGACCCAAAAAAATACAAGGACGCAAAAAAGCTAGATAAAATGAGCTATGATGAAGCATTGGCTGAAAACATCAAGGTAATGGACGACACAGCAATCGCCCTTGCCAAAGACAACAAACTGCCAATCGTAGTGTGCAATATGTTTAGAAAAGGAAATCTAGCTGCTATCGTGCGAGATAATGCAGGAATCTGCTCGGTGGTGAAATAGCCTAGATTGAGATAGTGGAGGTAGAGATAAAGTCTTTTTGCGCGAAGTGTAGGGGGAAGTGATTTTGTGGGGTTTTTAGCTTTGGGATTTTTTGCATTTTTTTTTTGCGTTTTTTAGTTTTTTTAACATTTTTGGATTTTCGTGGATTTTTGAGGGTTTTATACAAAATCTTAAAAAAGTGTTTTGAAGTTTTTAAGGAGTGGCCGGGAGAGAGGGATTCGAACCCCCGGAGGTGTTACCCTCAACGGTTTTCAAGACCGCCGCTTTCAACCACTCAGCCATCTCCCGCAAAAAGAAAGACAAAGTAAAGAAAGACAATCAAAAATCTAGTGAAGCAAAACTTAATAAAATCGCTAATAAAATTTGGAGGCGACACTCGGAGTCGAACCGAGGAATGGAAGCTTTGCAGGCTTCTGCCTTACCACTTGGCTATGTCGCCACCTGCTAATCCTTATCTAAAATCTTGTGCAAAAACTCCTAAAAATCTGCAAAAAAAAACTTAAAAAATACAAAATCTCTTTTAGTATTTTAGCTCTGTTATTGCGTAGTTTTATTAGCAAGATTTTTGTTTTTATTCTAGGATTTAAGGGTGGTGGTGCCCGGAGTCGGACTTGAACCGACACGGAAGCAATATCCGAGGGATTTTAAGTCCCTTGTGTCTACCATTCCACCACCCGGGCAATTTATCTATAAAGAACTTAAGCAAAAGCTTGTGTATAAAAACTTAAAGTGAAAGCTATCGAAGCGTAATGGAGCGGGAAACGGGGTTCGAACCCGCGACCCCAACCTTGGCAAGGTTGTGCTCTACCACTGAGCTATTCCCGCATATCTGCCGACACAAAATCAAAAAACTACAAATAAAATCCAAAAAATAAAGCTGTAATTTTAGCAATGCTTTATGAAAAAATCAAGACTAAAAGCATATTTTTACGATTTTTGATTACAATATCGCTTTGGCTTTTACCCTATAAATGTTTTAGAACTTCTCTAATCGTAGCTTAAATTTTGGCTTTTTACGCTTTCAATTAGATTTTGTCTTTTTAGATTTTGTAAGGACGCATAAATGCACTTTGAACCATATCCATTTGAGAAGCTAAACAAACTCCTAGAAAACATAACCCCTGCAAAACCCGCTAGAAAACTTACCATTGGAGAGCCACAATTCCCCACCCCCAAACCGATAGAACAAGCCCTCATAGATTTTGCTAGCGAGCTACGCTACTATCCTGCGTCAAAAGGCGAGGATTATCTAAAAGATAGCATTCTAGGCTTTATAAAGCATAGATTTGGCATCGCGCTTAAAGCCAAAGAAATGCTCCCCACATTTGGCACGCGCGAAGTGCTTTTTAATTTCCCTCAATGGCTATTCTCCTCTATAAACGCTCCCGTGCTAGCCCACCCAAATCCGTTTTATCAAATCTATGAGGGTGCGGCGCGTGCAAGCGGTGCAAAAAGCATATATATGAATCTAACCCCTGAAAATGGCTTCAAACCAACGCTTAGCAAAGAGCAAATGAAACTAGCAAATCTTGTAATTCTAAACTCCCCCAACAACCCCACAGGCGTAGCCCTAAGCCTAGATGAGCTAAAGGGGTGGGTGCAAAACGCACTAGAATACGACTTTGTGCTACTAAATGATGAATGTTATAGCGAAATCTATCAGCACACGCCACCTAGCTCGATTCTGCAAGCCTCGCTAGAAGTAGGCAACACCGAGTTTAAAAACATTTTAGCGATAAATTCTATTTCCAAGCGTTGCTCTGCGCCGGGACTGCGAAGTGGCTTTATCGCAGGGGATAAGTCTATTTTAGAGCCTTACGCGCTTTATCGCACTTATGCGGGGCTAGCTATTCCATTGCCTTTGCAGAGGGCTGCTGCGGTGGCGTGGGGAGGAGAGTCTATAAAAATCGCAGAATCTATCCGTCAAACTTACGCGCAAAATCTAAGCCTAGCCCAAAGCCTTTTCCCAAGCGCAAATGTCGCACCTTTTAGCTTTTATATGTGGCTATTTGTGGGTGATGATTTGGCTTTCACTAAGCAACTTTATGCACAAAGCGGGCTTGTGGTGCTACCGGGAAGTTTTTTGGGGCGAGAGGGTGCGGGCAGTGGATTTGTGCGCGTGGCATTAGTCTATGAGCCTAGAATTATGCGTGAAATGCTGGAATCTTTGCTAGCGTTTTATGAGACTTATATCCAATCACGCAAGCACAACCTAAAAAGTGCCATAAGTGCAAATCTAGCTTCCCTCCCTCCACTCTCTCAAGCCAAAATTCACTTTATCGGTATCGGTGGCATAGGGATTTCAGGGCTTGCCAAATACCTAAAAGCGCAAGGCAGTATCATAAGTGGAAGCGATATAGCACACTCTCCCACCACGCACTATCTGCGCTCACTTGGCTCAAATATCACTATCCCGCACGACAAAAAAGCCATAAAAGACCAAGACATAGTCATTCACTCCGCAATCATCAAGCAAGACAACCCCGAAATCCTCCAAGCCCAAAAACGACATATCCCCGTGCTATCTCGCAAGCAAGCCCTAAGCCTAATCCTAGATTCTAAGCGCGTATATAGCGTGTGTGGTGCGCACGGCAAATCAACCACAAGTGCTATGCTAAGTGCGATTTTTAATGAGTATGGCGCGATTATCGGTGCAGAGAGTAAAGAATTTCACTCAAATGTCCGTGAGGTATCAAGCCAAAGTATCATCTTTGAAGCTGATGAGTCAGACAAAAGTTTCCTAAACTCTAATCCCTACTTTGCTGTGCTGCCAAATGCCGAACCAGAGCATTTAGAGACTTACAACCACAATATAGAGGAGCTAAGGGGTGCGTATAGGGAGTTTTTGGGCAAGGCAAAGTTTCGCGTGCTAAATAAAGAAGATGAGTTTTTGGCTTGCTTTTCAAATGATTCTAGTGCCAAAGACTACTTGCCTCATATTGAGCTTTATCCTTCAAAAGACATTAGCGAGATTTCTTATACGCTAAAAAATGACGAACCACATACGCGCTTTAAGCTAAAAGATTTGGGGGGATTTGAAGTGTGGGGATTTGGAGCGCATATCGCCCTAAATGCTTCGCTTGCAATCCTTACCGCGCTAGAATCTAGGGCAAAAGATTTACTAGAGCAAGATAGCGCGCAAAATCACAACAAATCAAATGAGCAATACTCTACCAAACTAGATTCTGCAAGCAAGAAAAAAATCCTGCAAGAAATAAGAAAAAATCTAAGCCATTTTTGTGGGATAAAAAAGCGATTTGACATACTATGCAAAGAGCCTTTGACAATCATTGATGATTATGCTCATCACCCTACTGAAATTTTAGCCACGCTTAGTTCGCTAGAGATTTATGCAGATTTGCGAAAAATCAAAGAGATTTGTATCATTTGGCAGCCACACAAATACTCGCGACTTTTTGACAATCTAGAAGCGTTTCAGAGTTGCTTTGATAGCAAATATAAACTTGTGATTTTGCCTGTGTGGGCAGCGGGGGAGGAAGCGCGTGAAGTAGACTTTGGCTCGCTTTTTTCGCACGCTAGACCTGCGCTAGCCACACGCATAGCCCGCACAAATGAGGGAATCGAAATCTATAATGGCACACATATCATAGACAAAATCACAAATGGCTTAGTGGTAGGGTTTGGCGCGGGGGATATTACCTATCAGCTTCGTGGTGTGAAGTAAATTATCACAAAGCAATCAAATGCACAAGGGAATCAAATGATAGAAATCATCTCAATCGCTCTGCTTTACACGCTTTTAGCTGCGCTTGGTATGGCGATTTTGCACAATGCTAGCATTTCACTTATCAAAAAGTTTTTTTTGGGACTTATTTGGATTTTGGCACTAGGGTTGTCAGGGTTTTATAACTACCGACAAATCTCGCCAGATAGCAACTTTATGGAGCTTGAGAGGGCGTTCAAAGAGGATAAGACGCTAAATTGCGAGGGATTTTTGGTAAATAAAAGTGATTTTAACCTCATAGGACAGACTTATATGCTTATCGGAAAAAGTGGCTCTCCTACAAGCAATATCATTATTTCGCTAGAAAAATGCACTATCATTGTCCCATCAGAGCATAATAATGAGGAGGAATCCCCCGATGGCTACAAAATCGAAGATATAGAGAGGGATTAGCCAAGTTTAAAACTTTTAGCATTGTGCTTAAAATCTTGCTGAAACAAAATCTATAAAAACAAAATCCAAAATTCTATGAAATTTCATCTAAATATTGTGAGATTTTCTCTCTCACGCTATCTTTTATAAAATCTGGGCTTAGGACTTTGATATGGGGTATGTAGTAGCAGATAAGCGGGAGGATTTCCATTTCATTTGTGATATTTAGGCAGATTTCTAGCGAGCCGTCAGGATATTTGCCAAGTGTCTTTTGCCCTTTTAGTGGCTTTCGCAAAAAATACTTAGCAATTTGCTTGTCGATAAAGAGATGCACAGGATATGGCTCATCAAGGTTAAACCATACATTATTTGCATTTTCTAGCTTTTGCTCGATATTTTGCGTGATTTCAAAATGCGTATTTAAGCGCGTGATTTGGCTTATGTCTTTTAGATAAAATTTTTTGAATATTTTTTGAGTAGGATTTATGATGTCAAACCCTAGCAAATACCAAAATCCATCAAAAAATGCTAGCTTCAAAGGCTCTAGCCTAAACTCACTAGAGTGAAACACAAAAGAGATTTGCTCCTTTGCATTTATGGCAGATTCTAACAAAGCAAAGTTTTGTAGCTCTTTTTCACCCAAAGACTCTGTGCTAAAGTGTGTAAAAATCGGGCTTGCAAACTGCGAAGATATGCTCTCAAGTAGATTGTGCGCTTTGTGATAGAATATTTCTCCTACGGATTTTGCTAGATTATCTAGCACCGATAGTGTGATTTTTTCTTGGGATTGTAGGCTATCTTTTGCTAGTTTTTCGTCTAGTAGCCAGCCTTTGCCTACTTTTATCGCACCCATTTGGCTAAGGCTATCGTGCAAATCACGCGAAATCGTCTTGGTAGATACGCCACACTCTTTGGCAAGCTGGGTAATGCCTATCCTTTGCTTTGCCTTGCTAGCATTTAGCAGTCGCTCATAGATATATGTTTGGCGTTTGATTTTGTCATTTGCAAAAGGCATTTTTATGTTTTTCATTAGCCGCCTTGTTTTGTTAGTCGCCCCGTTAGCTACTCTGTGTGAAAATCTAATTTTATAGTTTTTGTGTGATTATTTTCCTTATGATTTGAGTTTTTGTTTGTTTATGAATCTATTTGGTAGTCTTTTACCTCTTTTGCAAGTTTGGCAATCTGCGAATTTGGATTATTAAATTCTTGCTCTTTTAGCCACTCATTGACTTTGATAACTTTTTCATAGTTTTCTTTAAAATATTTTAGCGGATTGTTTTTGCAATCATATAAATTAAACCAACCTTCAAGCCACCAATCATCATCACAAAATTTTATATTTGCCAAGTTAGAATTTTTTAAAATCATTTCTCTAATATTTTTAGCTATTTTGTTTACAAAAACTTCGTTTTTATCTACAAAATTTATACAACCTTCATCTTTCTTTATACTTAGCCTTACTCCAAATGATTTATCTTTTTCATTTTCAAACATAAATCTAAAAGTTTGTCCTGACTCCTCATATCGCTTATTATAAACCACGATATTTTTCCACCAATTCGTATTTGGCGAACTGCAAAATTTTTCACACTCTTTTTTTTCTACCAATATTTTCCAATCTGTAATACTAAGTTTGTCTAATTCTGTTTGTAGTTTTTTGCAAATATGCCTCTTTGATTTTGTCGGTATTTTTTATAATCTCAAACGCCAATTTAAAATCACTTTCAAAATCCTCTGAATCTTTGAAAAAATCCGCTATACCCATTGCATTCTCCTTTTCATCTATAATGATTTTAACTATGTCCTTGTAACATTCTAGCGCGTAGTTTAGATTTGCGATATTTCCTACACCACTTTTGCTCTGACATTTTCCTATCCACTTTTCTAGAATCTCATCTGCATAAGAAATTGGTATGTAAAGCACTTTGTCATTTTCGCATTCTAAAAAATTACCATTGATTTTCCATTTATCATGGCTTTTGTCGCTTAGCTTATCTCCCATTTTTGTGAGATAAACCACAGCGATATTTTCATAGCCGTTTTCACGCAAATTATCAATATATTTTGCTATTTGTTTATCGCCATCACCCGAATCTACCTTGTTCTCCAAAATAATATGTTTTGTATCGTTGTATATATACAAATCAATGAACCCCTTATCGCATTCATTTGTTATGTAATATTCCTTTTCTACACGCGCATTTGCCGTATCGTCAAACCACTCAAGCAAATTTTTATACTCACACCCTTTTAATTGCAACGATTCTAAGAAAAATCGCAAAAATAAATCATCTTGGTAATGTGCCCCATTTGTATCCAAAAATGAATGCAAAATTCTTGTATGCAATTTTGCTTCGTCTTTTGCGCTACGAATCACAAGCAAGGGATTGTAATCATTGTTTCCGCGCTTTTTACTTTCATTTGCCTTTGCTAGATAATCGCTAAATCTACTTACAAAGCTATCAAAATCACTTTGCGTTATGGTATTTTCACTCATCTTTGTCCCCTAAAAACTAAAATTTCATAGCATCTTACCCAAAAAAAAAAAAAAACATTTTTTTTATAAAAGTTTGCCAAGATTTTTAAGAAATTTTGCAAAATCAATGTGATTAAATCATAGCAAGATTGTATCTAACCAAACATTGATTTTACTTCATCTCGCACGCAATAGACTTCATCATACAAACAATGTGCGTTTATTTGCAATCCCAAATTTTTATCAAAATCTAGCGCACTATCAGCACTTTTATCACTATCAGCATTCTTAACACTTTTAGTCCTATCCACATTATCCGTGCCCTTAGTTTTATCCGCATTTCTAGAATCTAAATTCTCATAATCTGCGTTTTGTATCTCCACGCAAAAGTCAAAATCCCCGTGCCAATGCCCAAAAAACCACTCGATTTTCCCGCTTTGCTTGAGTGCGAGCCTTTGTGCCAAAAGCTCAAGCCACACGCTATTATCATCAGGGACTAGCAATTTAAATTCTAAAAGCAAGTGCTTAGAAATATGTGGCAAGAAGCTATTTGGGCAGGTGTGCGTGATGACTATGTCGATTTTGTCTTTGAAGTTTGTGAGATTTTGCAGGGCATATTTTATCTGTGTGGGCGTGATATTTTCTGCTTCCCACCACGAGATATTTGGCTCTCTAAAGTCCTTATCCACGCTCATTGCCCCACCCATAGTAAAGACATTGCGCCCCGCGATTTGATAAATCTCGCCACGCTTTAGATGATAGGCTTTGTCCTTGATATACTCGCCCACATTGCCGCCAAATCGCTTGATAGTGCGGAGGTTTTCTAGGCGGTTGAAATTCTCGTGATTGCCATCGATAAACAAAATCGTGCAAGGAAGTTTTTTAAACTCTTTAATCAAAATCGCCTCATTTGAATCCACTTCATCGCTCCACAGCACGCCAAAATCCCCACAGATGATGACAAAATCATCTTTTGTGTAGGATTTGTTGATTGAAAAAATTTTCTCAATATCCATAATCCCGTGCGTATCGCCAAACATATAAATCGTGGGGTTGCCAATCGTAGGTTTGCTAGGGGCTGTTTGCATAAGAAGCCTTTGTTGTGAGATATTTGCGCATTTTAAAAGTCCGCGCTAGTAAAACCGTGCTTAAAATCTGCACTAGTTAGAAAAATAGATAGAGAATCTCTATATCGGTGCTTATTTGGCTTTTTAGCTAAGTATTTATAGTGCTTGTGATAAATTAGCTAAGCCTATTTTCAGCGGTTTCTTTTAAGCCACTTAGGTGGAGATAGCTCCATTGCCGAGCCATCAAATGCGTTGTCCATAAGTCGCACATTGCCTACATTCCACAAATCCAAATTTTGGTTAAAAGATTTTGCGTTATAAAAGATATTATCCATAATCAAAACTTTTGAAGTATCCCAAGAATCTAATGCTTGGTTGAATGACTCTGCGTTTGCAAACATTCTATCCATAGTTTCTACATTGCTTACGCTCCACTTATCTAGCGGCTGATTAAAGCTCTTTGCCCCAGAAAAAACCGCTATCATTTCAGGGACTTTGGAAGTGTCCCATTGATTTAGTGGCTGATTAAACGCAGTGGCATTGCCAAACATACCTTTTATGCTTATCACACTTGAAGTATCCCATTTATCTAGCGGTTGGTTAAATCTTTTTGCTCCGTGAAACATACAAGTCATACTCTCTACTTTGGATACATTCCAAGTGTTTATGTTTTGGTTGAAGTTTTGCGCATTACAAAACAAATCACGCATATTTGTAACGCTACTTGTGTCCCATTTGTCTAGTGGCTTATTGAAACTCTCTGCACCCTCAAACATACTAGCCATATTTTTTACATTTGAGACATTCCACTTGTTTATGTTGTGATTGAAATATTTTGCATTTTGAAACATACATTCCATACTAACTACACTACTTGTATCCCAGCTCTCAATCCCGCTAAAATCTGTGCGATTTGAATCCCTAAAAAGATAAGCCATATCTGTGATAGCTGAAGTGTCAATGTCGGCTAGATTTAGTGAAAAATCTAGCAGTATTTTTTCTAGCTCATTTCTTGTTTGTGGTGTGTATTTAGCCATTAGCAAACTCCTTTGTTTGAGATAAGTTATTTGAGTAAGTTTTGTTTATTTTTTAGAATCGTATCCTATCCCCCTCCACCTACTCTATGCAAACAAAGCCTAGAAAGTAAAATTATTTAAAACCCTACTTTTGTGCTACCTCTGCCGCTCTCTTTGATTTTTGATTCTGCTTGTAGTTTTGAGAGCAAATCTTGTGCGGATTTTAGCGGGGCAAATCTCGCCTCCCTAGCGATAAGTGCGAAATCCCCAAAGCAGATATTATCTAGCTTAGCAAGATGAGATTCTACACTTGCAAAATCACTAGATTTCGCACTACTTTTCACGCTAGAATCCACCGCACTAGAATCCACGCTAGAATCCCCAAAATCACACTCTAACCCCAAATACTCCGCATACATTCTAAAAGCCTTTTTTAGATTGTGCGGGCTTAGTGGGCGAAACTCTATCTTGCTATCAAACCTCCTCAAAATCGCTCTATCAAGGCAATCCAAATGATTGCTAGTAGCGATAAATACACCATCATAATTCTCCATTTGCGTAAGTAGCTCATTGACTAGAGTGCGCTCCCAAGTGTGGGTTGCTCCCTCTCTATTGTAGCCTATGCTATCGATTTCATCGATATGTAATATCGCCTCTTTTTGCTTAGCTTTTTTAAATGCTCGTGCTATGTTTTTTTCACTTCCCCCCACAAACATAGATAGCAAATCACTCATCTTGTAGCTTAGTAGCTTTTTATCGCACTCTTTTGCTAGTCTTTTTGCAAACTCGCTTTTACCACTGCCAGCACTACCATAAGCAAGCAGTCTTATTCCGCAGTTTTTGCTAGATTTTGGCACTACTTGTGCCTTGCCACTAAAGTCGAGCAAAAAATCCCTATCAAATTCTCTGCCCTCCTTTTTTGCAGCTTTTTTGGCTAGGGCTAGTGGGCTTTTGCATTTGGGCTTCTCACAAAGGGCTTTGATATTTTGGCTTAAGCACACTATGTCCGTGCTACATTCTATCAGCTCCATACTATAAGGCATTTTGCCAGACTCTTTTGCTTCTTTGGATTCTTTAGGCTTTTTGGGCTTTATGGGGGCTACATTTTTGGCACGCAGAGTTTCGTTTATGCACTTGATAAATATTTTTTGCACATCTTTTTTGGCAAACTTACTAGCCACATTCGCGCTTTTTATGAGATTGCCTTGAGTTAGGTATTGATTTGTCGCTACTGCTTCTAGTAGAGGGGTATCAAGTGTGATTTTGCGCTTATCTAGCAGCGATTGTATGAGTGAGATTTTTTTGTGTTTGGGTGGGGGCTTTATCTCACACACGATGTCAAATCTACGCAAAAACGCGGGGTCCATTTGATTGGAATTTGACACAAAAAAGTTTACTAACTTTGTGTTTTCTAGCATTGTATTTATACCTGCTTTGCGCTCTAGTGCATTATAGCATATCGTATCCTCGCATTCATCATATAGCACGATATGCTTATCACTGCTTAGGGTATGCTGCATTAGCGCAAATGCACTCATTCGTTTTTCTGCTTTTGCTCCTTTGCGCTCCTCATCATTGATGATGATATTTTTGACACATATCATTTCTTTGCCCAGCTCTTTTGCTATGACACTTACTAGCTCACTTTTGCCTACACCTGCTTTGCCATATAGAAGTATAGAGCCGTTTTTACTGCATTTGGCATAGTGAAGTAGCATATCTACTTTTTGGCGCATATAAGAAAAATCATCTAGCTTAAGTGCGCTAGGAGATTGCTTGTAGCCAATCTTTTTGATAAGCGTATTTACCGATAGTGGCACACCAAATACCAAATCCAACATATCACTAGAAAAACCACTCCCAAGATTAGAGGATATATTTACAAAACCTGTTTTTGATAGCTTGCTATCTATTTGCAATATATCTTTTATCACAGCACTCCTATATCCAAAGATACGCGATATAAGTTGCGCGTGCATAGATAGATTTATCTTATCCTCATCAAAGGCTTTAGCCCTACCATATAAGACAGAAATATATGCAAGAGTGTCGCACTCCGCACGCGAAAGCCCTATACTTTGCAAAAGCTCAAAATTATCTTTTACAAAAGCAGGGTAGCAAAACTGCGTATAATAGGGCTTAAGAAGTCTAACTGCTTCTGAAGTGCTTATGAGCTTTATCTCTTTTATGTTGTTTTCAAAGAGGTTTTCAAAGTCATATCTATCGACAAAAGAGCGTCCAAAATTGCTAGCTAGAGTGAGGGTAGCGACTTTTGCATTGTGGTTTTTCCAGTGCTCTTTTTTAGATATGTATACTTTGGGTGGATTTTTTTTCAAATCAATCTCTTTTGCTTCCCTCTTTGCTTCCCTCGCTATCGCTTCTTTTCTAGCGTAGATTTGTTTTTGATTTTTTTCTCTTTGTCGCATTGACCAAAGTTGTTGTTCTGTCATTTTGCACTCCTTATGGATTTTGTCCTAAAGCCTTTTGACAATGTAATTATGCGTATTTTAGTGGACAGGTAGTGTCCATTTATGATAGTTTTTGGAAATTTTGAAAGAGAAATTTAGGGGGTAAAATTAGAGGGTATTTTGTGGGGTTTTGCAAATCTTGTGAATTTTTGTGAAAATTTTTGGTTTTGGAAAAGGGAGGATTATATTGAAGTTATACGATGGGCTTTTTGCGCGAGATTATTTTTACGATTTTTAATCAAAATCCAAAAATACTAAAAGTAGAATTTTTGTAGCGATTTTGCACAAAAATCTAAAAGACAAACGAATTTGCCACAATAAAATCTAAATAAAAAAGCTAGCAAAATCTCAAAAATCAACTTCTATTGCTTGCTTTTGTTTGTAATACACACACTTATCATAGCCTACTTCGCGTGCTAATTCTACACATTTATCATAGCCAAATCCCACTTGATTAAGTGCGTGCGCATCGCTACCGAAAGTTATAGGAATCCCTAGCGCGTAGGCTTTTTGCAAAATCTCTTTGCTAGGATAGATTTCGCCGATTTGCTTACGCAAGCCCGCTGCATTTAGCTCGATGGACATATTTGCTTCTTTTATGGACTTTAGCGCGCACTCTAGCTCATAAGCACACGCGCTAGAGTGTGGCATAGCATAGCCAAATACTTTTAGCAAGTCGATATGCCCCACGATTTGAAACAGCCTAGATTGTGCCATTTTTGCAACACTTTGAAAATATTTTACCCAGCAAGATTCTAAATCTTTCTTAGCATACTCTGCCAAAAATGCGGGATTGTCAAACCCCCAATCATCTAAAAAATGCACCGAGCCTATGAGGTAATCTAGTGGCGCACTCAATACTCGTGATTCTAGCAAGTCCTCCCTATCAAGTATAAAATCCACCTCTAGCCCTACCAAAATCTGCATTTTTGGATTTTGCACGCTTTTTTGAGCCTGCATATTTTCGCGCAAAGAAGCAATCTCATTTATATATTCATCTATCTCATCAAGCCTCATTCGATATTCTTCATCAAACTTCATCGGTGCGTGGCAAGCAAATCCATAAATATCAATCCCAAGCTCACAAGCCTTGCTAGCAAATTCTAGTGTGCTACCGCTTGCGTGGTTGCACCTTGTGGTGTGGTTGTGTAAATCTATGCGCATTTTGTCTCTTTTTTTTGCTTAGTTGGATTTGTGTAAGTCATAGCGTCTTGCTTGAAAATAGTTTTCTAAAAATTCCTCTAGGTTGAATCGTTTGCGCGTGTTTTCGGTAAAAATATGCACCATTATTTCGCCCAAATCCGCGATAATCCAATCCTCACTCTCCTCATCAGTGCTATAAAACACCTCGCCTAGTGGCTTTAGCTCACTTCTTAGAAAATCTAGCAATGCAAAAGAGTGCTTGCCAGCAAGCGCGGTAGTGATGATGACACATTGTGCGATATAGTCTTTGTCCTCCAAATCATAGATTGCGATATTTTCGCCCTTTTTGCTATCTAGCAAATCACGGATTTTATCTGCTCTTTTTGCGATATTTGTTTGAGTGCTTGTATTTTTTTTTGTCAAATTCTCTCCTTACAATTATGCTTTTTGCTTTTAAGTGGTTTTTGGATTTCGTGGAGTTTTTTAAAATTGTAGCGAAGTTTTGGCAAAAAATGCCAACACCTCATCACGCAGATTTTTAGGCAGGGCTTGCAGTATTTTTTCATTATTATTTTGGTTATTTAGATTTTGCTTTAGAGATTTTCGCAAAAAAGTCGAGCTTATATCGCCACTATTTAGCTTAAAATCTAGTAGCGCATTTGGACAAAAATCTACATAGTGAAGTTTTACAAAATCTACATTATTTTGGTTTGGATTGCTAAAGTTTTTTTGGTTAGATTTTTTTGCTTTTATAGATTTACTTTGACTAATTTTTTTTGGGCTAGATTTTTGTTCGCCACCTCTTTTAAGCACGACAAAATCTACTAAGCTACTTAGCTCATCTATATTTTTCCATTTGTATAAATCTGCTAGGCAATCCTCCCCTATGACAAAATACAGCGGGGGAGTGAAATTTTGTGATTTTTGCTTATTGCTTAAAAGTTTCTCGCCAAAATATTCTACATAAAAATGCCTTGCTAGCTCACAGGCAAACATTACGCGATTATTTCGAGCTTCTATATCGCTTATGATAACATTATCTATATTTTCACACATTTTTTTGCACCACTGCAAGCGCGTTTGCAGTGGGATAGTAGTGGGGGTTTTTAGCGGATTTTGATACGCGGGGATAACGATAACTTGCCCAAAAATCTTACTAAGCCACAAAATAATCTCAAAATGTGCCAAATGTGGTGGGTCAAAGCTACCACCAAATATAGCAACTTTGTCTGTGGCTATGCTATCTGGCGTGGTGGGGCTTGCTTGATTTTTGGTAGCTACAAGGGCTTTAGTGGCTTTCATCAAATCTGCTCGTGCGGGTTAGTTTGCTAAATTTCACGCCCCTTAGCCCTGCCATTTCTAGTGCGAAATTTTGCACCGCGCTTGGCTTGCCCTTTAGCATTATGGATTCTAGGCAGTTGTGAGCATCGATATGAATGTGTGTGGAGCAGAGAATATCAATATTTGCATTGTGCTGAATGTCGATAATGCGCTGATTTAGCTCTCTTTGATGATGGTCAAAAACAACTACAAGCACGGCGATATTGTCTTGGGACTCATCTTGCCAGCTCTCTTCGACTAGCTTTTGACGTATCATATCACGCACAAGCTCGGAGCGAGATGAGTATCCTTGAGTGATTATGCGAGAATCTAGCTCTGCTAATAAATGTGGCTCTAGCGAGATAGAAAGCCTTGTAACGCTATCTTCTTTAGAATGTTGTTTGGGGGAGTGTTGTTTGGGGGAATGTTTGGGGTTTTGGGTGTTTTCTGCGTGATTTGAAGCGGGATTTTGGGTAAGGTTTTTTGTAAGTTTTTCAGCAAGATTTTGGTTTTTTAGAGAATTTTTTGTGTAGCTTGTGTGGTTTTTTGATTTTGTCTTTATTGTAGCCATATCTTTGCCTTGCTTTTTAGTCCATCTATATCACTTGAAGCATAAAAATCAATATGTGTGATTTCAAAGGCGTTTCTGCGTAGATTGAAGTTTGATTCTAGTAGCTCCACAATCGCTTCGCCCGAATGAATTAGCACACTCTCCCCGCCAAAAAACTCCCCAATCTGCTTAGAGATAAGCGGGAAATGCGTGCAGCCCAAAATCACGGCTTGAGGTTTTGCCCTCCCAAGTGCGGGAGAGTCCAAAAACTCATCTAAATAAAAATGAAGTGCAGAATCTAGCACCACTTCGCCCTTGCCACGATATAGTCCCTCCTCTACAAGCGGGACAAATAGCCCTGTATCTTTGCTTACAAAGCGCGTGTATCCCGCTTCTCTTAGTCGCTTCTCATACTGCTTAGAATCTATGGTGGCTTTTGTGCCGATGATGAGCGTGGGAGAATCTTTGTCATCTAGCGCGTTTATGCAGGCTTTGACACCCGCTTCGATTACGCCTACTATGGGGAAGCTAGCTTTTTTTTGCATAGTTTCTAGGGCATAAGCACTCACGGTGTTGCACGCCACAAGTAGCATATCAATATTGTGCGGAGCGAAAAACTCCAAGCACTCAAGCGCAAATCGCACAATCGTATCACGGTCTTTGACACCATAAGGCACGCGCGCGGTGTCGCCATAATACACTGCTTGAGCAAACATTCGCGCTTCAAGCACGGACTTTGCCACACTTAAGCCACCTATGCCACTATCAAAAATTCCTACCTTTGTCATTGGTTTTGTCATTGCCTACATTGTGCCTTTTGTGATTTTGCTTTTTTGTGAGATTTATTTGGGAGTTTTTATGAAAGCAGATTTTAGGCAAAATATTGCCAAAATCTATCCCCAAAAACTACTCCTTTTCATTCATTTTGTTTAAAAACTCTTCATTGTCCTTGGTGGATTGCATTTTGGCATAGATAAATGATAGTGCCTCGACATCGTCCATTTGGCTCATCACATTTCGTAGCATCCATATTTTTGTGAGATTTTCTTTGCTTAGGAGCAAGTCATCTTTGCGCGTGCCTGATTTTAGTATGTCAAAGGCGGGGTAGATTCTGCGCTCTGATATGGAACGGGCTAGCACGATTTCGCTATTTCCTGTGCCTTTGAACTCCTCAAATATGACTTCGTCCATTTTGCTTCCTGTCTCTATGAGTGCTGTGGCGATGATAGTTAGGCTACCGCCTTGCTCAATATTTCTAGCCGCACCAAAAAACCTCTTTGGCTTATGAAGTGCGTTTGCATCGACACCACCACTTAGGATTTTGCCACTTGCTGGGGTTACGGTGTTATAAGCGCGAGCAAGCCTTGTGATAGAATCTAACAATATCACGACATCTTTGCCGTTTTCGACTTCACGCTTTGCCCTCTCTAGGACGAGCTCGGCTACGCGGATATGATTTGCGCTTGGGAGGTCAAATGTCGAGCTATACACGCTACCTTTGACACTTCGCTGCATATCAGTTACTTCCTCTGGTCGTTCATCGACAAGTAGCACCATTAGCTCTACTTCGGGATGATTGGCACTTATGCCGTGTGCTAGCTCTTTCATAAGCTCGGTTTTGCCCGTGCGTGGAGGGGCGACTATGAGAGCTCTTTGTCCCTTGCCTATGGGGCTAAACAAATCAAGCATACGGCCTGTAACCTTGCTAGGATTGTATTCTAGTCGTAATTGTTGCGTAGGGAAAAGTGGGGTTAGATTGTCAAAAAGTGGGCGGTTTTTCATCTCATCTAGCGGTTTATAATTCACCGCTTCTATTTTTAGTAAGGCGTAGTATTTTTCTTGCTCTCTAGGCAAGCGCACTTGCCCTGTAACAATGTCGCCATTTCGCAGAGCAAAGCGATAGATTTGTGTTTGGCTTACATAGGTGTTGTTTTTGCTATCAGTAAATGCCTCATCAACCGCGCGCAAAAATCCATATCCCTCTTGAGTAATCTCTAAAACTCCTGTGAAAAGCAAGTATCCACCTTGTGAAACTTGAGCTTTTAGGATTTCAAACATCAAGTCCGCGCGTTTGAATTCTTGTGGATTTTCTACTTGTAGTCCTTGCGCGATAGATACAAGCTGTGAAATGGGCTTTTGGCTTAGCTCTTCTAGCTTATAGACTTCTGCGGGGATATGTTTTTGGGTGCGATTTTGGTTGTTTTGGTGGTTTGAGTCGCTATTATTTGCGCGTGCGTGGGTAGAGGTGGAGTTTGAGTGGGATTTGGTAGCCATTTTGGGATTCCTTGTGTGTGGTAATGTAGTCAAAATAAGTAAAAAGCAGAAATGCGATTATAGCCTAAAAATTTAACAATCAAATGCAAATATGCCCAAATGGCGCAAAATTAGGATTTTGGATTTTGGGCAGAATCTTTTGTAAAATCTTGTGAAGTGTTGTGAAATTATTGTAAAAAATTATGGAGCTTAAAAAAGGTGTGAAAATCTTAAAACTTAATTGCGCTGAAAACTCTCTGCACCATTTGTGTCGTTTGCAAAGTCGCAAAGACTGTGTAAAGAAAGACTATTAAAGTTTATTTAGAATTTATAGGTGGCAAAAGCAGGTTTTAGATTTTATTTGGATTTTATTTTTGGGATTGTAGTCTAGATAAAGGGCTATTTAAAAAAAGCCGTTTTTAGATTCTAGGTTTGTGGCTAATTTGCATTGGAGGCGTTAGACACGGCTTGCAATGGGCATTTTTCATCTTCGCATACAAATGCCCTACCCTCCTCAAAATCCCTAGCCCATATCCCAAATCCATACGCAATGGTGTATTCCCACATTTTGCCATAGGCTTCTAGCTTGCCACTATACTCTGCGCAGCCCACACCTGCATACCCAGCGGGCAAATCAAGCCCGCTTGAAGCGATAGGCTTTGCTAGCTCAAAAAACTTTTTTACATCACTTTTGGTTTGTAGCTCGGTAAGCTCGGCGGGGCAGGCGTGTCCTGTGCCTTTGCGCTTGTATCTTTGGACACTTAGGCTTAGCACTTCTATTTGGGCTTTTTGTGGGTCAAAATCAGGCTGCCAATCGGCATTGTGATAAATATCGGGTGAGTTAAACCCTTTGGTAAAAAGGTGCATTTCGCCATTTTCTAGCACGGCTTTTGTCTGCATAAATCCAGCTGAAGTATTGCGCGGGACGGTGATAATTAGGGTGTTTTCCTCTATCTCAAACTTAGGGTGAGAGAGGATTCTCTCTATCTCGCCACGATAAAGTATCGCTTCTCTGCCTGCCTCGTGCTCAAAGATTTTGATAGTGTCAATGTGGTTTTTAAACACCCAGATTTTGTTGCGGCTCTCTAGCTCGCCCTCATACAGTAGCGTGCAGTCCTGCTCGCAATAGGGCTGAATGTATTTTTCAATCATTCTTTGGGCTTGAGGGGAAGTAAAGCTTGTGATACCATAGTCTTTTGGTGGGGCTTTTGGGGTGGATTTTTTGCTTTTGTCATCACAGCCTAGAAACAATGCTGTGGAGGCTAGCAATAGAGCTAGCACAAGATGGGCAAGTTTTTGCATTTTTGCTCCTTGCTAGATTTTGGATTGGGGGGTGTTTGGCGTGGTATGATTTGGGTCGCTACGAAGTAGCGGTATAAGGTGCTATGCAAAATCAAGTGGCATTATACCACACTCTGTGGCTTTAAGCAAAATATTGGATATTTGTATAAAAATCTTTGCTAGAATGTGGCGTTTGGCTTGGCTTTGGAAGTGGCAAGTCTTGGTAGTTGCAAATCTTGGCTACCGATTTGCATTTTAGCACTAAGGGTGGCAAAACACACATTTGATACGCACGCTATGGTGCATTTTATTTTATATTTATGGGAAAGGCAAATGCGTAAAACCACAAAATCTATGCAAAATCACACAAACATAAAGCATATCATTATCCAAGCAGGTGGCAAAGGCACACGCCTAGAGGGACTTACGCGCAATAAGCCCAAATGCCTTGTGCCTTATGATAATCTGCCTATCATTTTTCATCTTTTTAGGAAATTTGAGGGCGCGAGATTCACTATAATTGCGGATTATAAAATCGAGGTTTTGCAAAAATATCTCACTATCTTTGCCAAAGGCGTGGATTATAGGATTTTGCGTGCAAAAGATGAAGGCACGATTGCTGGAATCGGCGAGGCGATAAGTGATTTTAGTGAGAGTGAGCCTTTTATGATTATTTGGTGTGATTTGATTTTATCAAAAGCATTTAAGTTGCCAAATTTTGCCAAAAATTACGCACAAAATAGCATAAATTCTACTTCTACAAATATTACCCCCCCCCCCCCCAATTTACGCGCGAAATCTCGCGCGAATCGCATAATGATAGCAAGTTAGATTCATACAAACCCCACCCTAAATCCCTCGGCTGCGGGGAGGGACTTTCTTTTGATTCTCTTTCCACCGCTTGTGGCAACTCCGCACTTTCCCCCTCCCTTGCGGAGGGGGCTAGGGGGTGGGTAGAAAATTTCATCGGCATTTCAGGCGATTTTGAGTGTCGCTGGAGCTATGAAAATGGCAGATTCATAAATATCCCAAGTTATACAAACGGCGTAGCGGGGCTTTTTATCTTTGGCAACAAAAAATGTCTAGCAAATATCCCACAAAGTGGCGCATTGGTTGAGTGGCTTCAAACCCAAGACATAGCCTTTACGCCACTAGATTTGGCACATAGCAAGGAAATCGGCACGCTTTTAGTCTATACCGAGACAAACCCGCAAAATCTAACCCGCCCTTTTAATAAAATCGAGTTTAGGGACAATCTCGCCATAAAAACCGCGCTAGATTCGCAAGGCAGAGCGATAGCCCAAAAAGAGTGCGCGTGGTATGAATTCGTCCAAAGTCTAGGATTTACGCAAATTCCGCAAATCTACTCGCTCTCCCCGCTTACGATGAAAAAAATCAAAGGCAAAAATATCTATGAATACGAGTGCCTACTCAAAAGCCAGAAAAAAGAGATTTTGGCAAAAATCATCGATTCGCTAAAATCCTTACACAATCTCGTGCCCAAAATCCACGCAAATGACGCGGATTCACACGAAACCTATATCGCCAAAACCTTTGATAGACTTGCACTTGTGGAGAGCCTAATCCCCTTTGCCCGTGATGAGTTTATCAAAATCAACGGCAGATATTACAAAAACGCGCTTTTTGACAAGGACAAAATCACGCGCCTAGCGACTTCGCACTTTCCACGCGAATTTGCCCTGATACACGGCGACCCGACATTTTCAAACATACTCTTTGATAGCTTTAATATGCAGGTGGTGCTTATCGACCCGCGCGGATACTTCGGGGAAACGCGCTTTTTTGGCGATAGCGACTATGACTTTGCCAAACTTTACTACTCGCTGTGCGGGGGTTATGACCAATTTAATCGCAAGAAATTTACGCTTTTAATCGGTGAGCGTGAGGTAGAACTCGCCATAAAATCTAGCGGGTGGAGCGATATGAGCGAGGAATTTTTCGACTTACTACCAAGTGTTAGCAAAGAGAAAATCAAGCTACTTCACGCACTGATTTGGCTATCTCTAACGGCTTACGCGTGGGAGGATTATGATAGCATTTGCGCGGCATTCTATTACGGCACAATGCTTTTGGAGGGATTTTTATGATTAGCAAAGGCAATTTGTTCTGGGGTATGCGATTTCGCACTTGTAAAAATTTTTGGGAACAACAGACTCCAAGTCTAGTTTTATCCCAAAAATTTTTACAAATACAAAAGCCACACCGCCATTACTTCGATTGTTGCTTCGAGCTGTCGCTCTCGCAAATTACGCGAATTGCGATTCATCTTGTGAATCGGCTACGAATCAAATGTGAATTGCTATTTCGTCATTGCGAGATTTTGCGTAGCAAAATCGTGGCAATCCAAAATTCCCCCTCCATTGCGGAGGGGGTTAGGGTGTGGGTAATTCGCATTTTCGTCATTGCAAGTGAGTGCGTAGCACAAACGCGACAATCCACTTTTGCTCGTCATTGCGAGATTCGGCAACGCCGAATCGAAGCAATCCAAAAAAAAATGTGGATTGCCACGAATCGCTACGCGATTCCCACAATGACAATGAGCGTGGCAAGACAATAAATTTCAACAAAGGAGCATAAATGCTAAGATTTTACTTAGGACTTACAAGGCAAGAGTGGCGGATTTTTAAGGAGCGCAATCTAAATCTTTGCGCTATTATTTTGCAAAATCACGCGGTTTTGAAAGAAAAATATTTACAAAAATGGTGGTATTTGCGGTGGCTTTTGCGTAGATTCAAGCACAAAAGAATAGTGCGACTTGAAAAAATCAAGCTATTTTTCACGCGCAAAGTTTCCGTGCCGACTATGGACTTTAACATTACCACGCGTTGCACTTTGAAGTGCCAAGATTGCGGTAGTCTTATGCCACTATATACCAAAGAACAGCACTTTGATGAGAGTTTGGATAGCTTTAAGATTCGGCTTGATGCTTTGCTTAACAATGTTAGCCATATTTATCAGTTTAAAATCATCGGTGGAGAGCCATTGCTTAACAAAGACTTTGCGGGTATAGTGGATTATGCGTGTAGCAAAAAGCAGATTTTGCTTGTCCAAATCACTACAAATGGCACGATTTTGCCCTCGCCCCAAGTGCTAGAATCACTTATTCGCAACAAAGATAGAATCCAAATTTTTGTCTCAAACTACACGCTACACAATAAAACAAAATACGATGAGTTGCTTAATCTTTTGGCGCAAAATGACATTCCACACGATACCGTGCGCAATGCAAGTGATTTTAGGTGGATTCAAAGGGGCGATATTTTTGCTAGAAATAGAGACAAAGAGGGCATTAAGAACACTTTTTGGAATTGTTGGCAAAGGGATTGCGTTTCGTATTTTGAGGGGCGATATTTGGTTTGCACGAGGGCATATTGGATTGAAAAAGCGTTAAATCCAAATATCAATCTAAATGATGGTATCAACCTTAATATAACCGCTACAAATGGGGGGGGGGGGGGAATCAACCCCACAAAAACTTGTCGCGTGAATTTATCAAATTTTATACCAAAGAATCTTTTGGAGTTTGTGATTATTGCCACAATCTTAGTGAGGGATATAAGCAAATTGATGCTGGGATTCAAGTTAAATGATAAAAGCCGTCATTGCGGGAAATCCGCAAGGATTTTCGTAGCAATATGCGATAGATTCGTCATTGCGAGATTTTGCATAGCAAAATCGTGGCAATCCATATTGTTTTTGTGGATTGCTTCGTTGCACTTTGTGCGCCTCGCAATGACAAAACAACCAAAATTTCAACACAAAGGAGCATAAATGAAACTCACCAAAGCCCAATACCAAATCTACCAAAAGCGTGTCATAGACTACTATGTGCGAAACAAACTCTACGGCGTGCATAATCTAAAACGCGCTATGGGCAAAAGTAGCGATAAATCAATTATGATCTTAGAGCTACCCAAAGTCGCGCTTAAAAAGATTGCTAAATTTTTTAGCGTTTTTATCCCTATTTCGCGCTATCGCAAGTCATTTCGCAATGCGATTTTTAGCGCACTTGATTTTATACCAAGTCATCGCTATGATTTTTTGCGAATGCGCGTAATGCGTGATTTTAAGCAAAAAGGCAAAATCTGCTTGCCACAAGTGGAGTTTGCCATTACCACCACTTGCAACCTTAAATGCAAAAATTGCAAGAACTATATCCCCTACCTACCGCACGATAAGCAACGCACAATTAGCTTTAGCGATTTTCAAACCTACCTTAGCAATCTCCTTGCAAACGCAGACAAACTAAACGCGCTTTTGTTGCTTGGTGGAGAGCCACTACTGCATAAAGAACTGCCCCAAATGCTTGATTTTGCCCTGCAAAATCCAAAGATTGAGAGCGTTTATATAACTACAAATGGCACGATTTACTTTAGCGATGCCTTGCGCGCGGTGTTTGAGCGACACAAAGGCAATCCAAAGCTATGGATTTGGGTAAGCAACTACACGGCGAATCCGCGCCTTGTCAAACGGCTAAAAAGCTATGATTTGGTGGATTATCTAAAGGCGAATAATATGAATTATATTTTTATCGATGATAATGTGTGGGGCAAATCGCAACCGCCTACTTACAAGGAGTTTAAGCGCACGGACGCGGAGAATTCCGCCTACTTTTTGGCGTGCAATACGCCCTGCGTGTCGGTGTATGGCAGTGAGCTTTCCATTTGCCCACGCGCTAGTCATTTTGCGGCAAATGGCACGATTAACCAAAAGTCGCAAAGCAAAACTCAAAGCGTGGAAAATGTGGCGTTTGTGAATGCTGAATCATTAACGGGGGGGGGGGGGGGAATCGCCTTACAAAAAAATCTCTCAAATCCTCAAATCATTCGCGAATCGCGAATCAAGATTCACGAATCAAGATGGGCGATTCAGCTTTGCCACCGCTTGAATCTTTGCGACTTGATAGAGAGATTAGCAAGGAGGATTTACTCGCTTTTTATACCTACACAAATTTTAGTGCGTGTAGGTATTGTGATATTTGCAATCAGCGCGAGACTTGCACCCCAGCGTTGCAAATAGGAGAGGAATAGCTATGTGCCGTCATTGCGAGATTCGGCAACGCCGAATCAAAGCAATCCAAAAAATAAAGGAACATAAATGAAAAACATTAAAGACAATTTAGTGGAAGTATCACAGATGAGAAATCGTGGTTTTCAAGCGCGAAGCGAGGGAGTTTGCTTGTCGCAAATGACCGAAGCTAAGCGCGTAGAATCCACGATTTATCGCCGTGAGACAACGCTAAAACTATCCACTTTGCCAAAGACTTGGCTTATCGACATTGACGGCACGATTGTAAAGCACAATGGCTATAAAGATAATGGGCGCGACACTCTACTAAACGGCGTGAGTGAGTTTTTTGCGAGTTTGCCAAAGGACGATAAAGTGATTTTGCTTACCGCGCGTGAGAGTAGCCAAGTGCCTAGTCTTAAAGACTTTTTGGCAGAGCACAAAATCCGCTTTGACGCGCTTATCAGCGATTTACCCTTTGGGGAGCGGATTTTGGTGAATGATGCCAAGCCTAGTGGGCTTAAAACCGCCTTTGCGATAAATAAAAAGAGAGATGAGGATTTTTGCGTGGAGGTGGAAAGAGATGAGAAGTTGTGATTTACCCCTCCCTAAATCCCTCCCGCAAGGGGAGGGACTTTTCTTTGATTATCCATTGCGTGTGGGTAATCCCGCAGATTCCCCCTCCCTTGTTTTTGGAGTTTCTATGTGTCCCCCCCCCCCTCCCTTGCGGAGGGGGTTAGGGGGTGGGTAAATCGCATTTTCGTCATTGCGAGGCGATTTATCGCCGAAGCAAACCAAAAAACAATAAATAAGGAGTAAAAAATGAACGACAAACCTATCCAAACTTTGCAAGAACTCGCGCAAAACTTAAAAGCGGATTGCTATTATTTCGTAAGCCCTTGCAGTGCGGGTGATACTTATCGACTATGCACTCTAAAACCAGCATTAGAGTCGCATTATAAAGGCAAAATCATTTTTATCATAAAGGCTATGCACGAAGCGATATGCGAAATGTTTGTGGGGTTGGAATATGTGATTTGCGAGGATAAAAGCGTGGATTTTTGCAAAAACAAGCAATGTTTAACCATAGATAATGTCGTATCTGTGCCTACGCTAGGCAAGATTCACTCAAATTTTATATATTATCAATTTCCAGCTGATACGGATAATCAACTTGATTTTGATAGAGTGCGACTTATGCTCCCACAAAACGCACAGCGAGTTTTGCCTACAAATCTCCCAAAAATCAGCAAATCTCTACGCGACAAACTTGATAAAATCGCCCCTTTGAATCAAATCATATTATTTTGCCCAGAGGCAAATTCTTTTCCTAAACTACCATTTATCATTTTTAAGGACGAATGCCAAAGGCTACGCAAAGAGGGATACAGCATAGTTGTAAATAGCCTAAAATACAAGAAAGAATACGCTAGATTTTTTATGGGTGGCGTGTATGATTTGGACTTATCACTAAAAGAAGCGATTGCTTTGGGAATCTCGTGTGCTGGAGTGATTTCTACTCGTGCGGGATTTTGTGATATTGTCGCTCATTATTGCAAAAGACTTAAAATCTACTACACGGCTTTTAGTAATTACATAATGTGGGATAGAGTGCTACCAAATACACAGCGGGTGTATGTGTGCGATGTGCCTATCTATAAGAAGTTTTTGCAAATAAGTAGAGAATCTCTGCCGATAAGGCTTTATAAACGCTACGCCACAAAGGGATTTTTGAAAAAATTGCGATTGCCTTTCACGGCGTATTTTAAGATTTATCGGCGACATAAAGACAATGATATTGCGCCAAAAGAAATGGGAGAACTTATCGAGCAAGAGCTAATGCAAAGCTACGAATACAATCTAGGACTTGCCCTGCAAAAAGCCTGTGAGCGGTTTTGGTGGGGTGGATTTTTGCTTTTTCCACTTGCCTATCTCAAAATCAGAGTTCAAAAAGGTAAGGGCTTTAAGCGTATTGATGTGTTATCATAAAATCACGACTTAAAAATCACTAAATTTTGCGCTTTTGGATTTGATACAAGCAGCAAGCCTTGTAGTCAAAATCGCAAAAAACGCAAAAAATACTTTGTAAAATCTACCTTAGCAAACACGCTAAAAACCACGCAAACACGCTAAAAACCACTTTTACAAAATCTACTTCAAAAATCATTTTGCAAAACCTGCTTTATAAAACCTACTTTGCAAAATCTACATTGCGCAATCTTGCAAGTATCCCTCAAAATCAAAAAAAATTAAAAATCTACAAACAATAAAAATTAGCAAAAATTTTCACACTTTTTTAAATTTTTTGTTAATTTTTATTTATCGTTATTTTCTTAGGTTTTGCGTATTTTGCTTGCCTATTTCTTTTGAGTGCTTTTTTTGAGGTATTTTGCGTGCATTATTCCAATTTGGCGTTTTTTTTTTTTTTTTGGTATGGTTACACATTAGCCGACACTAAAGCGACCACCAAAACAACAAAAAGGAGAATCAAATGAAAAAGTCCGTCCGCAAAGAAGCTAGTAGAGTATTTTTTGTCGCATTAGCCTGTGTAGCGTTTGTGTCAAGCCATTTGAGCGCAAACTCGCCAAAAAAGTCTATCCAAGAGAGAAGCCAAGAGATAGAGCAAACATTTCAAACAAAAATAAACGAGCTAGAATCTCGCCTAAAAGTCATTATAGAAGCCGAGCAAAGAAACAAACCTCAAACAGAATCATATAAGGGAAGTGGCTATGAGCATTATCTTAGTCAGTTTGAGAGCAAAAAAGAAAGTGCCAAAGACTTAAGCAAACACCACAACCAATACAAACAAGAAGCGATTGCAAAAGCCAAGCAATCAGCCAAAGCATACAACGCAGAAAATGAGCTAGCACACTTAGAAGAAAATGTAGGCAAAATCTCTAGTGAGTTTTTAAGCAAAATAAAACACGCCAAAGCAAACCTACCCACAACACCACATAAACAATCTTTGAGCGCACAAACCCCACACTCACAATCCACAAAAAATAGTGCAAAATCTATCTACAAAGAAAAAATTGAGTGGATTTTGCAGAGTTTTGAAAATGAGCATAATGAGATTGTATCGGGCGCATATAATGCTTTTAGCGAGCATCTTGAATCGCTTTATGATAAAAAATAAGCAAGAAATAGATTCTCTACAAGAGAATGATTTGTGATTGCGCTTATTAAGATAGCTAAAAATACTGAGCAATAGCAAGGTGGCTACCTTGCCTGCCAATGACAAATAGATTGCCACGAGTGGCTTACGCGATTCTCGCAATGAATATGTGGCGGATTGCCTCCGTTGTGGCTTCGGTGCTACCTAGCAAGGCGAGATTTAGGAATCTAAAAGAACCCCCACTCCATAAAAATCCTTAAAACCTAATACCCACCCCCTTAATCCCCCTCCGCAAAGGGAGGGGGAAATAGTTTACTTGCCATAACTCGCAAGGGAGGGGGAAATAGAAACTTCGCCACGCTTGTTTTACTAAAGAAACTAAAGAAACTGCGGCTTCGCCTTGTTTTGCGTAGCAAAACCGTCATTGCGAGATTTTTCGTAGCAAAAATCGTGGCAATCCACCACCCCGTCATTGCGAGATTTTGTGTAGCAAAAATCGTGGCAATCCAAAATCAAACACGATTGACATAGAAAGTGGATTGCCACCGCTCGCTTTGCTTGCTCGCAATGACGGGAAAGGCTAGACTATTAAAGAAACTTCGTTTTGCCACACAAGTCTTAAAGACTTGCTAGCAATGACGATGAATGTGGACTACCACGATTTTGCTACGCAAAACAAGCGAAGTTTCTTTGATAAAATCTCGCAATGACGAAAAAAATGGGCACATTGCCTATCTAAAATCCATAAAAATCAAAATCTAAAAACATTACTTCAAGTTCTTTTGGTTTAGTGCCTTGTAGTTGGCACAGCCTTTGTTGCAGACGAGGTTACAGGCTTTGCCGTATAGCTCTTTTGCCATAAGTAGATTTTGCTTTGTGCCAAGCCCATTTGCATATAGCACGCCTAGATTGTTGCACGCATAGCCATATCCCATATC
Organism: Helicobacter macacae MIT 99-5501; assembly: GCF_000507845.1. Taxonomy (NCBI): domain Bacteria; kingdom Pseudomonadati; phylum Campylobacterota; class Epsilonproteobacteria; order Campylobacterales; family Helicobacteraceae; genus Helicobacter; species Helicobacter macacae. The sequence continues at coordinate 401,979 of NZ_KI669455.1, read as the reverse complement.
ACAAGAGGTTTTGTAGTATTGGTGTGATTTGCGGTAGTCTTGCAGTGCGCCCTCGCCGTTATCATACATTACGCCTAGATTATGGCAAGCAAGCATTTTTGCTTCGCCATTGCTTTTTTCACACACGATTTCAAAGTGCTTGAGCGCGTTTGAGTAGTCTTTTTGCTCATAATATAAAGTCCCTAGATTTAGCCTTGCTCCGTAGTGTTGCTTTTGCAGTGCTAGCTCGTAGAATTTTTTTGCTTGTGGGATATTTCCTATCTCTTTGTGGTAGAGCAATCCTAGATTGTGATAAGCACGATTATCGTCCAATTCAATAGCTCTTTTGAAAAATGTGATAGCTTTTGCTTGAAATCCTGCATTTTGATATATTAGTCCATTGTCATTGCAAGTGGTTTTGGTGCATTCTTCTAGGGTTTGTAGTCCGTTGTTTATGAGTCTCTGACACATATTGTGGTCTTTGTTAAACACACAGGCGTTAAAGTCTTGATTCCATTCCTCTTGGCTAAGTGGAGCTGCATTTGATATGGAAATAGCAAGCGCGAAAGATAGTGATGAGAGGGTGGATATGGTTTTGCGTGAGAATGTGTAAGTTGGTTTTGCATAGATGATTTTTGACATTTTTTTTCCTTTCGTTAGATTTTGCTTGGCAAATTTTTAAGCGCGAAATTGTATCATTGTTTTTGTGTTTTTTGTCAAAAAGCAATAACGCTCAAAGCTAGATATATGCGACTTTTTGGGTGGTTTGTAATGAGTGGGATAAACGCCACATAACGATGGCAAGCACGAAAAGAAAAAAAGTAAATTTTTTATTTACACAAAAATAAAATTTTGTTTTCACGCTCGTTTTATGTTGGTTTTTTAGAATTGCGCTGTTTGTTTAAGACATTTGGACTTAAAGCGCAATCTTTTAAGCTATGAAATCCATAAGATTCTAGCTATAAAAGATTCTAAAAAAGCCTAAAGAGTTTTAGACAGCAAAATTTTCTTAAATAAGGAGAACACAAATGAAAACTTCACAAATGAAATTTTCGTGGGCAAGGGTATTGTTTTTGGCAAGTTTGGCAGGTTTTGCAAGTAGCGTTTTGTGTGGCTCTTTTGCTCTTGGTGCGGACTTTAGCGCGAAAAGCGATAGTGAGCTAATCAAACTTGCAGGCTCGATTGCCCCAAGTGATGAGCCAGATTTCGCCATAGAGGTAAATAAGCGCGTAAATGCAAAGCCCTACGCAGAAGCAAAAGACTTCAAACGCGCTATCAAATACGCTCGAAAGCAAGGTTTCTCTAAACTCTCTGTCGAACAAGCGCGAAAAAGAAAAATAGAATCTTGCAAGGCATTCCAAGCTAGGACAGACTCTATGACAGGAGCGCAAATCCGTGAAGCAGGGCTAAAAGTCTTTCATAAAAATTGCGATTTCATCGGACAAAAACATAAACACGAAAAACACGAAAAAGCCAAAGGGTTCAAAGACTATGAGTTTGATGACTAAATTGTAGTGCCTGCTTTGTTCCTTTTATAGCCTAGATTCTAGAATCTAGGCTATGCCACAAAACTTAGTAAGATTTTGCAAAATATATCACTTTTGTTTGGAGCAATGCGCATAGATTTTGCAAAATCTTTTACAATATCAAATATTTATGCTTAGTGATAACAACGCAAAAAGGAGAGCGCGAATGGCAAAAAAGGGCGTAAAAATCCTACTTTTAGAAGATGATTTGTCGCTTGGCGAAATGCTCTGTGATGAACTAAAAGAAAAAGGCTATCTTGTAACGCACTGCGAAAACGCACAAAACGCTCTAGAAATAGGCTATGAGCAGGCGTTTGATTTGTGGATATTTGATGTCAAGGTCCCTCTAGGAAATGGCTTTGAAGTGCTAAAAGAGCTTAGGGGGCTTGGCAAAAATACGCCCACGATTTTTCTTACTTCGCTTTCGATGATAGAGGATTTGAAGCGGGGATTTTTGGTGGGCTGTGATGATTATTTACGCAAACCATTTGATGTAGATGAGCTTCTTTTGCGCGTGGATTGCTTGCTTAAAAGGTCTTTTGCACACCAAAATAGCGAGATTTTAGAGCTTAGCGAGAAGCATTGCTTTGACATACTGCAAAAAACACTTTTTGATAAACATACACAAAAAGAAATCCCCCTTACTAACAAAGAGCGCGAACTGCTCGCACTGCTCTTGCAAAATCGAGGGAATTTTGTCAGCCAAGATGAGATTTTTGAGCGGATATGGAGCTATGATGAAAGCCCCACAAATATGGCGTTGCGCGTGTATATCAAAAACTTGCGAAAAGTGCTAGGGAGTGAGAGTATCGCCACGCAAAGGCATAGGGGATATTGCTATGCCAAATAAAAAGTTAAAGCATTTTACTCAATATGGCAAAAATCTTAAAAAACTAGGGAATCTAAGGAAGTTTTTTAAGGTGATTTGGGGGGAAATGCGTGCTAGCTTTTTGGGTAAATTTTTTGCTTTTCCCAAAGTCCCAAAATCCCAAAATCCCAAAAAAATCGACACTTTCACAAGCACAACTTATAAGATTTTACTCCTTTATTTGGGGACTTCGGTATGCTTTTTGGGAATCATATCTTTTATGATGTATAACAAAGAATTGCATAATTTGCGCGACCACCAATCAATGCAAATGCGCAATGACTTTATCCAAATCGCCACTGCAATGGCACAAATGGATTTCAAAAGTAGCGCAGGGATAGAGAGAGAAATCAAAAAAACACTCGAAGAAATAGAGGAAAAAGAGGCAAAACTTCAAAAGAAAAATACCCCAAAAAATCAAGCAAAACTCTTAAAAGAAATCCAAAAGCTCCAAGAACTGCGCTCTTTGCAAGCTAAGCAAGCCCTACAATATCAACAAAACGCGCAAACCCCACAAGACACGCCACAAGTCAATCAAAATGCACCACAAAGATTCCAAAAAAGTAAAGAAGCTTCGCCTGCTTTGCTGGAATTTTTGCGTGAAATGAGGGCGGAGATAAACTCGCCATTTGCCCTGCTAGATGAGAATCTAGGTGTGGTGTATAGTGATTTAAGCGTGGGGCTAGATTCTATTAGCCCTATATTTGCTAGTCCGCAGGGATTTTTGCGCTTTGAAGGGTTTATTTTTGTGAATTTTTCACGCAACAGAGGCTTGCTTTTTCATCACCCATTTGGTGGGGGCAAAATACCAAAATCGGCTATGAAATACCTTGATAAGCAGGGGTGGATTTTTATCTTGCAAGGCGAGGCGGTAGAGAGTGGCACAAAGATTTTTAGCAAAGATGATGCAAGGCTTGAAGCGCAAAGATTTAGCCAACCAAAGCAGATAAAATCTATAAAAAAAGAGATTCTCTCCATTCGCGTTGAAATCATCGCCCTTATGTTGCTTTGCTTGCTTGTGATTGCGATTGTGGCTTACGCGCTTGTGAGGCTATCACTACGCCCTATCAAAGCACAGATAAAGCACCTAGAGCGATTTATCAAAGACACCACACACGAGGTAAATACGCCCCTTAGCGTTATCCTAATGAGTGTGCAAAAATTTGATAACAGCGAGCTAGGAGAGGGAAACAAAAAGCGACTACACCATATCAAGCTATCTGCCCAAAGCCTGCACCAAATGTATCAAAATCTCATTTTCCTAAACTTCTATCAAGGCAAAAATAATGAGCAATCTTTGCAGATAGATTCTCTTATAAATGAGCGCGTGGAGTATTTCTCCACCCTTTTGGCACAAAAAAATATCACTCTAGATTCTAGCCTTGCCCCTGCTAAAATCTATGCAAACAAAGATGAAATCACCATAATGCTAGATAATCTCCTATCAAACGCAATCAAATACAACCACAAAGGAGGCACAATCTCTTTGCTCCTCACAGCTAGCCAAGACAAAGCAACGCTAGAAATACGCGATAGTGGCTATGGCATACAAAAGGAGGATTTGGAGCGGATATTTGAGCGATACAAGCGGTTTAATGATGATAAAGGGGGCTTTGGCATAGGGCTATCATTGGTGAGTGAAATCGCTAGCAAATATGACATAGACTTAAAAGTGCAAAGCGAGGTTGGCAAAGGTAGCGCGTTCGTGCTGGTGTTTAGGACTTTGTAAGGTTGCTTTTTGAGTTTTAGATTTTTAGATTTTGTGTGCTGATAGTGGATTGTAGAGGTGTTTGGATTCTTTTGTGTGGGTGGCTATTTTTGTTTGGTGTTTAGGGATTTTAGACTTGCCAAAGAATCTTTGCAAAATCTTTAATCAAAAAAATATTTATTAAAAAAATTATTGGCAATATTTATAGCCAAGATTTAGCCTAGATAAAGTATTGTGGTAAGATTTTGTGTTTGTTGTAGGTGCTTATAGCCTAAACAACAAAATCCATAAAATCATAGGGGTGCGTTTTGAGATTTTTGCTCGTTTTGGCGATGATGGGCTGGGGACTTGTGTGGGCATTATCCAAAGTGCTATTAGAGTATGCCTCGCCCGCGCAAGTTGCCTGCATTCGATTCCTTATCGTATCTATTTGCTTTGTGCCACTTCTTTTTGTGCTAAAAATCTCTTTTAAAATCCCTCGCAAAGCCTTTTTGCCACTAGCCTTTAGCGCGATTTGCCACACGGCGTATTCTTATGCTATGTATGCGGGTATGGAGTTTGGCGATGCTGGAAGCGCGGGAGTGATTACAGAGGTGCTGCCACCTATTATCGCGGCATTTTTGTGGAGTGTGTGGAGGGGACAGACACTGCTTAGGCGAGAGAAGTGGGGGCTAGCACTTGGTATAGTCGCAGGAGCGTTTTTGATAAATCTTTTTGGCAATAGTAGTGCGATATTGCACCCTTTTAATGCGATATATCTTTTTGCTTCGCTTGCTTGGGCGTTTTTGATGATAGGCTCAAGGCTAGCAAGTGAAAATCTAAATCCGCTTTGTGTGAATTTTTATATTTGCCTAATAAGTGCGGTGGCGTTTTTGCCCTCGCTTTTTATGCTTGATTCTAGTGGGGTTAGCGGGATTGAGAAAATCTTGGAGGCGGATTTTATCTTTTGGGGGAGTATAATAGTCGCGGCGGTATTTTGCACGGTGTTTTCTACAAGTGTGTTTTATCACGGGCTATTTGTGCTAGGCGTTACACAAGGTGGAATTTACGCGCTTTTGACGCCTGTGTTTGCGCTTATATTTGCATTTGTGATTTTGGGAGAGATTCCGCAGTATTGGATTGTCATAGGTGGTGTGCTAGCTGTGGGAAGCGTATGCGTGATAAATGACTTTAGAATCTTTTATAAAAAATCACGCAAAAATAGCCCAAAAACATAGCCCGAGATAAACCCAAAATCTAGCACAAGAGATAGTAGCAAGCTAGAAAGTTATCACTAAATGTAAATTTACATTTAGTGATTTGTGCTACAATGCCTAGCTGGTTTGATTTTGTAAGCACAAAAGCAAAGCACACCAAAAGGAGATAAAAATGAAAATAACAAAAATCCTGCTAGCACTTGGCATAGCCACTAGCGCAATTACCACGACAGCCCTTGCAGATGAGGACTTGACAATGTATAAAGTCGCAAATATGCTAAAGCAAGGCAAAGGCAATGTTTGCAAAACCCCCACCAAGCGCAAGAATGTAACGGCGGTATGCTACAATAACTTCGTCTATCTCTACAATATCAAAGAATCTGTCGAGCTACACCCAGAGCTAGATGATAGCGGAAAAAAGCTCGCTTGCAAATGCCCTCCTAAGAAAAAATAGCAAAAATCTAGGAATCTAGCTAGTTTGAAGCTAGCTAGATTTGACACAAGGTAGCTAAGTAGCAAGGCAGACAAATGAATTAAGAAAATGTCTGTGTTGCTAGGGGATTGTTTTTTAGGGGTTATAAAGTTTTTGAAATTCTTAAAATTCTTAAGACTTCTTAAAGTGTAGCTTGCTAAATCTTTCGTCAACTTCGCATAACAAAATTTCCACTTAAAATATAAATCTTGCCTTAAAAATCTTGACTTAAAATAATTTTCACTTGTAGTCTAAAACTCTTTGGGGTAAATGGAGCTGAAGTCTTTTATTCCTAAAACATAAGTAATGTGAAGTAGTGCAAGTATCAAAGTAAGTAAAATCTAAAAATTTATCTTAGAAATTTTGTGTGTAAATGATTTTGTATGTTTGGTTTTGTGGCTTTTGGTTGTTTTTAGTGCTCTCTACCACCACTTTTGCCACCTCCCCACATATACTTTTCCTGCATATTTTTATCTGTGGATAGATAGTCTGTCTCTGCATATCCGCTTTTGCCATTTCTCATCTTTCTCAAAGAAGCGATATTTTCTGTCATTTTTTCGATTCTTATGTGTTGGGAATTTCGCGCTTTGGTGAAGGCTATACACAGAACGATGATTGCGACAATGCCTAGTAGGCTTATGATGATTTTTAGTGCTAGAGGTTGCATTTGACTTCCTTGCATTTTGATTTTGCTTGTATTTTTGGTTTTGGTGTTTTTTGCATTTTTAGGATTCACTATCTTGATGAGAGAATCTCAAAAATGAATTCCTCTCATCAAGCTGACTAAACTAAAAAATAAATTGATTGATAAAAATTATTTATTAGCATTGTATCACAATAAAAGTTAATCAATAATTTTTATTCATTAGAATTTTTGTTTTTTTAAATACATATTAGAAATAACAGTGTTATTTTGCCCCCCCCCCCCCTACTTAAAATAAGCTTAAAAATCTGCATATTGCTATGAAAAATGATATTTTTGACAAAAAAGCATATAAATCTTGCAAAAATCAATGCTTGCAGGATAAGCCACACCAAAGCCACAAAATACACACAAAGCGCATAAGGCTAGATTTTATAAAATTTTGCAAAAATAATCTATGTATGAAGTGTAAGTATTGTTTATGATAGGTATTTGGGAGTTGGCTTCTCTGCACTTCTTCACACTTCTCTGTGCTTGCCCACACTTGCCAATACTTCTTTCCTTCCCTCACTTGCCCACATTTCCCTCGCTTGCCACTACTTCCGTAGCTTTTTGCCCACGCTATTTCACTTGCTATGTATATAGCCTTATTGTATAGCCTCTTCCTTAGTGTATATCTTGCGTGATTGCGATTAGCTCGTCTTGGCTAAGCCATTTGGTGTTTTTCTCGCTTGAGTATTCAAAGCTCTCTTTTACGCGCTCCCCCCTCTCGCCATTTCGCGTTGTGCCGTAGTCTATGGGGGATTGAAACACTATGCTAGGCTCTAGCAGATAAAAATCATCAAACTCAAAGCAATGCCTAGAGTCATCAAGCGGAATCATTACTTCGTGTAGCTTCTCTCCTGCTCGTATGCCGATAGATTTGATAGGCAGGTGTGGGGCTAGGGCATTGGCTAGTTGCGTGATTTTCATACTTGGGATTTTGGGGACAAAGATTTCGCCTCCGTGCATTCGCTCCAAACTTTTTAGCACAAACTCCACCCCCTGCTCCAAAGTGATAAAAAACCTCGTCATTCTCTCATCTGTTATGGGAATCTCTTTTGCGCCTTGCGCGATTAGACGCTTAAAAAGCGGCACGACACTTCCGCGACTTCCCACGACATTGCCATATCGCACCACGCTAAATACAGATTCTCTAGCACCTTTTATATTATTTGCGCTTACAAATAATTTATCAGAGCAAAGTTTTGTCGCGCCGTATAGATTGATAGGATTTGCTGCTTTGTCAGTCGATAGCGCAATGATATGCTTTACTCCGTTTTTTAGGCACGCAGAGATGACATTGCTTGCGCCATTTATGTTTGTTTTTATGCACTCGGTGGGGTTGTATTCTGCGATTGGGACTTGCTTTAGCGCGGCTGCGTGTATGCAAATATCCACGCCCACAAGTGCGGATTCTAGTCTGTCCAAATCCCGCACATCGCCGATAAAATACCGCATAGCTTTGTGGGAAAAAACTTGGCTCATCTCATATTGCTTTAGCTCATCTCGGCTATATACGATAAGGCGAGCGGGGCGGTATTTTTGCAACACCTTTTCGACAAACTTTTTGCCAAAGCTCCCTGTGCCACCTGTGATAAGAATATGTTTATTATTTAGCATTATTTCCCGCTTTGTGTTGACTTTGTGTTGTAAGTTTTGAGTTTTTGGGTAGATTGCTTAGGTTTTGTGTATCGTGCTTTTATAAGCACTAAGCATTCCATTTAGCCCATAAGTGCGAAGTTTGAATAGATATTTTTTCACTCTAATGTGGCAAAAATAGCACAAAATGCACTAAAAATGCAAAAAATATTGGTTTTTAGCAAGGAGTAGAATCTACTTGCGCAATATAAATTTATCTCTACAAAAGCCTATTTTGCGAAAAATCAGCTTTTTTGCAAAAATTTCAAAGCAAGTTTGACAAAAAATTGTATAATTTCGTAACAAAATGCAATTTTTCTTAGCAAGCTACGCAAAAACACCAAAGCAAAATCTATTTAACCACCAAAAACTTCAAAAAGGCACACGATTTTATGCAAGACTTTATGCAAAACATTTCCCAAGCAAAACCAAATATCACAGATTCCGCGCTTGATTCTTTTGCAAAAGATACCACGCTTATCTTGCTTGCTGCGGGAGATTCTACGCGGTTAAGAGAGCGATTCCCTATCAAAAAACAATGGCTTAGCATAGATGATAAGCCACTTTGGCTCTTTGTCGCCCAAAAATGTGTAGAGCGCTTTAGCTTCGCTCAAGTGCTAGTAAGCGCGCACAAAGATGAGCAAAACTATATGCGCAAACTTTGTGAGTATGAAATCACGCAAGGTGGGGAATCTCGCCAAGATTCTATCATCAACGCACTTAAAAGTGTGCAAACAAAATGGGTGCTAATAAGCGATGTGGCAAGGTTTGGCATTGATTATGACATTATCTCACGGCTTTTTGGCAAAGCGATAGCTTCAAGCGATATGGCACAGGGCGAGCGCATAGACTGCGTAGTGCCGACTTTGCGCGTGCCAGACACAGCGATATATGATGGCAAATATATCAAGCGAGAATCCCTGCACCGCATACAAACCCCACAGCTCTCACGCACACAATCCCTACGCGCAGCACTGCAAGCCACAAACCAAACATACACAGATGAAAGTAGCATAATCGCTGCAAATGGTGGCAAAGTCGCATACATAGAGGGCAAAGACTCGCTTCGCAAGCTCACTTTTGTGGAGGATTTGGAGTATTTGGCAGATTTTGCTAGCGATGCCAAAGCAAATCAAATTGCTTGCAAAAATGATATTTTTATCGGCAATGGTATTGATGTGCATAGCTTTGAGGAGGGCAAGCAAATGGTGCTAGGGGGAGTAAAGATAGATTCTAGCTTTGGGTTTAGGGCTCATAGCGATGGCGATGTGGCACTGCATAGCCTTATAGATGCACTACTTGGTGCGATAGGTGCGGGCGATATAGGCGAGTGGTTTCCAGACAATGATGAATCATACAAAAACGCTGATTCTAAGCAGTTACTACAAAGCGTGGTGGATTTTCTCCAAAAGGTAGGCTTTGTGGTGGGCAATGTCGATATTAGCATCATCGCTCAAATGCCCAAAATCACGCCCTATAAACGCGCCATACAAGAATCTATCGCCACACTTCTAAGTGTGCCTCTGCGCTTTGTAAATATCAAAGCCACCACCACAGAGCATTTGGGCTTTGTAGGGAGGGGAGAGGGCGTGTGTGTGATGACTTCAGCGATAGTTAGGAGGGTTGATTGGGTGGCTTTGGCAAAATCTTATAAGCCAAGCCAAACTTAGCGATAAACGCACAAAACATAGCAAAACTCCAAAAACAAAAAGGACGGACAAATGACACTTCTTATCTTAGAGCCAGAAATCTACCTAGCAGAATCCCTATCAGGCAAACTTGATGAAGCGGGCTATGAGTGCTCTATCGCCACAGAGATTCCCAAAGAAAAGGTTGATTATGATGTGATATTGATAGCATCAAAGCTATATGATGATGCTTGTGAAGTATTTATCAAAAGGCACTCGACTAACTCAATTATCATTATGATGGTAACCTATACCAATGACAATACTGTGAATAAACCTATGCTTATAGGGGCAAAAGACTATGTGATAAAGCCTTTTTCTACTGATGAGCTGATGCGCAAGATTTCACATTATCACGAGTTTGCCAAAATCAAAAAGGTGCTAGGATTTTATAACGCTTATTTCAATTTCGTCCAAAACGAGCTAAACACCCCTCATCTTATCCAATACAATCCTCCTTTTCTCATCAAAAGCACCTCGCAGCGAAGCGCGGATATTTATGCGATGAAATACGCTAGGGACAAAAATGTATCCTTTGACTTCATCACGCTAAAAAACACCGACTACAAAGAGATACTAGAGCAATCCCCTCGCAGAAGCAAAATCTCATATATCACAAATCTTGAGGAGCTAAAAAGAAGCGAAAGAAGGGAGTTTTTGGAATCTGTTACTAAATATCCCTTTATCATCTCGTGCGTATCCACAGATAAAATCTTTTTCCCTCAAATCATTGATATTTGCCATATCCCAAATATGCAAGAAATCGGTGGGGACATAATGTCTGTAACGGACTATGTCAAAACCATTATCACAAGGTTTGAGAATCGCTACCCTGATGTCGAGCTTGCCAAAAAGCTAGGTATGAGTCGCAAGAGCCTGTGGGAAAAACGAAAAAAATACGAGTTATTGCGAAAAAAGCAGAAATAATCCAAAACGCAAGCCTACTTTTAAGATATTTTCTGCTACAATGTGCCTTATGCGAAATCATTAGAGAGAGATACAAAAATAGTGCAAAATCTAGCGATAAATCAGCAATGATTCTTAGGATAGCTTAGTAAGTAAATTCTGTCAAATTCTGCTAAAAATCTTAAGATAGTCTATATAGTTTAGGAAAGTCTAAAGATTTATGACTAGATTTAAGTTTATGGAAATATAGGGTTACGGCTAAATCACGCAAAAAGCACACAAAATCTGTGCAAACACGCGCAAAATCCAAAAAACAAATTCAGGGGATAAAAGGAGTTAGAAAATGCAAGCTTGGACAAATATGAAACTTGGCACGAGAGTCGCGCTATTTATCAACGGCATAGTGATGCTTTGTATGCTACTTATGGCATTTGGGATAACTAAAATGTCATCAAACATACAGACAGAAGAATCTCACAAACTAATTGATAACATTTCAGCTAGATTTGCAGGCTTTTTAGAGGATTCGATAAATGAGGCTTTTGCTATGCTAAAAACAAGTGGAGAAAGCATAGGGTTTGTGTTGCAAAATCCGCGCTATGACAATGAGGATATTTTGCAAAGCTCTATATCAAGCCTGCTTGATAACAATCCTTGGGCTTCTCTTGGCTATGTGTATTTGCAGGATTCTAGTGTGCTAGGCGGGATAAAAGACTCAAAACATAGGCTTCCAAATGGAGAGTTTCTAATCCTAGCAAAAGACAAAACCCCCGACCAAAAAGGCGGGATAAGTATTTTAGAGGCAGACCCTGTCGTGGCTAGCTTCAAAGGACTGCAAAAAGCAATGAGTAGTGGCAAAATCGCCATAAGCAATCCCGCATTTAAGAGAGTCTCAAGCATAGGCGAAGTCTATGGCGTATCTCTAAATGTGCCTATCACAAAAGATGGCAGAACCATTGGCGTGGTTGGCTTGCTTATTGAAGCAAGTAATTTGGGTGATGAGATTTTGCAAAGTGCAAAAGAAGCCCTAAAGGCAGATGGCGTAGTGCCATTTGTGCTTACTCAAGATAGCACTATCATTATCCACCCTAGAAAGGAATGGCAAGGCGAGGAAATAGCCTCTATAAACAAAACCCCCTCTTCAGCACGACTAGCCAAAGGCGTAGCAGAGCGCAAAAATGGCATATACGAATACCGCACAAGCAATGGCGATATAAGCTGGACAGGGGTAAAAACATTTGAAGCAGGCAAAGGAAGTGGGACTTATTGGGCTATGGTGTTTGCACTTCCAGAGGAGCAAGTCATAGCCCCTGTAAATGAACTCCGCAATGTCGTGCTGCTAGGAATCATCATATCACTAGGGGTTATTGTAGGCACTGTGTTTGTGTATATCAAAAATCGAGTTGTTAGCAGAATCAGCAATATTTCTAGTCAGCTTTTTGGGTTTTTTGACTATCTAAATCATAGGACAGATACTCTCCCTCCGTTTTTGCAACCAAAGGCGAGAGATGAGCTAGGGGCTATGGCAATGGCGATAAATGAGAATGTGGAAAATACCCAAAAATACTTGGAGCAAGACGCAGCCCTAGTCAAGCAATCCCTAGAAGTCATAAGCAATATTCAATCAAGTGGTGTGATAGATAGACGCATTTCACTAGAGGGTAGCAATCCACAGCTAAATGCGCTAAGGGATTCTGTAAATAATCTAATAAATGGGATAAATACAGCTGTGGGCACAGACCTAAACGAAATCAATCGTGTATTTGACAGCTATACAAAGCTAGATTTTACTACTGAAGTAGCAAATCCAACAGGACGCGTAGAAGTCGTTACCAATACACTAGGTGCAGAAGTAAGAAAAATGCTAAAGACTTCACTAAACTTTGCAAACTCTCTTAATGAACAAAGTGATAAACTTGAAGAGGCAGTAGCTTCTCTTACTCAAAGCTCAAACTCTCAAGCCTCAAGCCTAGAGCAAACTGCAACAGCAGTAGAGGAAATCACTTCATCTATGCAAAATGTATCCTCAAGAAGTAATGAAGTGATTAACCAAACAGAAGACATTAGAAATGTCATAGGAATCATAAGAGATATAGCAGACCAAACAAACTTACTTGCACTAAATGCAGCTATCGAAGCAGCTAGGGCTGGTGAGCACGGCAGAGGATTTGCCGTTGTCGCTGATGAAGTGAGAAAGCTAGCAGAGCGCACAGGTAAATCACTAGGAGAGATTGAAGCAAATACAAACTTACTTGTGCAATCAATCAATGATATGGCAGAATCTATAAAAGAGCAAACTGCTGGAATCGCTCAAATCAATGAAACCATAACCAACCTAGAATCTGTAACCCAAGAAAATGTAAGCATAGCAAATGCTAGCTCACAAATCTCTACAAGTGTATCTAATATCGCTAAAGCAATATTAGATGATGCTAATAAGAAAAAGTGCTAGGGAGAGAGTATAAAAAGAGAATGTGAGGGATTGAATTTTAGTGTGGTAGTATAGGGATTGGTGTTTTTGTTTGGATATTTTGTTGTGCGAGAGAGAATGTAGAGTGAGGGTTAGAAAGTGAGTGAGAGGGAGAGTGAGGGTGTGTAATATAGCAGGAGTGGAATTTGTGCTAGAGAGTGAGTGAATGTGAGAGAGTGGCTTATGCTTAATCAGTTCCCCATCCCTTGCAAGCGCAAGCAAGCCAATTAGTTCCCCCCTCCCTCTGCGGAGGGGGCTAGGGGGTGGGTAGATACCACCTACGCTTCTTAAGCAAAGCTAACAACTGCAAGCGACAAAAACCCAACTGCTAGCAATGCGAATATTTCCATTGCCAACAAAGCAAACACAGCACTTCTGTCATTACTAAAGAAACTTCGGCTTCGCCTTGTTTTCTAAAGAAACTGCGCTACGCTTGTTTTCTAAAGAAACTGCGCTACGCTTGTTTTGTGAGCGAACGAAGCAAGCGTAGCAATCCATATAAAAAACAAAAAGACATAGATTGCCACGATTTTGCTACGCAAAACAAACGAATGAAGTTTCTTTAGTAAATTCTCGCAATGACAAAACTTCGTCTTATAATGTCGGCATTATA
>NZ_KI669455.1:383546-384570 GCF_000507845.1 Helicobacter macacae MIT 99-5501 | reverse complement strand
GAAGCGAAGTATCTCAAACAAACTTCTTAAATTGTCATACTACAACTTTTTGTCATACTTAAGGGCGTAGCCCGAAGTATCTCAAAAGATTCTGCGGATTGCAAAATCAAGTAGGGATATTTCGGTTTCTGCAAAACCTCAATATGACAATGCAGGTGGGCACAATGTAATTTCCACCTCCATTGTAGGTGGCGATTCTACTTATTCCCCCTCCCTGTGCGGAGGGGGTTAGGGGGTGGGTAGATACCACCTACGCTTCTTAAGCAAAGCTAACAACTGCAAGCAACAAAAACGCCACTGCTAGCAATGCAAATACCTTCATTATCAACAAAGCAAACGCAGCACTTCTGTCATTACTAAAGAAACTGCGCTACGCTTGTTTTGTGAGCGAGCGAAGCGAGCGTGGTAATCTACAAAAGTAAAGAAATGGATTGCTTCGTTGTGGCTAAAGCCACTGCCTCGCAATGACGGTGTGGTGGATTGCCACGATTTTGCTACGCAAAACAAACGAATGAAGTTTCTTTAGTAAATTCTCGCAATGACAAAACTTCGTCTTATAATGTCGGCATTATAGATTGCCACGCAAATGCTAGCGCATTTGCTCGCAATGACGAATCTTTCCACGCTTTTGCTAACGCAAAAGAAACCCACCCCCAAACACCCTCGTGCTGCGGGAGGGGGCTTAAAGAAGCCAAACACCCTCACTTTGAAAAAAATGGATTCAAGGGAGGGGGCTTTTGTCCTCCTCACACACGAAGTGGCAAAAAGCACGGTTACTCTAAGGGAGGGGGCTTTTAAATCCCAAACTTACCCAAACAATCATAAACACGCCCAAATCCACCCCAAAAACACAAACCCAAAAATACTCAAAAACATTACAAAAGAATCAAAAAAAATAGATTGCCACGAATCGCTACGCGATTCTCACAAAACAAGGTGAAGCCGAAGTTTCTTTAGAAAACAAGGCGAAGCCGAAGTTTCTTTAGAAAACAAGGCGAAGCCGAAGTTTCTTTAGAAAACAAGG
>NZ_KI669455.1:0-65910 GCF_000507845.1 Helicobacter macacae MIT 99-5501 | reverse complement strand
CATAAGAGAATTTAACAAGCGGCTAAAACGCATTTAAGTGCAGGTATGACGCGGGCTTTATTTTACCATAAGAGAATTTAACAAGCGGCTAAAACCCCCTTGCTGTGTAAGTGCTTATTTTGCGCGTGTTTGGGAATCGTATTTTTGCAAAAATTGCTGTTTTTGTGATTTTTGGTGGGGTGATTTTATGAGTTTGGTAAGATTTTGGGAATGGATTTGGGATAAAACTAGACTAAAAAATGAAGCTGAAGTTTTGCTTAAGGGCTTTTCGGCTTAAGAGAGATTTTGAAATATTTTGCTAATTCTTAAATGGCGATTTTCGTCATTGCGAGCAAATGAAATGGGCGTGGCAAAACAAGCGTAGTGCAGTTTCTTTAGAAAACAAGGTGAAGCCGAAGTTTCTTTAGTAAAATCTCGCAATGGCGATAAACGCGTGGATTGCCACGATTTTGCTACGCGAAACTTGCGTGGCAATACACACGCTACTTCGTCATTGCGAGAATCGCTTTAGCGTTCGTGGCAATCCACGCTTTTATCCGTTGTTATATTTAGGTTTCGTAGAAACCGAAATATCTCTATTAGATTCTACTTGAGATACTTCGGGCTACGCCCTCAATATGACAAAGAGTTTTATTTATAGGGAAACTTCTTGAAGTCCCCTCCCTTTGCGGAGGGGGTTTGGGGGTGGGTATCTTTTGCATTGGCAAAAGCGTGGAAAGATTTGTCATCGTGTGTTGATTTTGCATTGCGCACCACTTTTTCGTCATTGCGAGAAAATGAGCGTAGCGAATTTGCGTGGCAATCTATATTATTTTTTGGATTGCTTCGTTGTGCTTACTCACACGCCTCACAATGACAAAAAGGTGCGATTTGCTTCAAATCATTGCTAGTGTTTTTGCCGAAGTGTTTGGCTTTTGGAGTAAGCAACAAGCAGCGTAGCCAAACCAAAAATCTTGGCTAGGCTTGTAGATTTTGCTAGAATAGGCAAAATGTCCTAGATTTTTGTTTTATAGCTATATGCCGAGTTCCTCCAAAATCATCTCGTGCTCTCTAAAGCGTCTTAAGTCATCTTGTGCATCCTCAATCAAACATTCCACTTCCAACTCTTCGTAGCAGTTATCTTCAAGGACTTCGCTCATTTCATCATCGCTTAAGCCATCCAAAATCTCGTAGAATTTTTCAACGCTTGTGTTGTCTGCGATTATGTCAGTATTTTTGCGCCATTGCGCGTTTTTGTCTGCATTGTCTTGTGCTGGAATTTCCCCTTTTGCTTTTCTTAATAGTTGCTCAATTAGGTGTAGTCCCAATCTAGTGCTTGCGCCTTTGAGTGCTTTTTGCTCTGCCTCATACTTTCGCAACTCTGCTTGTAGATACTCGATGTATTGGGGTAACTCGTTTTTGTATTCTGCTAGTTCAGTCTTGCTTGCTGTCTTTGCATACTCTGCAAACTCTTGTGCGTCCATAGCCCAAAGTTTTTTGTCCTTACTCATTCACGCTCCTTAAGAAGCATTTGCTGATTTTACTTTACCCCATCCACCGCATAAGATTGGGTATTCTTGTTTTAGCTAGAGTCCACTCATTGTAGTGGATTGGTGTAAGTATCTAGCACTAAAGCATTCATAGCTATTTTAATTGCTCCCAAACTTTGTCTTTATAATCTCGCCTAGCTTAGCGATGAAGCTCCAAAAGAGCGGGATAAAAAATATAGCGATAAATGTCGCAGCAAGCATACCACCGATGATTCCCGTGCCGATAGCGTGCCGTGCGGCAGCACCTGCACCGCTTGAGAGTGCTAGAGGAAGCACGCCTATGCTAAAGGCAAGCGAAGTCATCACAATAGGGCGAAATCGCAGTTTTGCCGCCTTTATGGCAGACTCCATTATGCCAAACCCGCTCTCCTCGCGCAAATGCTGGGCAAACTCCACGATAAGAATCGCGTTTTTGGCACTAAGTGCGATGAGTGTAACCAACCCCACTTGGAAGTAAATGTCGTTTTCTAGCCCGCGCACAAACACCGCCGCACTCGCGCCAAACACCGCAAAAGGCACAGCTGTAAGCACGGCTAGTGGCATAAGCCACCGCTCATATTGTGCGCAAAGAATCAAAAACACAAACACAAGCCCTAGCCCAAATGCGACATAAGAGCTCCCGCTGTTTGCCTTCTCTTGGTAGCTCATTCCAGAATGTGCAATCGTGTATTCGCTAGATAGCACTTCTCTTGCGACTTCCTCTATGGCATTTAGCGCGTCCCCGCTAGAGTAGCCCTCATTTGGGCTTCCTGTGAGTTTTGCTGCGGGAAATAGATTAAACCGCTCGATAATATCAGTATTTACGATTCGCTCAAAATCCACGAGCGCACTTATTGGCACGAGATTGCCATCGCTTGATTTGACAAAGACGCGGTTAAAGTCTTCAGGGCTTTCGCGGAATTCGCTTTGGGCTTGGAGCTTGACTTGGTAGGTGCGTCCATAGAGGTTAAAGTCATTGACATAGTAGCTCCCAAATGTGCTTTGCAAGGTGGTAAAAACATCGTTAATATTGACATTAAAGGCTTTTGCTTTCTCTCTATCAAGGGTTATGAAATATTGCGGAATGCTCGCGTTTAGGTAGCTTCGCACAGACATTGGGTTTAGCTCGGGGCGTTTGCGTGCTTCAGCGACAAGTATATCAGCGTTTCTTTGTAGCTCTTTTATGTCGCCGTTTCCACGATTTTGCAGATAGACTTCAAAGCCCCCTGATAGCCCCATACCCATTATTGCGGGCGGATTTATCACAAAGCCACTTGCTTCGAGTTTGGAGTTAAACTCGCCTGTAAGCGCACCTGCCACGCTAAAAGAATCCTGCCCCTTGCCTTTGCGCTCACTCCAAGGCTTTAGGCTGATAAATGTCGTAATCACATTGCTACGCACGGCTGAAGAGAGCATATCATAGCCCACTAGCATCATCACAGAATTCACATTTGGATTGTTTTGCAAAATCTCTAGCTCTTTTTGCGCCACTTGGTTTGTGCGCCATAGTGCGCTTGCGGGTGGGAGCATCACAGAGGAGATGACATCGCCTTTGTCTTCACTTGGCACAAGTCCTGTGGAAAGCGACTTAAAAAGCCCAAAAGTCGCTATCAAAATCGCCACAAATATCGCTATCATCATAGCCGCGCGGCGCATAGTAAATGCGATAGTCTGCCCAAACTTGTGCGTTAGCCTATCAAAGACTTCGTTAAATTTGCGCACGGCAAGGAAAGGGGTTGGCTCTTTTTTCTTTAGGATAGAGACACAAAGAGCGGGAGTAAGCGTGAGTGCGACAAAGCCAGAGATAACGACAGATACGGCAATCGTGATAGCAAACTGCTTGTAAATCTCCCCGCTAAAGCCGCCGATAAACGCCACAGGAATAAACACCGCGCAAAGCACAAGCACGATAGCAATCACAGGGCTTTGCATTTCCCCCATAGCCTTTATCGTGGCTTCTTTTACAGTCAAGTTTTCGCTTTTGTCGTGCAAGATTCGCTCTACATTCTCGATAACGATGATAGCGTCATCTACGACAATGCCGATTGCCAAAATCAGCCCAAAAAGAGTGAGGAGATTTATCGAAAATCCAAGTGCATAAAGCCCACCAAACGCCCCGATAATCGATACAGGGATAGCAATCACAGGGATAATAGTCGCGCGGAAATTTTGCAAGAAAAAATACATTATGATGATGACAAGCGCGATAGCCTCTATGAAAGTCTTTGCCACCTCTTTGATAGAGATAGAGACAAACTTCGTAGTGTCATAGCTTGTGGCATAGTGCAAGCCATCGGGGAAGTTTTTGGAGAGCTCTTGGAGCTTTTTTTCTACCGCTTCAGCAGTAGCAAGCGCGTTTGCCCCGGGCTGTAAAAACACACCAAAGGATTCGCCTGTCTTGCCATTTAGCTTGGCATCGACATCGTAGTATTTCGCCCCTAGCTCGATAGTGGCTACATCTCGCACGCGCAGGGCAGAGCCATCAGAATTTGAGCGGATAATGATATTGCCAAATTCTTGTGGGGTTAGGAATCGCCCTTGCGTGTTGATAGAGTAGGTAAAAGCCACTTTGTTTTTCATCGGCTCTGCGCCAAACTGCCCTACGGCAAATTGGGCGTTTTGCTCTCTTATGACTTGGGCGACTTCTGCGGGGGTAAGGTTGTTTTGAGAGAGTTTGTCTAAATCAAGCCAAATCCTCATCGAATAAGCAGACTCCCCAAATGTGCTTGCATCGCCCACACCGCTTACGCGCTTTAGCTCATCGACAATGTTTATCGCAGAGTAGTTGTAGATAAAGAGCTGGTCGTGCGCGGGATTGTCCGAATACACGGTATATACAGCAAGTATGGTAGAGCTGCGCTTGCGGACATTTACGCCTAGTCGTTGCACTTCTTCGGGGAGCTGGCTTAGGACTGCTTGGACGCGGTTATTGACATTGATAGTCGCCATATCGGGGTCGGTGTCGTTAGAAAAGGATACATTGATAGAGAATGTCCCGCTTGAAGTCGAGGAGGAGCGCATATAGAGCATTCCCTCCACGCCGTTTATGGAGTTTTCTAGCACGCTTGCAACCGTGCTTGCTATCACTTCCGCGCTAGCACCGCTATAAGTAGCTGATACCACCACCTCCACAGGCGTAATCTGGGGATACTCCTCCACACCTAGCCGAAAAATACTCACAATCCCCACAAGCGTGATGATGATAGAAATCACCATAGCAAGCACGGGACGATTTATGAAAAATTTGGAAAACATCTTGGCGTCCTTAGGTTATTTTTGGGTTTATTTTTTTGGTTTTTTGGGTTTTAAGCACATTTTGGATTTTTGACTTCTTTTGTGGCATTTTGGATTTTGCTTTAGCTAGATTGTAAATCTAGCTAAAGATTTTGCCTTATGCTACGCTTTTTGCATTTATTGCTTTATTTTTGGGTGGTGCTTGGTGTGGCTGGATTTTGCCCTTTTGGAGTGGTTTTTGGTGGTGGATTTGCGCTACCTTTTGAGGTTAGGGGCATTCCCTGACTTATTTTTGTCAAATCACTTGTAACAACTATGTCTTTTGATTTTAGTCCATTGATGATAAGCACCAAGCCATTTTTTAGCATTTTGCCAAGAGTTACTCGCTCAATTTGGGCTTTGCCCTCTTTTATCACATAGACATAGCTTCCTTGCGAGTCTTGAAGTAGCGCGTTTTGTGGTATCGCTATGGCATTTTTTGCTTCAAAGCCCTCTAGCTTTACGCGCACAAATTCATTTGGCACAAGCGTGTATTTCTCGTTTTCAAAAATCGCTCTAGCCTTGACTGATGAAGTATTTTGGTCTATCACAGAATCAACAAAATTTAGCGAGCCAAGCGTATCATAAAGTTTATCATTGCCCAAAATCACTTGAGCGATTATGTTGGTTTTTTCCAAATCGCGTATGTAGTAAAAATCGTTGCTAGGGATTGAAAACTCCGCATAAATGGGCGTTAGCTGTGTGAGGGTGGATAAGACATTGCTACCTTGTGCGCCTACAAGTGCGCCTATGTCGTGCCTGCGCATACCGATTCTACCTGTGAAGCTAGCTACTACCTTTGTGTAGCCTAAGTCTATTAGTGCGTCATCTAGGCTTGCTTTGGTATTATCCACATTTGCTTTGGCTGATTGGTAGTTATAAAGGGCATTGTCATAAGTATCTATGGTAAGTGCGCCCTGCTTATAGAGGGCTTCTGTGCGCTCCCAATCACGCTTTGCTTTGTCTAGATTTGCTTTGGCAGAATCATACTGCGCCCTTGCCATTGTTACGCGTGCTTGATAGCGTTTGGGGTCGATTTGGAAAAGTGGCTGTCCCTCTAGGACTATGTCTCCCTCTTTGAAATTCTGGCTAAGCAAGATTCCCTCTACTCGCGCATAGACATCGGCACTTTGCACGCTTTTTAGCCTTGCTGGGTATTCAAACTCTAGTGGGATATTTGCTTGGGCTATCTCTATGGTGCTGACAGGAAGTGCGCCTCTTTGGGCGTTTTTGCCACTATCGCCACAGCTAGCAAAAAACACTGCCAAAGCAAAAATGATAAACACACCCGATAATGTGCGCAACAAGCGCAAAAAAGTGGGTTTTAGGGATTTTGCAGGATTGTATATGTGTCCGTATGTATGGTTGTATAAAGGCATAGATTCTCCTTAAAAATTAAGAACTTAAAACTATATCCGCACCTTAAGAAGCGCGGACAACTTCACAGACAATTTCACAAATGGTTTTTGTCAAGCAAAGAATTTGCAAGTGCGCGAACAAAACCGCAAAAACCTTTGTAAAATGAATTTTTGCAAACTAGGCTTTGGCAAACAAACTTTGCAAGGCAAAAACGCAGAAATAAACGCGCAGAAACAAACGCGTGGGATTATAACAAAAATATGCAAACTAGATTCAAAAATAGTTGCATATACAACTATTTTTATTTTTGCGCTATTTTGTGGCTAGGCTTGTATTGATTATATATTTTGATTTTGTATAATTACGCGTTTATTTTTTGAGAGAGTAAAATCCGCAAAAAGCAAGTAAAAAGCGATTTTGCTATTTTGGCTTTGCGACAAATCAAATAAAGGGGCAAATAAATGCGACACGCACAATCTAGCACAGCTAAGGCACAAAAAACCAAAAACACCACAAAATCCAAAAAGGCAATATCGCTAGTTTTTGTAGCCCTATTTGTAGCTCTAATGTGTGCGATTTATCAGCCCTCTTATGCAAACCTGCAAGCAAATCAGCAAAGTCAATCTATGCAAAATCCGCACCCAAAATCTCCCGCGCAGTCTAGCTTAATCTCGCAAGAATCCTTAAAAACCGATGCACAAAAAGATTTTCTACAAAAAGATTCTTTGCAAGAGAATTTCGCTCAAGCACAAACACAACTCCAAAAACAAGAAAATGAAGCAAGTGAAGCAAAGAGCGACAAAAAAGACACTCGCTTTTTTGGCTATATCCCTAGAGAATATATGAGCCTTTTTTCAAATTCTGCGCATTTTTTCCCAGCACTTACTTTGGGCTACACGCTCATCATCAAAGACTTCATAGGGCTTAGACAGCAAGCACTTGGCTACATAGCGGTGGTGGGGGCTACCTATGCAGTGAAATACTCTCTATACTTTGCCTCTCCCTATGCCAAAGACACATTATCCTTTGCCAAACGCCCCACAAGCGAATCTTATGAAGCATTCCCTAGTGGGCATACTGCTAGTGCGTTTGCAGCGGTAGGGTTTGTAGCCAAGCGATATGGGGCAAAGCTAGGGATTCCTGCTTTTGTCCTAGCTGCTGCGGTGGGCGAGTCGCGTATATTGCTAGAGAAGCATACGATTTTGCAAGTGATATGCGGGGGGATTTTGGGATTTTTGCTTAGTTTTTTTTGCGCTTCACCATTTAGGAGGGTAAGCACACCGAACATACTGCCTACTTACAAAAACAAGACACTTTATAGCTTGCTAGTGCTAGTGCTTTTGTAAATCTTACCTTGCGTATAAACGCCACAAAGAATCAACCAAATGAGCCAAAAAGCCAAATGCTCGCATTGCCAGCTAGAATATGACAAAGCACAGCTAAAAAAAGTCATAGAGGATTCTAGTGAGCTGTATTTTTGCTGTAATGGCTGTGAGGCTGTGTATATGCTTTTGAAGCAAAGTGGCTTGGGGGGGTTTTATGACAGGCTTGGGGGCAATACTCTCTCTCCTGTGGAAAAATCTAGCGCAAAGCAAGCAAACTCCATAATCTCTACAACCTCAAGATTTAGCTACTTAGATGATGATGGGTTTTTAGAAAAGCACACCACAAAAATCAAAAATGCACCAAAGCAAAAAAGCAATCAAGCACACAATCGACAAGTAAATAATCAGCGCGATTCCCCCCTGCTAGAAGCCAACCTAATCATTGAGGGAATCCACTGCGCAGCGTGCGTGTGGCTAAACGAAGCCGCACTACAAAAGCAGCAAGGAATCATAAGCGCAAATATCAACTACACAAACAACAAAGCCAAAATCGTATTTGACCCGCGAGCTATAAAGCTATCAGCTATCTTTTCTCTCATCTCCTCTATCGGCTATGAAGCGCATATCTATGACCCAAGCACGCAAGAAAACCTCCTCACAAAAGAGAGCAAATCCTACTTCACTAGCTTCGTGGTGGGTGTGTTTTGCACGATGAGTATAATGATGGTGGCAATAGCCCAATACGCAGGGTATTTCAAAGGAATGAGCGCGGATATGAAATCCGTGCTAAACCTCATCTCTTGCTTGCTTGCTACACCTGTGCTATTTTTCACAGGGAGGGTGTTTTTTGTGGGGGCTTACTATGGAGTGAAGCAGGGCTATGTGGGTATGGATTTTTTGGTGGCGTTTGGGGCTAGCCTTACCTTTGCTTACTCGGTGTATGCGAGCTTTGCTGGAGTGGGAGAGCCTTATTTTGAAAGTGTGGCGATGATTGTGCTTTTTGTCTTTAGTGGGAAGTTTTTGGAGATTCGTGCTAGGGCTTTGGCAGGCGATAGCCTAGATAAACTTCAGCATATATTGCCCTCTGCCGTGCTAGTGGAGTCAAATGGCGAAAATGGCGAGATTTTACTCCTCCCAAAGGATAGCAAAGAGCTAGCAAAAGATGATATTGTCCATATTCGTGAGGGGGAAATGCTACCTTGCGATGGAGTAGTGCTAACTCAAGGAAGCATTGATACGCGCTCACTAAGTGGGGAGAGTGAGCCTGTGCAAAAAGTGCGTGGAGATGAGGTGCTATCTGGCTCGATTGCGTGTGAGAGCTTTTGCTATGCGGTGCAAAAGACTTATGCGGATTCTACGATGAGCAATATCATAAAGCTACTTGAAGAAAGCCTAGAATCAAAGCCAAAGATTCAAAATCTAGCAAACGCGCTATCTAAGCATTTCTCACGCGTGGTGCTATTTATCGCGCTGTGCGGGTTTTTGTTTTGGTGGGAATATGCAGACGCGCAAAAAGCCCTAATCATCGCCATTTCTGTCATAGTGATTTCTTGTCCTTGTGCTTTGGCTTTGGCTACGCCTATCGCTAGTGTGGTGGGGATTTCACGCGGGTTTAGAGAGGGAGTGCTATTTAAGCAAGCGAGATTTTTAGAGACATTGGCAAAGTGTGAGGTGGTGCTATTTGACAAAACAGGCACGCTCACTCAAGGCAAGCTATCTGTGAAAAAGGTGTTTGATTTTGACACTAGAGAGGATTTTAGCAAAAATCTGCTAGTAGATTTTCTAAGTCATTTTACTCACCCTATCGCTTTGGCACTCAAAGACTTTCTAGAGCTAAAAAACCTGCGCAAAAACGAGATTAGCAAAAATCTAAAAGAAGCCAAGCAAACCTCACAGCGCGGAATCTATGGAATCTATGAGGACAAGCAAGGCAAAGTGCGCTTGCTAGGTGGCAGTCTAGAATACCTACAATCTCAAGGTGTAGATACAAATGAAGCTAGCAAAATCGCACAAAACTACCCACAAATGAGTATCTTTGCCTACGCAATAGAAATTGTGAAAATCACGAACGAAGTAGAAGCCATAGAAACCCACCAAAAAGACAAGTCAAGCAATGAGGCAAAATCTAATGAGCATATCAATGAAGCAAAATCTACAAAAACGCTACCACAATTCCACTCTCTCTACCTTCTCCAAGATAGCCTAAAAAATGGCGCAAAAGAGCTTGTAGCAAGTCTAAAAAAAGCGGGCAAAGAAGTCCTACTCATAAGCGGGGATAGGCAGTGTGTGGTAGAATCTATCGCAAAAGAGCTAGGGATAGAGAGCTACAAAGGTGCATTGCTACCTAAAGATAAGCTAGAGATTATCCGCTCGCACAAAAATGCTGTGATGATAGGCGATGGGCTAAATGATATTTTGGCACTGCAAAGCGCGGAAGTAGGCATAGCTATGGGAGCTGGCTCTGCTATGGCTATCGCACAGGGCGATGTAGTCGTGCTAGATGATAGCCTAGAGGGAGTAGGCAGGGCATTTAGCATAGCTACGCGCACATACTCTCGCATAAAGCAAAATCTAGTAATAAGCCTCGTGTATAATGCCTTGTTGATTCCGCTTGCACTTTGTGGGTTTGTTATCCCACTTGTAGCAGCACTAAGTATGAGCCTCTCATCTCTTCTAGTAGTAGCAAACTCGATGAGAAAATAAAAAAATATGAGAGATAAGAGGGGAAAGACAACTCCACCACTTATCTTTATAAGCACTTAAAAAACATAAATTCTTAAAAATCCAAAGCCAAAGTTACAAAATATCTTCTGCCCTCTTGGATTACGGGACCATAGTAGTTTACATTGGCATTTACGCTTCCGTTTGTGCCATTGTAAGTATAGCTTCTAAAGTCTGCGAAATTTGTATTTAGTAGATTATACACGCCTGCGTTTATGCGAATGTTATCGGTGATTTTGTAGCCAAGTCCTAGATTAAGCACCACAGATGGTTTGTAGTAGATTCCACCAAGTAACCCTCTAAGTGCGATTTCTTGTGTGCCATTGCCTAGCGCAGTTGTATTTACTATGCCCTCACGGAAATGCGCTTGCAAAAAGGCGTTGAATCTAGCGTATTGATAAGCGATTTTGCCTAAGAGATTGTTTCTAGCAGTAGTGCTAAGCGGATTGCCCTTGTTGCTACCTGAAGTAATCTGTGAATCAATATAAGTGTAGCTTATATCCGCGCTAAATCCATAGAGTGGCTTTAGGCTTGCGCTTAGCTCTACGCCCTGTGAGTATGCACTATCGGCATTGTATGCCCTGCTACAACCGTTTGTCGCCCCAGAGGCAGCACACGCGCTCGAGTTTGTGCTAGTTACACTTTGAGATTCTATCTTATCGCGGAAATTTGAGTAAAAATACATTACCGAGAAATTAGCATATTTGTTGTCAAACACAGTGCCTATCTCGTAGTTTATCGAAGTTTCTTCTTTTAGATTAGGGTTGCCGATAAAGGGCAATGCACCCTGCCTACCATAGCCATAAACTGCATCGATAGTTTGATTTGCATAAGGGGCTTTATAGCCTGTGGCTACACCGCCTTTTATCGCCCAGCCTTTGAGAATCTCATAGACGATATAGCCTCTAGGGCTTACATTGTGTCCAAATTTATCGTTGAAGTTGTAGCGTGCGCCAAGAGTTAGGGTAAGTCCGCGCCATATATTCCACTCATCTTCGGCAAATAGTGCGAAAGTATTGCGATTATGGCTTGCAGGGGTAGCGGCTAAATCGTGGTAGTTTTCAAAGCGGTATTCTGCTCCGACATTGAGATAGTTTGAGCCTAGTAAAGTGTTTTCAAAAAGCGGTGCTAAAAGCCTAGAGTCTACTATGACATCATTACTTGCGATTCCGCGATTTTTGGTTACATTTGGATTTGAGCTAGAGCCTACGACAAGGCGTCCTGTATTGTTTGTGCGGATAAATTGGATAGAGTTTTTCCACGAGCCATAAGAGTAGTTGCCCTTGTGGGCAAAAGAAGCACCAAGTTTATTTACTCCTAGCCATTCCTCATAGCCACCTGTGTAGTTGCCGTTTGTGGGGCCATTTGCACCTAGTGTGCCGATTTGTGCTTTTTGATTGTCATAAGTGGATTTTGAGTAGTCCAAATCTACAAAAAATGTGTTTTTATCACTTGGCACATAGCTTACCCTCCCACCGACATTAAACATCACATATTGCGTGCCAAAAAATGTATTTACCACATTGCCTCTGTCATCTTTTGGCTTTTTGCTTGCTTCTCGTGTGAGCTGCCTAGCCCGCAGGGTAAGCCCCCATTTGTTGCTTAGAGGACCTGTGAGGTATAGGGAGTTTTGATAAGTGTTGCCAAAGGTGCTAGATTCTGGGATTATCGCGGTTGATTGAAGCGAGCCACTCCATTTGTGCGTGATAGGCTTTGTGATGACATTTACCACCCCTCCTAGTGCATCAGAGCCATAAAGCGTGCTCATAGGACCGCGGATAACTTCGATGCGCTCAATCGCGCTAGTAGGTGGCATAAATGTGTTATACACGCCTGTGCCTAGATTTGCTGTGGCGACATCACCGCTTGGATTTTGTCGCAAATCATCAAGTAGATAAAGTGTGTATCCTGCAGGCATACCACGAATGCTAATCGCGCTTGCGCCGAGCTTGTTGCTGGTGGATTCTAGACTTACGCCGGGCACTTCTTTTAGTGCTTCACCCAAATCGCGATAGGGCTTTTGCTCTAGCTCCTCTTTGGTGATGACCGTTACGCTAGCTGGCGCGGTTACGATATTTTTTTCACTTCCTGAAGCGGTAGAGACGGTTACAGATACTTTTTGCAACTGCTTTGCTTCTAGAGTGTCGTATTGTTTGTCTTGTGCTGTTAGGCTACTATGTTGTGAGGTTGAGTTGGCAGGATTTTGAGTAGAATCTAGGCTAGAATTTGAGTTGGATTCTTTGCTAGAATTTGAATCTGTGCTAGATTCTGTCCCCCCTCCCTGTGCGGAGGAATCTATCTTTGTCCCCCCTCCCTGTGCGGAGGGGGCTAGGGGGTGGGTAGAATTTAAAGCAGAATCTTTAGCAGTTTGTTGCGCGGGAGTTACTCTCTCTCTCTCTCTCTCGTTATCAGCTAGAGCGAGGGAAGTAGCTAGGCTAAGGCTTAGTGTGAATGCAAATGCTTTGCTAGAGATTCTCTTTTCTCTAGACTTTCCTCTAGTCTTGCTAGGATTTTGGATTGGTAATGTTACTTCGTTCATAAATGCTCCTTATCTTAAATAAATTTTTTAAGTTTTATTTGCTAGTGCTAGATAAAACTCGCGCATTATAATCATTTAAAATAAAACTGCGCTTAATTCTCACTACACTCCCAAAATGAATATCATAATGAGAGAGATTCGCTTTTATGGGAATGCGTAGGTGTGATTTTGCAAAAAGTTAGATTTTTGTAAGTTTTGTTTGGAGAATATTTTGCACGATTTTTGTGCTTCATAAAGATAGAAATATCGCCCTTAGATTCCCAAGTTTGCGGAACATATCGATAATTTTTACTTTGGTAAATGAAATTTGTGAAGTGAAAATGAAAAATTTTGAGAAATTTGAAAAAATTTGGCAAAATTGGGCGGGAATTTTAGGGGAAAGTTTGGCAAAAATGAAAGCAAAATAAGCTCTTTTATGCCTTGTCTAAATCCACAAAGCATACAACACAAATGACAAGCAAGGCAAAAAATCAAAATGCAAATACATAGCGGACATTGACATTCCAAGTGTTTGTGAAGTGTATGGTTCTGTTTTGGATTCCGGGCGTTGTCCTTGTGGAGCTGTGTGCTTGCAGTGGGATAAAAGGTATTTTTGCAAGCACTTCTATGCTATGACTTTTTAGAAATATTCCATAAAACCGCAATTTACCCACGCATCAAGTCCTGTGAAAGCCCCGTCTTTTATCTCATCATATAGCGCATCTTTGTCTATGCCCATATTTTTCTTTGCGGAAACTATGGCTTTGTTGGTAAAGATAGTATTGCCCCCTATGCCACCACCTGCGAAAATCCCTAGCTTAGATTCTTTGATTGTTAGGACATTGAAAAGTAAGTCCAAATTTGCACCATAGTTTAGCACCGATAGCGAGTAGTCATAGCTTAGATTTGTGATAGTGGGAGGATTGGTTCGGTAGTTTATGATATAAAAAGAGTTGCTATCCATTGTTTGTGTGTAGTTGAGATTTGCATAAGCCCTTAGTCCAAACCACGAAGCAAAAAACCCTCTATATCCGCTTAGTATGCCGACATTTGTGCCCAGTGTGTTGCGACTATATCGGTAGTCCTCGAAGTTTACGCTACTATCAGAGCTTGTTAGCGTGATTTTGTTATCTTGCCTATACGCGCTCACCCCTAGCTCGACACCAACAAATCCTGCGTGTGGCTTTAGGGCTTGTGTGGGCTTTGTGCTTTGTGCTTGGCTAGTGCGCGTGGGGCTGTCTACTCGTGGGGCTCTTGTGGCTCTATTTGCAGGGACACTTGCTTTTGAATCTTTGCTAGATTTTTTTGCAGGGGTGGGGGATTGCCTTTTGGCTAGTAGCTCTGTGCCAGCTAGAGTGGCAAATACTAAAGTGATAGTGCATATTTTGCAAAAAGACTTTGCTATCTCTGCTGTCATTGCCTTTATTGCCTTTCCCCTTGAGCTTTTTCTTTAGCTTTTTAAAGTTGCTTTTTGATTTTTGGGATTTGCTTTTTTGGATTTGCCCCAAAGATTTAGCAGATTTGGCAATATTTTAGCACCATAAGTAGCAAAATTTACTTATTTTTATGCTTTTTACTTGAATCATTAGATTTATCCAAAATCTAAATTTTGCACCCTCCACTTTGTGTTGCGATATTTTCTATTTTTTGTTTATGCTTGCTTTGGGCGACTTTTTATCAAAGTGTTAGCAAAAACGCTTCTAGTGCTTCTATCTCCTCCACACTTAAATTTAGCTCGCGTATAAGTGGGTCTAGCTTGGGTGCGAGTGTGTCTGTGCTTGTATCATAGCCGATAGAAAATCGCTTTGTATCAGCAAAAGGAAATGCTGCGTCATAGAGGTGGATAAGCCCGACTAGATTTGGCGAGATTCCATTATGTAGATAGGGTGCGCTTTTGCCGACATTGATAAGGCTTGGCGTGCGAAACTTCCCAGAATCGCTAGGATTTTTGCTTACCTCATATCGCCCCAAATCCTGCAAACCTCGTCCATAAAACGCCACACCGATATTGTGAAACTTTTTATCACTTAGGGTTGCGCCGTAGTGGCAGTTCATACATTCGCCCTTGTTGCGAAACACATCTAGCCCGAAAATCTCTTTATCGCTTAATGCACTATACTCGCCTTTTAGGAAGCGATTAAACCGCGTGTTTTGCGGGACTAGCGTGCGCTCATAAGTAGCGATAGCTTTTGTGATATTTTCTATGGTAATTAGCTTTTTTGCTTTGGCTATCTCACTTTTTGGCAGGGGGTTTTTGGTGGCAAGGGCTTGCTTTGCTTGCGTGCCTTTTGGTAGCGTATCTTTTAGCAGTGTGTGAAATGCTTTGTTGCCAAAAACCGCGCTTGCTTGGGATTTGACTTCCTCGCGCTTAAGCGGTGGGAGGGAAGATAGCTTGCTATGTGTGTCATCTGTGCTTTTTGGCATTTGCTTGCCTTGTTTTGTCGTCTTTGGCATTGCTTGGGTGGAGTCTTTTTGAAGTGTGCTAGGCACACTAGAGTCTAGACTATCAAATCCGTCTTTGCCAAAATCCTCTTGCAAATGCTCCCTTACAAACCTTTCATACTCATCGCCCATAGCTTGCCTAAAGACTTGCGGATAGTGCTTTGCCCATAGCTTTTTGCTCTCCTCATCACCAAATGCAGCTACAAATAGCGCGTAGTATTCTTGTGCTTTTTGTATGGATTTTGTGGCGTTTTGTGTGGTGTTTGCCATTTCCACAGGGTCGCTTAATGGAAATATGGCTTGGGCTTCTAGCCCTTGCGCTCTGCCGTCCCAAAACAGCAGTGGGAAAAACCCGCTCATTTGTATGTTTGGTGCATTTCTGCGTCCTATTTGCCCATCGTGCCCATAAGAGTAAGGAAGTCCATCGCCAAAGCCTAGCTCTTTGTGATGACAGCTAGCGCAAGAGAACTGCCCGCTTTTTGATAATCTTGTGTCGTTAAATAGCTTTTCGCCTAGATTTTTTTTGGCGTGGGAGTAGGGATTGTCCGCAGGAAATGGCGCGTGAAGTGGCAGGGGGGCAAACTCCTCCCACTCATCTAGCACACTTTTATCTAGTGTGGGCTTGCTCCATTGACTGATAGGCTTTGCATAAGCTAGGCGATATTTGGCTAGATTTCCTTTAGCATTGCCTTGCATAGTGAGGGCAAGCGCACCTAGCCCAAGTGCTATGCAGGATAGTTTGGCTAGTGCGCTGTGTCTAATTCTTTGTGCGAGATTTTGGGCAATATTTTGCATAAGATTTTGTCGTGCAAATTTTTTCTTTGCGTAGCTTTGTGTTAGTTTTTGTGTGAGTTTGCTTAGAAACTTTAGTGTAGGCTTTTTCATTTGTTCTCCTTTTTGTTGTGTTTTGTTGCTGTGATTTTGTGGCGTTGGCTTGGATTCTAAGTAGCTAAAACTTATACCCCACTTGTGTCCAAAACTGCCTGCCAAGAGAGTATCCTAGCACAGCTGCATTGCTAGGCACGCCATAGAGTAGCACGCCATCTTCACCACTTAGCGTTACTAGATTTTTACTATCTAGCACATTGTAAATATCAAAATTCACATATAGTGTCTGTCCTTTGTATAAATCCACTTCAAGCCCTAGCCGCATATCCCAATTAAATATATTTCCGAGTGTTTTATCACTAAATTGGTAGCAACCACTTGTATTAGTAGCACTGCAAGTGCCTGTGCTTAATCTATCTAGCACAATTCTTTGATATTTCCCGCGCCAGCTAAAAAAGTTATTCCACAGCCATTTTGTGCGAGATAGCTTAAGCGTATGCGTGGTGCTAAGTTTTAGCGTTATTGGTTGATTGTATTTTTGGGCAGGCATATTCTCATAAGTGGTAAAAACGCCGTTATATACGATATTATCACCCAAATCATAGTCCGCGCTATGGGTGTTGAAATTGCGCTTAAGTTTGTTCCAATCAAGTGCAAAAAGATAAAAATGCTTTACTCTCCAAGTGGGTAAAGGCGTAGTATTTTGCAATATAAAGCTGATAATATCGCTTTTGCTTTGCCCGTCATTTCCCCACATATAAGTGCTTCCCCAATACTCACTCGTGCTAGCAAGCGAAGAGGTGGTGATTTGGTTTTTGCCCTCTCTGTGAATGTATTTAAACCCTACACTAAAGATTCCTAGGTTTTGGCTTATGCCACCCATTAGCTCATCATCATAAGGCACTTCCAAATCACGCAATCTATTGCCCGTTTTTACAACTCCATTGCTAATGCTGCCATAATTTAAGCTGTTGTTACAATTTGGTGTGCTAGAGCCTAGCTCTATCCAAGCGTCATTCACAGCGCAACGATAATATGCTCTGCGATTGTTTAGCGCGTCTGAATAAAATCTATACGCAAGTAAATTGCGCGAATAGTAGCGATTAGCCCCAAATGTGAGGGTGTTTTGCCACTCCTTTGGTGTGGGTGCAATGTAGCTAAGCGAAAATCTAGGTGCTAGTTTGTGCTTGCTCATATAGTTGTCCCCATCAAGCCTTAAGCCAAATCTCATCTTTATCTCTCCTCCTCTACCCAAATCAAAGCTCATATCATCTTCTGCATAGATTCCATAAGTGAAAGTATCAAAGCTGGTTTTGCCTGCTTTGATAATCCCCATCGTGTGATAAAACTGCGTAGCATTTGCCGAGATAAAGCCAAAGCTATCAGGCAAGCCATTCCACGAAGAGCCTGTGGGAATAGCTTGTGGTGTGCCTCCATAAATATACATATAAGAATCCTCTATTCTATTTCTTGTGGCGTCTTGGTAGATTAGCTCTAATCCTGTGCGAAAATTTTGAGTAAAGATTTTTAGCGTAAGTGGAGAAAAAAGAAAATCTGTTTTTAGATTGATATTGTTTTGTGTTTGATTTACCGAGCCGTATTGCCCCTCACTGCCATTTATCATCGTGTAGTAGTTTGCATCACTAAGCCTAGAATTTTCTAGCCTAGAGTAGCTAAGCGTGTTGCTTGATAACCCGATACTTGTTTGATACAAGGCTTTTAGTCCTGTCTGGATTCCGCCCTGCCTCATTGTGTAGCGAGAATTTTTAAAATTTGGTGTGAAGTAGGTATTATCCTGTGGCATAAAGCCAAAGTTGTATTCTAGTGTTAGATTTTGTGTGGGGTTGTAGTTTAGCTTGAAGTAGTAGTTATCACTTATGCGTTTTTGGTCTTGTTTTTGCTCGCTTGTGCCGTTGCTATAACTTTGAAGTGGGATAATCGAGCGCACGGTAGAGTAGCTAGCGATTAGTCCTAGATTTTTGGTTATATATCCCTCCAAACTTGCTCTCACAAGGTGTTTGTAAAAATTTGGTTGATAGTTTTCGTTGCTTGAGTTTGAAAGCTCGGCTAACGCGCTAGATTCTAGCTCATAGTATTTTGTCATAGCGCTTGAAGTGTAAGCCCAAGATAGATTTGCGTGCCAACCCTTTGTGATTCCTTTGTCTGTGCGAGGTTTGCGGATATTTGCCTCCACCACCCCACCGCTAAACCTACCATAAGCAGCACTTACATTGCTATCTAGAACTTGGATAGATTCTAGTAGGCTTGTATCGACATTTAGCCCTTGAGAGAGTGCGCTTCTTTGTCTAGGCTGTGTATTGGAGCTTGAGCCTGCGGGGTCTATGTCATTATTTATCTCAAATCCGTCTAGCAAAAAATTGTTTTGATAAGGCAGTCCACCACTTATAGAAAGATTTGCAGGGCTAATCTCACCGGGAGTTTTTGAAGTGCTAGAAGCACTATTGCTTTGGACATTTGGCAGGACTTTTAGCGCGGAGACTATGTCGCCATTCCCACTAGGGGCAGACTCTAGCATTCTCCTATCGACTTTGCCCGCACTTGAGCTGTATTCTCTATCTTTGTAGCCGTGTGCTATGACTTTATCTAGCACTTTTTCTTCTATGTGAGTGGTGGGAGTGGGGCTAGTAGGGGTTGTATCTGTGGGGGGGGGGGGATAAAAGAATCTGCATTGAGAGAATCTGCATCGGGAGTGGTAGCTGAAATGGTGGTAGCAAATGAGGTGCTAAAAATCACGCTAAAAACGATAGCACTAAATAGCTTTATGCTAAAAATTTTGACACTAAAAATTTTGCGAAAATATATTTGATTTTTATGATTTTGGAGTGGTTTTGTAGGGGCTTTGCAATCTTTTGTGAGGGATTTTGTGAGAGGTTTTGCAAGGTGTTTTGCAAGAGGATTTGTGAAAAAGTGTGATATGTTTTGCAAAAGATTTTGTGGGCAGTTTTTGGAAGTATTTTGTAAAGGTTCTGGCGGTTTCATCATACAAACTCCTAGTTTTTATTGTGAGAAGCACAACCGAAATAATACTCCATTTTTCACAAAAATATCGCACAAATTTAAGAATGTTATCATTCTTAAAATATTTCATATAATGAGAATTACTCAAACAAGCATAGATAAGGATATTTGCAGAATGTGTGGATTTTTATTTTTGTGATTTTTGGCAAAATTTGCATTGATTTTTGTCGCTTTTGGTGGGCAGTTTTGGCTTGTTTTGTTTGTGGTTGATTTACTTTTGGGCTAGGAAACTCTAATATCGCTATGAAAAAATCTGCTTAAAATCAAAAACCCTTATAATGCTTTTTGCATAAGCGGATTTCATAGCAATTTTTCACAGCAAAATTCAAATGACAGATTTTAAGGACAAATCTCAATAATAGATTTTGTAGCAAGTTTTTTATAGCGCAGGTTTGAGAGCAAATTTTTAGATTTTTATGTCGCGGATTTCGTGGCGAGATTTGATAGTGGATTTCACAGCTGTGCTTGCAAAAGGGACTTTGTGTATGTGTGCTTTGGGCTAGCAAACACCTCATCTACTCTCCCACTCTCTATGACTACTCCGCCCATAGCCACGCTACTTTTAGCTACATTTGCTTGGTTAGATTCTAGCACTTTGTTTAAGTCAGCTAGCACGATGACACTATGGCACATAGCCTCTATCACAGCCAAATCGTGGCTTATAAATATATAGCTAAGTCCTAGAGTTTTTTGTAGCTCCAAAAGTAGCTCCAAAATCTCTTTTTGCGCACTTTTATCAAGCGCACTTGTAGGCTCATCTAGCAGCAAAATCTTTGGATTTTTTGCAAGTGCGCGGGCGATACATACGCGCTGTGCTTGCCCCCCGCTAAGGCTCTCTGGATAGCGATAAAGAAAGCTAGGGCTAAGTCCCACGCTTTTTAGTAGCTCTGTGATTTTTGCTAGCTTTGCGCTTTTGGCTTGCTCTTTGTTCACACAATCTTTGCGTGGGCTTGCTTTGCTAGCATTTCCTTTGCCAACACTTTTTGGCAAATCCTCTAGTGCCTCTAGCAAAATCTCAAACACGCAAAATCTAGGATTTAGCGCACTTAGGGCGTCTTGGAAAACGATTTGGACGCATTGCGTGAAGTGCTTATCTCGCTTTTTGGGAGGCAAAATCTGTGCGCTGACATTTGCAATATTTAACGCGCTTGTCGTGCTTGGCAAATTCGCCGTGCTTGTCTCGTTTGTCGCGCTAGATTTACCAAGCGATGATTTTAGTGCGATTTCGCCACTATGCTCTATCAGTCCCAAAATCCCTAGCGCAAGGCTAGATTTCCCGCTTCCACTCTCCCCTATCACGCCCAAGCACTCGCCACTATGCAGCACCAAATCCACTCCGCGCAAAGCCTGCGTAGAGCTTTTGTGCGAAAAAAACGACTTTTTTTCATAGCTTATGCCTACCCCTCGCAGTGTGAGTATCTCCTCTGTGCTTGGTGTGTGCGTATTTCTAGGCAAATGCAGGGATTCTAGTAGTAGTTCGGTGTAGGCGTGATTTTGGTGCGGGTTTGGATTTTGGTTAGCTAGATTTTGATTAGTCGCTAGATTTTGTCGCAGATTTTGGCTAGCTCCATTTTTCATTATCTCATTGATTTTGCCTTTTTGCACGATTTGTCCATCTTTCATTACGATTAGATTCTCTACACAATGCCTCATCACACCCCAATCGTGGCTAATCATCACTAGCCCCACCTCACTAAATCCCAAAAGCAAGTCCAAAATCTGCCTCTGCAAGCTCGCATCTAGCGCGGTGGTAGGCTCATCGCAGATAAGCACCTTTGGTCGTAGCACGCTCATCATAGCGATTAGTGCGCGCTGTCTTTGCCCCCCGCTTAGCTCGTGTGGGAAGCGAGACTTTAGCTGCTTTGGTAGCCCTACTTTGTGCAGTGCTTCATCTATGAGAGTCTCGCGCTCTTTTGCGGATTTGGCATACTCTTTGTGTATGGCAAACATTTCGCCAATCTGCTTTTGTATCGTATGCAGTGGATTTAGCGCGTTTAGGGGGGATTGTGGGATATAGGCTATGTGTCGCCCTCGCAGGTGTGGCAAGTCTTTGGCATAGCTTGATTGCGCGGGATTGGTGGCAATATTTGTAGCAAGATTATTTGCAGTGTTGGCTGTAATATTTGTTGCGGTGCTAGCCACATTTGTCCCGCGCAAATCCCCTAAAATCACGCGATTTTCAAAGAGGATTTCCCCGCTTAGCCTGCTAGGAGTGGCTAGCCCTAGTATGACTTGAGATAGCAGGCTTTTGCCACTGCCTGACTCGCCGAGTATCCCTAGTCGCTCTCTATGTGCTAGAGAAAAGCTAATATCTTTTAGCGCAAACTCGCCAAAAGAAGCGTTTAGATTTTTTACTTGTAGCATTTGCGTCCTGTGTTTTTGGAGATTTTGGGGGAGTGTAGTTTTATCTCTTAGATAAATCTTGTATCTTAGCACAGAACTAGCACTCAAAAGAAAATCTATTTACTATTTATTCAGGGGGGGGGGGATAGGATAAGAAATCCAAATGCCTTATCAATGAAAAATATTGTGTTTGGGAAATACATTGATTTAGGATTTTGGATTTGAGATTTTGGATTTGGGAGGTGCGGTGGATAAACAAAATGATTTAGGCGAATCTTTTAATTGCACGAAATGTGGCGCGTGTTGTCAAAATATCGCGCATATTGCGGAATTGAGAGATTGCGATAAAGGCAATGGGGTGTGTAAGCATTTGGATTTAGACACAAAAGAGTGCAAAATCTATGCGAATCGCCCCACAATATGTAGGGTAGATGAAATGTTTGAGAAGTATTTTTCAAGCATTTATTCTAAGGGCGCGTTTTATAGGCTAAATGCTAAATGTTGCAATATGTTGCAAGAAAAATTAGGCATTGATGAGAATTTTAGAATGAAAATTTAAAAAGGAGTAAAAAATGGCAATACCATTTATACCTGTATTAGTAGGACTTGCTGCAGCTGGCAGTGCTGCATTTGGAGCGAAAAAGGGATATGACGCATATCAAGATACACAAGATGCAAAGTATTGGCACGAGGTAGCCAAAGAGGAATACGAATCAAGCGAGCGCACATATAAGAGGTGCAAAGGAATGGCAGAGGAAGTTTTTGCCGAGTTTGGAAGGCTTAAAAAATCTGTGATTGAGGAAACTTTCCCACGATATTTTAGGCTTTTAGACAAACTAAATCTTAGCAAGCAAAATGATTTGGGTGAGGTATTTCAAGGATTGGACTTGAAAGCCTTGCAAGAATCTAGACAAAAAATCACAGATTTAGAAGCTACGCTAGGTGGAATCGTAGGAGGTGGAGTGGCTGGGGCTATGGCTGGATTTGGTGCGTATGGTGCGGTGGGCTTATTAGCCACAGCTTCTACAGGCACAGCGATAAGCGCACTTGGCGGAGTGGCTGCGACAAATGCGACTTTAGCTTGGCTAGGTGGTGGCTCTTTGGCTGCTGGTGGGCTAGGTGTAGCTGGTGGGAGGGCAGTGCTTGGCGGTATAGTGGCTGCACCTGTCATCGCAGTAGCCACGCTAGTGTGGGCAAAATGTGCGGAGAGCAACAAATATGATGCAATGAGCTACCATAGCGCGGTTGAAGCAATTTGTGAATGTATAAATGCTGAAAAAATGCTTTGGGTGCAAATCGATAATAGGGCAAATGAAAGCAAGGTCGCATTGAGCAAAATTGATAAATCTTTTGGCGAAGCAATGTATTTGGTGGAAAATATCTACAAAAGCAAGGGCGATGATGTAGCAAAATGGAGTAAGGATGAGCAAGAAAGCGTCAAAGATATGATTCAGCTTGCAGAAGCAACGCAAACTATCATAAACGCGCCTATTTTGTTTGATGATGACCCGATAACCAAAGATATTATCAAACACCAAAAGAAAACCAAAGAGCTAATGGACGAATTACAAGCGCAATTTGGCGAAAAATAGCTAAATCAAAAATCAAGGGCATAAAAACGCCCTTGATTCAAGCAAAAACAAGGAGGAGAGGAAAAATGTCAGCAACATTACAATATGAGGGAATCATAAAAGAGATTACCGATGAGATAGGGACGCAAACTTTGGCGCGATTTGGGCTAAATATCTTTAGTCTAAATACTTATGATGCTTATGGTGCGAGTGTAAAAACGAGCAATGAATCTATGCGTGTGTATAATCAGCATAAAAACAATCCACAAGCCTTTGGGCAGTATTTTGAGGAACTAGATATTGGTGTGTCAAATATAAAAAGTGAGCTTTTTAATAATGGAGAGAAAACCTATACTACCGATACGCTTTTTGAGATTCAAAAAGTGCAAAATCTACAAAAAAGTAGTAAAAAAATCGAAAATCTAAACCCAAAAGATAGGGCAAAATTTGACTTTATAATGGCAAATTATGGCGATGAAGTCAAAAATATGGACTTTAATTCGCCATCTATACAAGCACTTATCCAAAGCGACACGCGAGAGGGCAAAGTCAAATCGCTTAAAAACCACACAAATACCGACACCGTAACCATTGATAGCAAAGGCAATATCATCAAAAAAGAACAATTAAAGGTGATTCAAAATACAAAGGATTTATTGCAAGATAGGTATTTAGAAAATAATGATTCGCTAAAATGCCCCATTGATGACTACAAAAAGCATAAAGAAAATTTAAAAAAGATGATAGAAAATCCAAAAGATGAGCAACAAAAAGCAAAAGCACAAAAAGCACTAGAAATGCTAGAAGCAAATAATCTAGCAAATCGCCTAATATGTGAAAATCCACGCACAGCTGCTTTTATCGCTCAAGGTGCAGTAGCTGGAGGGCATATCGCTCAAGCTGGATTATCAGAAGCGGTAGTAATGGCACTTAGCACACTAGCAAATGGCGCGATATATGAAATCAAAGATGCTTTTAGTGGCGACACTAGCGTAAGCATAGAGACGCGAATAAAAAGGCTAATAAATGCCGTGATACAAAAGATAAAAGGCGCGTTTGTGCGTGGTGGTGGCTTTGGAGCAATCGATGCAATCGTGTGGATTTTGGGACAAATCTTTAAATCGATTGCTGGAAAGCTAAAGCTAATTTGGACAAATCTACGCAACGCCGCAAAATCCATATATAACGCCATATATGATTATATCACAGGCAAAACCGCTAATTTCCAAGAATGCCTAAAGGTAATACTAAAGGGCTTATTTTCTGCTGCCGTTGTCGTAAGTGTAGTAGGACTTGAGACAAAACTTGAGGCGGAATTAAGCGCGATTATCACGCCATTTATAGCTTCTTTTTTAGCACCTGCGCTAAGTATCATCATCGGCTCTATCGCTGTGGTGGCAATGTGTAGGAGTATAGATTTTGGGCTTGATACGCTATTTGGCGTTTTTGCCCAAGCAGAGATAAGCAAAAAGCGATATGAGGAAATAGAGGCACTTTGTCAAAAAATGCTACCGCAAATCATAGCAGATAGACAACTCTTAGAGGATAAAATCAAGCAAACGCACTATGAGCGAGTGCTAAGATTTGATATGTCCTTTAATGGCTACAAAGAGGCACTGCAAAGCAAAGATAATGAAAAAAGTTTTGAATACCTTAATGAAATCTGCAAACTCTATGGTGGCAAACTGCAATGTAAAACGCTATATGACGCAAGAAAAATCGTGCAACGAGGCAGTGGAGTGCTAAAATGGAGTGATGAATAAATTGGTAAGAATTAAGTAAGTAAATATAAAGAGTTTGTGGCTAGCAAAATCTAAAACACAAAGCAGAATCAAATTATGCTTTGGCTTGCTTGGAGTGGTGTATAAAATACTTAATAAAGATTTCCACTTAAGATTTTGCCACAGATACACTACAATGAGATTTGTAGCATTTGTGTAGAATTATGTAGCCTTGCATTGTAGAGCGATAGATAGCCCAAAGCAAGATAAGGGATTTTGTTTTTTGTGCTACGATTGCTCCCAAAGTCTACTCCAAC
This sequence comes from Helicobacter macacae MIT 99-5501, assembly GCF_000507845.1. Lineage (NCBI taxonomy): Bacteria > Pseudomonadati > Campylobacterota > Epsilonproteobacteria > Campylobacterales > Helicobacteraceae > Helicobacter > Helicobacter macacae. The sequence continues at coordinate 40,945 of NZ_KI669455.1, read as the reverse complement.
CCCCAATCCAAAAGGAGCAAGTATGACAAAGGCTAAGCAAGCCACCACCATAGCTAGCGCGGGTATTGATTATGACAAATACAGCAATATGACGACAAGTCAGCTACTAAACTCCCTAGAATCCGCCAAAAAAAAGCGCGTAAAATTCCAAACCCAAACAAACAATACAAATGCACTTATTGATTTTCTAACCGACAAAATAAGAGATAGCCTAAAAAAGCCAAAATATGATTTTGTGCCTTATGATAAGTCTGGCTTGCCAGAGCTAGCAAAAAAGGTAAAAAAGCAGTTCACGCCCAAGGAGCTAGCGCGGCTAAGAGAGGAGCTAAAAAGCGAAATCAGCGCAGATTATGGCGATGAGTTCTAAGGTAGTTATTGATAAAAATCCTGCCAAGTTTTTGCGCAAGCTAGCCAAGTCAGCACCGCAGGTTTTTATCAAAATCGATGATTTTTTTTGAGCAAAGATTTGCCAAATGCGAAAAACCCTTGCACTCTCCCTTGAGAAAACTTATAAAGAGTTGTGAGGGATTGAGAATTTTTAAGGATTAAGTATTTATGCGGGGTTGTGGGGAATTTTTGAGGGAATTTTTATGGTTCTTTAAAGTTAGCGTGTTTAAAGATTTTCGGGAGATTTTAGCTAACTTTTATGATTTCTCTTTGATTCTCGGGTCGAATGCATCTCGCACGCCCTCGCCTATAAATACAAGCACACATAGCAGCACTCCCACACCGACAAACCCGCTTATAGCGAGGTGTGGGGAAGTGAGGTTGTTTTTGGCTTGCTCGATGATTTCGCCTAGAGATGGGCTTCCCACAGGCATACCAAACCCCAAAAAATCAAGCGTAACCAAAGTGCTGATACTCCCCGCCATAATAAAAGGAATGTAGGTTATCGTAGCTACCATAGCGTTTGGTAGCAGGTGGCGAAATATAATCCTTACATTGCTTAGCCCCAAAGCCCTAGCAGCTTTGACATACTCCATATTTCTAGCCTTTAAAAACTCCGCGCGAACCACGCCCACGAGGCTTATCCAGCTAAATGCAAGCACGATAGCCAAAATCCACCAAAAGCTAGGCACGATAAAGCTAGATAAAATGATTAGCAAAAACAGAATCGGCACGCTAGAGTATATCTCTATACCCCTCTGCCCTAGCAAATCCACAAGCCCACCATAATACCCGCAAGCCCCGCCCACACTCACGCCGATGATGACGCAAAACACGCTTAGCACTAGCCCAAATGCTATGGAGATAGCAAGCCCATAAATCAGCCTAGAAGCGACATCTCTAGCTTGATCATCACTCCCTAGCAGATGCTTAGAGTCAGGTGGCGTAGGCGAGTTGGTATCCAAATCCAAAATAATCGTATCATAAGAATAAGGGATAAGAGGCTTTAGCACAAAGCTATCTTTTAGTAGCTCTTTGACAAAGGGGTCATTGTAGTCTGGCTCACTCTCAAAGTCCCCTCCAAACGCACTCTCTGGGTAGAAAGCAAAAAGCGGGAAATAAAATGAGTGATTATGGTAGATAAGGATTGGCTTGTGATTGGCTATGAGGGGGGCAAATATAGACACAAAGCAAAGAAAGCCAAAAATATATAGCGAGATAAGCGCACGCTTATTGCGCTTAAAAATCTGCCATTTTTGGCGGGCTAGATTTCGCTTGGTAGAATCTAGTGTGGGTGTGATTGGTGTGGTTTTTGCAAATGGTGTGGCGTGGGTGCGTGGCGTGGGATTATCATCACTCAAGCAAGTGCTATTGCGTGAATTAGTGCGTAGCGTGGCTAGAGATTTTGTATCGCTTGTGTTTTTCATATCAAATGTCCTAATGCAAATGTCATAAATGTATTTGTCGCTATTTTGTCGCTTGGCTTGATTTTGCATAATCCCGCATATTTTTCGCATAATTTTACTATGATTTAGATTTTATTTTGTTTTGGATTTGGATTTTATTTACAAGATTTGGATTGACTTACCAAAGGATTCTAGCTTTCAAAAATCTAGCCAAAATTAGCGAAAAAAAAAAATAAATAAAAATTTAACGCATAAGCGCGAAAAGCAAATCAAAAAATTGAAAAAATCAACAAAAACTCACATAAATATATACACAAATCACACAAAATAATGCCACAATACCCGCGCTAAATAGGAAAAATAAGTAAAAATTTCGCGTTTTTTTTTTTTTGTTTATAATTCAGCTTGACTTAAGGGATATTGATTTATCATTTATTTACTTTAATTTACCTTGTATGTTTTATCCAACCCAATAGCAAAAAAGGACATAAATGAAAACCGCAAACAAGGAAGCCACAGCAATGAAGTCGTGGCAAAAAGTGGCTAGCAATGGAAAGTCGCTTAGTTCCCCCTCCTTTGAGAGCGCAAGCAATCCAATCAGTTCCCCCTCCACTTACGAGGGGCAATCTGTAATTTCCCCCTCATTTGTAGGTGGCGATTCCACTTATTCCCCCTCCCTTGCGGAGGGGGCTAGGGGGTGGGTAAATCCTACCTCCGCTTCTCAAGCAAAGTCAGCAACTGCAAACGACAAAAACGCAACTGCTAACCAAGCAAATACAAATTCCACAAGTATTTCAAAAGCAAATATCTCAAAGCTAGATTCTGAGCTAAGTGCAAAATCTGCAAAAAACACCCACCCCCAAACCCCCTCCGCAAGGGAGGGGGCTTTAAGAGTGCCAAACAAGGTTATTCTAAGGGAGGGGGCTTTTAAAGTCGCAAATCAACAAACCACCCCAACCTCCCGCAAGCTAGCCCTATCCCTCCTCACAGCAAGTGCACTAGCAAGTGCTAGCCTAGAGCTAGCCATAGCAGGCACTTGCACACAAAAGAACGATGGAAATCAACCCTATCTAGACTGCACAGGGGACTTCGCCCCACAGGATTTACAAACAGCTATCAATAGTAAAAATATGCTTATCAATCTTGGCAGGGGGGAGAATAACCCCCTTAGCGTGAGTGCTGGCACTGTAACTGCTACCATAGGTAATAACCTCGTGTTTCGCTCTGTATCTGCGCCAAACACGGATTTTAATATCACAGGCAATTCAAGTGCTGGACTACTACTCCCCTACACTCTAGGAAATCACACTGCAAACGCTTCTACGATACGAAGTCTAACTGTGAGCGGCACGATAAATAACCAAAGCTGGGGCTCTGATGCGGTGTATGGAGCTGGTGTGAAAATCGCTTTTGATGTCCACGCAGGGACACAGATAGGGCGCAGAGAGGCAGATGGCACTATCATCGGTGGGATTACCATAAATAGTGGAGCAAGTATCACTTCAGCTGCTATGGCTATCTATGGTGGATATGACGGAGGCACTCGCTCGACATTTGTCAGCCAAATAACCAATAACGGCTCTATACAAACGCTAAATTTGGGGTATTATAAATTTAGCGGGGACTATGCTAGCTTGCTAGGAAACTACTTCATAGGTGGTAGTAACGGCACGATAAGCACGCTAAATGTGTATCAGTCCACCCTCACGCTTGATAGCAATGGCAATGAATGGAGCAAGCACACGATAAATGGAAACACAGGCACGGGAATAAAAAAGGGAGGCACAGGCAGGACTGATGAGCATATCGCAGTAGAGGGGACTATCACTACTCTAGGCACGGTAGGAGAGGGCGCGATAAGAATCAACATAGGCGAGGGGGTAACTAGCAGTAGCGAGAAATATGAGTATAAAAACATAATCCTAGATAAATCTGGTGGAAAAGGGAGTGGGAAAGTAACCTTTGAGTCCTTGCGAGCAGGGCTAGGCACGAAGCTACATAGGGCTGGAAATGATGGCTTTACGGTAAGTGCTGATGTCAGCACTAGCTATGGCTCGTCTATGTGGAGGACACTGACTTTGAGCTATGTTAGACGGTCTATAATGCTTCAAAACATAATGGACTCTTTGCTAAAGAAAAACTTCCGCTCCTCAAGCTATGACAAAACTTCAGCTAAAGCGCGTGGAGAGATGTTTGAGACAAATAAATTTACAGGGCAAGTGCGATACGCACCCTCTATGCGCAAGCTAGGAGGCACAAGCAGGTATCGCAAAAGGCAAACAAAAGTAGAAGAGAAATTTCTCCCCTATGATAGCAAAAAAACTCATATCGCGTTTTTTGTGCCTTATGCGGTGAATTCTCTAGCAGATATGGGGATAACAAACGCTACGGAGTGGGCAGGGGGAATCCTTATGGGCGTGCAAAAGGACTTAAAAGCAAAAGGAATCGTAGGGGTATATGCCGCCTATGAATACGCTCACATCACTACCCAAATGCTAGGGGCGACTTCTATCGCACAGACAAATGCCCTGCAAACAGGCGCGACATATTTCAAACTTATCCCTATACAAACCAAAAAAAGGCAAGTGCGTGAGGGGTATCTAAAGGCAAACTTGCGCGGTGGCGTGGATATACCTATGCTAAAAGCACAATCCCCACTGCCTCATATACAATTTGAGCTAGAATCCAACTCAAGTGGCTCTACATTTCCTCTTATGTGGAGTATCGGCGGGGAGCTTCGCGGTGGGTGGACATTTTATCAATACAAAAGTGGCGGGTATATAAGCCCAGAGTTTGGCATAAGCTATGATGTGCTAGCTCCACTAGCGATGAAACTCGCAAAGGCAAAATACGGCTTAGGCGGGAATGAATACTATCCCGAGCAGTATTGGCATTTGCCCCAGCTAGGTGCTAGCGTGAAATACTACAAAGTGTGGGGAGAACGATTTAAAACGAGCTTTTTGGGTGGCTTGCGATACAATATCCTAAACACGCCCACAGGGAGCTTCCGCATCGGTGGCTTGCCGGGCGAGGGCAAAATCTACTTGCCCGCACTATATGGCAATCTTGATATGGATTTTGTGTGGATAGTCAAGCGCAATCACGAGCTAAGTTTTGGCTATAATGGAATCTTTTTCTCAAACTTTAACTTCGTAAATGGCGATGATGGGCGAGCTGCCAATAAATTTAACGGAATGAGTAACGCGCTAAATATCAAATACGCGCTGTGGTTTGGCGGGGATTGGTAGGGGAGAATTTGGAGGGGTTGGGGGGTTTGGGGGGTTTGGGGTTTTTTGGGGTGTTTTTTTTTGGGTTTGTTTGGGTTTATTTGTGAGGTGTTTTTGTGGTGGGGGTTTCCCCTCCCTCTGCGGAGTTGTCGCTCTCTTTTCCCCCCTCCCTTGCAAGTGGAGAGGCAATCAAACTATCTCCCCTCCCTCTGCGGAGGGGGATAAAGGGGGTGGGTTCTTTTCCCTCATTGCGAGCAAGTCGCAAGACTTGCGTGACAAAACGAACGAAGTGAAGTTTCTTTAGAAAACAAGGCGAAACCGTAGTTTCTTTAGTAATGACGAATCTTTCCACGCTTTTGCCAATGCAAAAGATACCCACCCCCAAACCCCCTCCGCAAAGGGAGGGGGCTTTAAGAGAGTCGAACGCGGTTACTCTAAGGGAGGGGGTTTCAAGAAGTTTCCCTGTAAATAAAACTCTTTGTCATACTGAGGGCATAGCCCGAAGTATCTCAAGGAATATCTCAAAAGATTCTGCAAACAACGCAAGACAAAAAGAGATATTTCGCTTGTCCTCAATATGACAACGGACAAAAGCGTGGATTACCACGAGAAACCTTGCGGATTCTCTCGCAATGACAAAACTTCACCTTGCGATAGTGGCGCGGTGATTTTATTGGAGTGTTTCATACAAATCCTCCCATTTTGGATTTTGTGATTTTATCAAATCAATCTTAGTCTGTCTTTTTCCAGCTTTTAGTTGCTTCTCTCGCGCTATTGCGGACTCTATCCTTTCATAGACTTCATAATATCCTAGCTTATCAATGCCGTATTTTTGTGTAAAGCCTTTTGTGGCTTTGCTTTTGTGCTTATATATTCGCTTGATTAAATCGCTTGTAACGCCTACATAAAGCGTTCAGTTTGGTTTGCTAAACAAAAATATATACAAAACTTTGCATTATGTTCCTTTGTGATTTTTTTGGATTGCCACGATTTTGCTACGCGAAACTTGCGTGGCAATCCAAAAACCTAATCGTCATTGCGGGATTCCGCACGAAAGCGTGGAATCGTGGCAATCCACACACTCATCGCAAGGCAAATCCACACACTTAACCCACCCCCTAGCCCCCTCCGCAAGGGAGGGAGAACAAGAGAATTGCCACGCGTTAGAAAGTCCCCTCCCGCAGCACGAGGGGATTTAGGAGCGGGTAGCACCTCACGCTAATAATGTTTTTGGCTTGCAACAAAAATTCGCTATGCCCATTTGCTCGCAATGACGAATGACAAAGTCAAGCTAGAATCACTCGCCTTTAGCCACCAAAGAATCAATAACGCATTTTAGAGAATCCTTACTAGCGAAATCCACTGCATCATTTTCTAGCAGTGCTTCTTGCTCGCTTGTCCTACTAGCCCTAGCGCGTAGCATTTCCCTATACGCGTTCATTCGCTCCCTATCGACACTATCTAGCTTACCAAAGTCAAGCCTGCCTTGCAAAAAGTGAAACTCTATGCTCTCTTGCTCGCTTGGCGTGAAGTTTTTATCTAAAGTGCTTTGATGAGGTGCTAGCGGACTGCTAAGCCCGATAAGTATGCAGTGTAGTTTGGGCGTGGCTAGTTTGTTTGGTATGGGGGTGGCTTTTTGCCCCTCTGTGAGGTGTCTAGCGAAGTCTTTTAGGGATTTGGCTATGCTTAGCTCCCCGCCATATATCCCGCCTGCAAACACCACCGCACCATAGCCACAAAAGTCTTGAGTAGGGGTTTTATCCACTTGGCATATATCGCAGGCGATTTGCCTATCGGCTAGGGCTTTTTCTAGCCATTTGACATAGTCCTTTGTCGCTCCATACTTGCTTTTATACACGATGAGTATGGATTTTTGCGAGTTGTTTGGGATATTTATGTAGTTTGGTGAATTTATGTGGTTATTTTCCATATTTGGTGTCTTTAGAATCGTTGCAAAATTTTTGCAGGGGTTTTGGTTTTGGGATATTTGCACAAAACCTTTTGCGAGGGCAAAACGCGCTTCTAGCTTCGCAAAATCTCTGCGCTGTGGTTGAGGTAGGGGATAAGCATTTGCTCTGCTATGCTTTGGGATTGTGCCTGCCCTAGCAGGTAGGCTATGATTTCAAGTGCGAAAAGCACTCCTGTGGCGGGACCTGCGGCGGTTATGAGATTGCCATCGCGCACCACGCTAGCCTTTGGCTGATATGCGCCCTTTAGGGGCTTCTCTGTGTTTTTGCCCGTGTCGCTCACACTATTTCCCACCCCGATATTTGTGCTTTTTGCACCTTTTCTTGCACCTGCATTTACGCCCGCGCTAGAATCCGAGCCCGCATTCACCCCCGCACTCTCGCTAGAATCAGAATCCGAGCCCGCGCTAGAATCCGCGCTAGTGTCCTCATAAGCGAATTTCTCACAGCTAGGATAGCACGCGAATTTCCCCTCTAGCACGCCCGCAGCATCTAGCACGATAGGCGATGCGCATATCGCGCTTACTAGCTTGCCCTCTGCCTTAAACTCGCGTAAAATCTCGCGCAGTTTTTGGCTTGCTTTGAGGTTTAGCATTCCCTGCCAGCCACCAGCCAAAGCTACCCCGTCAAACCCCGCCAACGCGCTAGAATCTAGGCTATCTAGTGTCGCGTCCGCGCTTATGGCTATGCCGTGCGCCCCTATGTAGCTTCTGCCCGTGCCGTTCGCACTATCTTTTGCACTCGCACCACACTCGCCCGCACTATTTGTTTTCAAACCACTTGCACCGCCCGCACTTGCCTCGCTAGATTTAGCACCGTCCGCGCTACCCTCATCACTCGCCCCGCTTGCGCTCTCTTCATCGCCCACACCTGCGATGAGCACTTCTATCTGCGCCCTACGCAAAGTATCCACTATGCTTACAAACTCGATTTCCTCAAACCCATTTGCCAAAGGCACTAACACTTTTTTGCTCATTTTTACTCTCCTTTTTAAAATTTAAATTCTGACGCGTCCAAATTTACTAAAATTTTAGCTACACAAAAATACGCATTGATTATATAATACTTAAGGATACAAATTTAGCAAATCTTACAAAAATCACGCTAGGGGGCAGGTATGAATCTTATAGATGATTTTGTGGAAGTCAAAGAATGTGTGTATAAAAATGAGTGCTACTGCGTGCGGGATAATGGAGCGGTTTTGCGACACACACCAGCAGGGAAAAAAGCGCGAAAGTTGGATAATTGTTGGACTTTTGGTAAGGTAAATTTACAAAATGGTTATCTCTACATAGGCAGTGCTAGGATTCATAGGATTGTTGCACTTGCTTTTCACGGAGAACCACCCACAAAAGAGCATATAACAGACCACATAGACACCAATCGCCAAAATAATCGCCCCCAAAATCTACGATATTTAACAAGACTTGAAAATGCCATTCTAAATCCAATCACGCGGAGCAAAATCGAGTATTATTGCGGGAGTATAAGGGCATTTTTGCAAAATCCACAGATTTTAAGAAATAAGGTTTTAGAAAGTAGTGATAAAAACATAGAGTGGATGCGAGAAGTTAGCGATGAGGAAGCGCAAAATTGTCTAAAAAATTTGCAACATTTATCATCACAGAGAAATAAACCACATTCCACAACGACAACTAAAATGGGCGAGTGGATTTATAAGCCGATTTATCCACAAGCAATCAATCACTATGACATAAAAGCCCTATCTCCAAGTGTAGCAGTGCAGAGATATTGGACAACGCCTACGGAATTTATATTATGTCCAAAGCAAATTAGCGACACGCCTTTAGAGGACTACCATAAAAATCTCAAAAGAAACGCCACTTTGACAAAAAACAATTTTAATTCATCGCGTATTATAAAGTTTGAGATGAGTAAAAATAAAGAAGCGATTTTTGTCATCTCTCAAATAAAAACACAAGCAAGAATGAAGGATAAAAAATCTTATGCGGTTTTAAAAATCATCTATGAAAACAACTTCTTTGTCCATATAAATTGTGGCTATATCACAGAAGCACAAAAGGCAACATACAAAGAGCTGATACCTGAACTAGAAGAGAGACAAAGGGAAAAGCAGGAATCTTTAAAAAATCATCAAGAGCAAGAAAGGTCAAGACAGCAAGAAATTGTGGCAAATGAGCTAAATTTTAATATAGCAGACTATGACACACAAGCTTTGTTGCCAAGTATTGCCAAGCAACGCGCTTGGGTAACGCCTACTGAATTTTTGCTATGTCCAAAAGAGGCTAGCGACACGCCTTTAGAGGATTATTGTAAAAATTTGCAAAAAGAAGCACTATTTTCTCAAAACAAAAACAACTCGGCAAGCGTTTTAGATTTTGCTCTATCTAGTAAGGCTATATTTGTGATTTGTAAATTTGATGAAAGAAATGTCAAGCACTTTGCACTTGTGGAAATCATCTATGAAAACAACTTCTTTGTGCATATCAATCGTGGGAGTTTTTTTAAGGAGCGGGGTGCGTATAAATATTGGACTTTGGCGCAAGGCTTAAAATGGAGTGGCGGAGATACTTTTGATGACTTTTGCTAGCTAGAGTTTTTGCTAGATTTGATTGATGAAATCACTTTATGCCCGCGTTGCCAAAATAGCATTTGATTTTAGTCATTTTGTAAAAAAACCTAAAACACATACCCAAAGCAAAATCCAAAGAAATTATGTCCTGCATTTGGCTTGCTTAGAGTGCCGTTTGAGAAGTGCTTGATAAAGATTTCGCTACTAAACTTTTTCCACAAATACCCCACAAACACGCGCTCCCCAAAGGTAAAGTTTGAAATCACGCGCACTTCGCCTTTGCTTTTGATATACGCCCCAAGCCCCACTCCAGCATAGATATTGCCGTATTTTTGACTCATAAAAAGTGGCAGTAAAGCCTCCTCGCTAATGCCTAAAAATGCTAAATTCATACTAGATAAATCTACCCCCGCGACACTCCCAAACCCCAAAAATCCACCAAGCTCGAGATTTATCCGTCCGTGTATGCGAAATATATGATTTGGCTGTGAGTAAATGATTTGTGCGTTGTGGTGGTTTTCAAAGCCATTTCCTCGCACGCTAGAGCCTATTTCAAACCTTAGTGCGTTTAGATTTTCGCTAAACGCGGGATTTTGTTTTGGGCTTTTGGTGGTGTTTTGTTTGGGTAGATTTTGGGCTATTGTGTCTAGTTGTTTGGCTTTGACATTTTGATTTTGCACTTCCTGCTCTGCAAAATCTTGGCTTTGCTTATTGATTTTAGGTGTTGATTGTGCTGTGGGAATTGATTTTATAGGGGGGGGGGGGCGATAGTAGATGAGTGCGTGCTAGGGCTACCGTGCTGTGCGCTCGCACCATAAGGCATAGTCAAAAATAATGCTACAAATGATGCGATAATATTATTCATTTTAGTCCCTTGTAATCTCGCACTACACTTCATAACTTCGCGCATTTATCCACACACTACGCAATTACCTAGCCCAATAGCTATAAGCCACGATTTTTGATACCCTACCACACACCTAGCGCGCCTATTTCACTTTTTCCACATATTCGCCTGTTTCGGTATTTACGCGGATTGTCTCGCCCTCTAGTATGTGGAATGGTATCTGCACCACCGCTCCAGATTCTAGAGTGGCGGGCTTTTTGCCAGCAGATGAGGTGTCTCCCTTGAAGTTTGGTGGGGTTTCTATTATTTTTAGCTCGACTATTTGAGGCACGGTTACGCTTATCGCCTTTTCGTTGTGTAGTAGCACGCTCACAGCCATACCGTCAAGTAGCCATTTGGCTGCTTCGCCCACTTGGTCGGCACTTAGCGCGGTTTGCTCATAGCTCTCTGTATCCATAAACTGATAGCTATCGCCATCGTGGTAGAGGTATTGCATAGGCTTTTCAACTATGTTTGGCTCTTCGCATTTATCGCCCGCGTGAAATGTTTTTTCAATCACTTTGCCGTCTAAAAATGACTTGATTTTAGCGCGCACAAACGCCGCTCCCTTGCCCGGCTTTACGTGCTGATACTCTACGATGCGATAAGGCACGCCCTCAATTTCGATTTTTAAGCCTTTTTTAAGCTCGCCCATTCCTATTGCCATTGTTGCTCCTTTGTTTTGGTATAAATGCGCGATTGTAACAAAGATTTTGCAATATAGCAAGTTTAAAGGCTAGCGCAAATGTGTGGCTACCCTTGCGTGAAAAGCGCGTGCGTAAATCCCGCGCTTATCAAATTCTCATCGCCTAAAAACTGCCTGCGATTTTAGACTCCCGCGCTCTCAAATTCCCTTATCGCGCTTTGCAAATCCTCTTTTATAACTGTGGCGATTTCGCGCGGGGTGGGTAGCGACTCTACTTCGCCCAAGCTCTCATCTTTTAGCCAAAATATGTCTAAGTTTGCCTTATCTCGCGCCAAAATCTCCTCTACGCTAAAAGCGCGAAATCGCTCACTCTCCACGCGCCTAGCAAACATAGTGGCAAAATCAAGCATAGCAAAATCCGCGCTATCTCCATTAGACGCGCTAGATTCCCCCGCATTTTTAGCCAAATCGCCCAAATCTTTTGGCACTTCCCCACCGCAAAAGCACTTCTCAAAATCCGCCAAATGCTCCGCACTCAAAGGATTGCTTACAAGGCTTAGATTTACATTTGTTCGCAAGTCATACACCCACACCTTGCTTGTGCGCATTCCCTGTGCCAACGCCTCATATTTGTCAAAAAACAGCACATTTGCCTTAACGCCTTGCGCGTAAAATATCCCCGTAGGCAAGCGCAAAATCGTATGCAAGTCAAATTCACTCAAAAGTCGTTTGCGGATTTTTTCTCCCGCCCCGCCCTCAAAAAGCACATTATCAGGTAGCACCACAGCGGCTTTGCCACGCACTTTTAGTAGGCTCATAATGTGTTGCAAAAAGTTTAGCTGCTTATTGCTTGTCGTAGCGATGAAATCCTCTCTCGTGTATGTCTCGCTTTCCCGCTTCACGCTACCATCTTCGCCCATAATCTTTGTGCTAGACTTTTTGCCAAAGGGCGGATTTGTCAGCACCATATCAAAGCGCACACTGCCAAGCTCTAGTAGCGAATCGCCCTCGCTTACTAACGCCCTTTGGGGCTTTTGCTTAGGATTTCGTGAATCTTCGTGCGTTTTTGTGCTTGATTCAGATTCGGAGTTTGTCGTGCTTGATTCAGAGTTTGCCCCGCTAGAGCCAAATCCCACCCCAAGCCCGTGCAGAAAGAGATTCATCGCACACAGGCTTACCACAAGTGGCGTTATGTCCTTGCCATAGAGCTTATCCTCGCGCAACGCACGAAGCACCTCGCTATCGTTGCTTTGGGATTTCATATAGGCATAAGCCGCAAGCAGAAAGCCACCCGTGCCACACGCAGGGTCGCACACGCTCATTTGTGGCGTGGGGCGCATAAGGCGCACTATGCTTTCACACAGCACGCGCGGGGTGAAATACTGCCCCGCACCCGCCTTTGTCTCTGTGGCGTTTTTTGCCAAAAGCCCCTCATATATCGCGCCTTTGACATCGACACTTAGCCCCAGCCAAGTCTCGCCATCTACTAGGCTTATTAGCCGTTTTAGTTTGGCGGGTTCGGTGATTTTGTTTTGGGCTTTTTGGTAAATCGTGCCTACGATTCCGCCCTGTTTTGATAATTCCGCCAATGCCTTGCTATATACACTTTCTAACTCTAAGCCGTCTAACCTTTTTAGCACTTCCCAGCGGTATTCGCTTGGTATCATTGACACCGCGCTAGGATTTACACTCGCTATTTCGCTCTCCATTTTTAAGAATAGCAGGTAACTTAGCTGTGCGACATAGTCGGTGTAGCTTACGCCACTATCGCGCAAGATATTTGCATAGTCCCAGACTTTGGCTATTAAATTTTGTGGATTCATTTTATTGTCCTTGTAAATTTATGAAATGATTTTATGGTTATTTTAGCGAAAAAACACTACAATCAAAGCATAAGCTTATATGAAGGGAATTGCAATGATATTGCGTAGCAACCATATCGCTACTATCCAAAAACTAGCGTTTTCACAAGATGAGATTGTTAAAGTTTTTAAAAGTGCAAAGCAAATAAAGCAATTCAATGACTTTATAAGTAATTCCGTAGATTCTATTGAGATTGCCACTGATAAACTCATAAAACTTGCAAATTACAGAAATATCCCCTTTGCTTATCTATTTTTGCCAGAGTTGCCAAAGGTAGAAAATGCTTTGCCTGACTTTAGGGCAGATAGCAGGGATTTTTCGCCTAATTTGCAAAGCTGTATAGGCACAAGTAAAAAGAAGCAAGAGTGGTTTAGAAACTATCTCATAAGAAATGGTTATGATAAATTCCTAAAGGACAAAAAAATAAATTCTAACGCTGATATTATACGAGAAATCAAAATCCTAATCGACTTTGATAATGCCAAAAAGAAATCAAAAAGCGAAAGATTTACCCACATAAAACAGGCACTAGAATCCAATAATATCATAGTCCAACAAAGCGGAATGTCGCAAAATCAAACACAAAAACCTATTAGTATCACAGAATGCAGAGGATATGCTATTTATGATGAATATGCACCGCTTATCTTTATAAACTCAAATGATTCAAGCGTAAATGGCAAGATTTTTACCTTGCTACACGAGCTAGCCCATATCGTGCTTAAGCATAGCGGTGTAAGCTCCTATGATTTTCGTGCAAATGAAGAATATCAATGCAATGAAATTGCAGGTGAGATTCTTATGCCTACAAATGAATTCACAAAACAATGGAATAAAAATATTAGCCTAGAAAACAACATAAAAAACATTTCTGCATATTTCAATGATACTGCAAGTCCATTAGCGATAGCCACAAAAGCACTGCTTGCCAAACTTACCAATAACTATGAATATCAAGAATTTAAAGAAACATTTTTGACAAGTATCACAAAAATCAAAAAAAAATCTGGTGGTGATTACTATTCAAATATAACTGCTGCAAATAGCAAAAACTTTGCCAAAAGCGTGATTATAGATACACTAAATGGCTATGAAACCTACAAAGACGCTATGGATTTGCTTGATATAAAAAACATAAAATCTTTTAATACATTAGCCGAAAAATTAGGAGTTCGCTAGTGAAAAAATATTTAATTGATACAAACATTTTTATAGAATCTGCTAATAGACATTATGCTATTGATATTTGCCCGGGATTTTGGCACTTTCTAATCAAAGTCTCAAAACTAGACAATGTAAAATCTATAATACAAGTTTATGACGAATTTACACCTGATGATGAAAGACTTAAGAATTTTAGGCAAAATCTAAAGGATAATCATTTCTTTTTACCTGTCGAAAACATAACGCCAGAATCTTATAGTAAGGCTGCAAAAACGCTAATAGATATGGAATACGCGCAACAAGCAATCGCAAATTTTTCAAGGCACGCTGATTATTTTCTCATCGCCCTAGCATTGCAAGAAAATTACATTATCGTTACGCAAGAAGCAAAAAGTGGCAATAATGCAAAAAATCAAATAAAAATCCCAAATGTATGTGAGAGACTAGGCATAGAATGTATAGATGTTGTAAAATTTTTGCGCGATGAAAAAGCAAAGTTTGTATTAGAATAGAATTGCGCTATACCAATTCACCCGCAAAGGCGGATTTTAGTAGGCTTGATTTTAGTTGTTTGGCTTTGGATAGGCAAGAGTCGATATACGCTCTTACCTTATCCACGCTAGTGAAATGCTTTTCTAAAATCGCCACGATTTGCTTTTGAATCTTTAATGGCGGAATGGGGATTTTGATTTGTTTTAACACTTTTACACTTGCAATGTTTTGGATAGCCGAACCAATCGTATTTTCTAAAATAATCCTTTGCATATTTGGCGAATTAAACAAATGCACGAAATAGCCATTTAAAATCTGCGTATTGTCAAGCCGTATTTTTAGCAATGCTTGATTTATGATGCCCATCTCAACATTTTGTGGCAATTCAAGTATTTTGCCTAATGTCCCAGAGCAACTAATCAGCAAATCACCAGCACCAGCCTTAAAAGATTCTAACTCTTTAAATTTTTCTTGTGTAATAAAATAGCGTTTCCAATCTGAATCTTGATTTATAGGATTGTATTGCTCAAATACTCGGATTCCAGAATCTACAAAAAATTCTTTTTTAAGGGAACTTCCAAAGGGTCCCTTTTTCATAGCGTGTTTGTCGCTTGATAATACTTCGCCAAGTGTTTTGATTGTCCAGCCTTGCGGGAGATTCGCCGATTTACCATTGAGCAAATCCTTATCATCATTGCGAGGCGACTTGTCGGCGTGGCAATCCAAAGCATTATCATTGAGAGGACTTACCCACCCCCTAGCCCCCTCCGCAAGGGAGGGGGAAACTTTATCGTCATTGCGAGTGCTACCCACCCCTAAATGCCCCTCGTGCTGCGGGAGGGGACTTTTTAGCGCGTGGCTACTCTCTTGTTCCCCAGCCATTGCGCGTGGGCTATTCTCTCTTTCCCCCTCCCTTGCGGATTGCACTTTTCTTATTCCCCCTCCCTCTGCGGAGGGGGCTAGGGGGTGGGTTAAGTGTGTGGATTTGCCTAGCGATAGGTGGCAATCCTGCGTAAGTGTGCCATTAAATGCGGATTTTAGCAGACTTTGCTTGTATTTGGTGAGATTGTTTTTGGCAGATTTTAGGTGCTTTGTGCCACTCTCGATTCGAGAAAATGCCTCATCAAGCCTTTTGACAATGCGTCTTTGAATCTCTAATGGCGGAATGGGGATTTTGCAATTTAGAAAAACTTTTAGCAGAAATTTCTTTAAATGTCGTGCCACTTGCATAACTCTCGGCTAAACTTTTTGAATTAAGCAAATAATAATATACAAATTCGCTAAAAACATTTTCGTTTGGAATCAGGCTCTTAAACCCTTGATTCGTGCATAATGAATTTGACGCTATGGCTACATATCCTATCGGTGCTCTTGATGAAAAAAGTATCGTGCCTTTTGGCACTAGCCTTGCAGATGAATTTTTTAAGCCTTTTTCGCTAATGTTTCTTTTGCCTTGTGATATAAATTTGTCATTGTAATTTGACAAATCTGCAGGGGTAATCCAAGCAATATCGCCACCGAAATTATCGGCTTGTGAAGTTGTGGGTGTGCCACCAGAAACTATCTCGCCGATTTCGCCAAGTGTTTTAACTTGCCAATTTGTTGGTAAGTTACTATACATTATCCTTACCTCCACTTTTGCCTATACTTTCTAACAATGCGTTAAATTGCTCCTTATCTTTTGCTTTGATTGTTTTGATAACACATTGAGCAACTCTTTGTATCTCTTGCAAATCTAGTGGAACCGTAGCCCTAATGGTAGTTTCCTCCAAGTGAGACAATTCATTTATTATCCTATTAACAAAACTAGCCTTTTGATAATCGCCGAAAAAATATTCATATTTTCTCATCAAACTTTCATTGTTTGGATATTTGAAAAATAAATAATAGTCTAAAAATTTTCTAATATGATTTGCAACACCATAATAAATATCTACCGTAATATCGTTAGGCGTTTGAAATTTAGCACATTCTAAAATTTTTTCAAAAAGATAGTTATATTCCGTGATATATTTTCTTATGTGAAGTGGCATTTTTTTAATTTCGCTTGAATGTTGTTTTTCTATTAAAAACATTGGTGTCCATTGTGTCTCACTGCCACGCAATTCAAAACCTGTTAAACTTTTTAAATACTTCAAAAATTCTAAATTGTGGGTTGAGATAAAAAGCTGTGTGTAATTTTTTGATTTAGCAATCTCACTATCAATCAAAGAAAAAACAAAAAAGATATGATTGTTATCAAGGCTAGAAATAGGGTCATCTATCCAAATTATAGGTTTTTTACCTTCTGTGTCTTTGTCTTGCAATTTAGCCACAAAATAACAAAAAGCAAGTAAGCTACACTCGCCCTCACTCAAATTTTTAGCTGGTTTCCCTGCTCTATGGATTTCAAACTCACCATTTCTATCGGGTATAGACTTGAATTCTAATTGATTATATCCAAAGAAATTTTTTAGATATTCATTTGCCTTGTCTGCACCTGCTTTTTCATCGCTTAAAGAATTTTCTAATTTCTCAATCTCATTTTTTGTTTTTTGTATATTGCTTTTAACGATTTTTTCATTCTCGTCATATTTATTAAAACTTTGCTTTAATTTTTCAATTTCAGCTTGCGTTTCAAAATATTTTATATCTTTGATAAAATTTGCTACCCCATTTAATCTCAAACATTCTCTAGCTTTGTTTTGTTCCTCACCAAGTGTTTTAGTTTTTTCGTCATTTTCATTGCATAGACTTTGAATAGATTGCAAATCTTTTTGAATTTCTTGTGAATAATCTTTGATTGAATTTGTATCTAATTGTAAATTTTCAAAGATATTGTCTTGTTTGGATAGGATTGACTTTTTTATTTTATCTAGCTCATCATTATAACATTTTATATTGTTAGCCAAATTTTCCTTTAAATTATTAAATTTGTCTTTGTTTTGGACATAAAACACATCATCTTTAATGGGCACGACATTGCTATCTAATGCCTTATAGCTTTCAAAATTATTCAACCAATCTTGTAGCTTATTTTCAAGGTCTATTTTATCGCTACTATCATCTTTTATATGTTCAATAAGCCATTTAATCCTTTCTTTGCTTAACGGACTTTCGCAAAATTTGCATTTTTCACTATCGTGCTGGTGTAATTCCAAACCTTTTTCTAGCCACTTTCTTAAATCATTTTCTATAACCTCTTTTGCGATGATTTCCTTTTCTATGAGAATTTTTGCCCCACTTACGATTTGAGAAAAATTATTTTGATTAAATAATACTTTAAAATTTATAGGATTTTTCGGTTCATCTTTAATGATATTTCTATATTCATCTTGCTTTTGCTGTGAAATAATATGTTGAGCTATATTATTTTCATCTTTAATTGTTTCATTTATATCTTTTTTAATAATTGTAATATCATAATTTCTGCCTTGCTTTATAAAATTTGGATTTGCTTTTATGCTTTTTGCTTTCTCTCTTAATTGTTCATCTTGATTTTTATCTTTTATTTGCCTTTCTATTTCTTTTTTATTATTTTCTAAATCTTGCAATTCTTTATAAAAGCCACTTGCTTCAATATTTTGTTCCTCATCTTTTTGATTACCTAATTGCTGTTTTAATTTTTCTATTTCAGTTTGAATATCTATATTGATTTTTCCTACCACAATAGACGAAAAAGCTTTTATATTTGCGCCTTGTGCGTCATCATTGATGAGAAAACTTAAATTTTCTCTAACAAAATCTTTATTATAAACCCTTATGCACAAATCTTTATGTTCATCTTTGATATTAGATTCATTTAAAGTATTATTATTTTCAAATTTTATTTCAAAAGTAGCGTTAGGATAATTGTGGTGCGGTTCTTTTGCTTCAAAACTTCTTAAAATCCTTGATAGTGTTGTTTTTCCTGCATAATTTCGCCCATAAAGGATATTTAATGTTTTAAATTCTGGTAAAGAATCGCTCCATTCAAAATTTTGATAAGAGCCGTAATTTATTTTAGAAAATTTGTTAATCAATTTTTCTCCTAATTTTTAAGTGTTGTGCCAAAATTATACCAAACTTTCCATTAAGCATTTTCCCTAACTCGCCTTTACTCCCCCGATGAGTGCCCATATTAGCGTAGTGTTTAGCTCATTTAGTAGCGTGGCAAATCGCTCTCCAAAGAGTGCCTTTGCCACAAAGATTCCGTTTGTATCGCCATAGGCGTCATTTAGTCCTTGAATGTCATCGTGTGGCTTGTCGCTATGTGGTTAGAATAGCAAAAGTGAGAGTTTATGCAAGGCGCATTGGAGTGTGTCGCTATCTATCTTGTCGCAAAATCGCGCGTTTCTCGCTCTAAAATCTAGGCTTTTTATATGGTCGCTTAGGATTACGCCATCAATCTTTTTGCTTTTTAGCGCGATTTCAAAGGGATAGCCTTTGACTTTGCTTGTGATAGGCATAGCTAGGCAAAGTCCGCTTTTGGAGTTATACTCCTCTGGGCTTAGCACTAGGGCGGGTCGCATTCCCCCTTGCTCGTGTCCGCTTCGTGGGTCAAAGTCTAGCCAGATAATATCGCCCCTCTTTGGTGTGTATGTCTTGGTGGGGGCTTTTGGTGTGCGTGATGGCATCTCTTACCACTCTTTGCCACGAGGGGTAGAGAAATCATCGGTGTGTAGGTTGTCATCGTTGATTTTGCCTAGCAAGTGCGAGAGCTCTTCTTTTTTGCTTAGGATTATTTTGTTTTTTGAGACTTTTATGTCTAGGGGGGTGTTGTCATTGAGTTTTAGATTTTCTACGATAGCGTTTGGTATGCGGATAGCAAGGGAGTTGCCCCATTTTTTTACATTGGTTTGGAGGGTTTGCATTTGGTCTCCTTAGGTTTTTTGTTATGGCTTTTGCTCTGCGATATATTTAGCTCTGCGACATATTTCAAAAGTATAAACAAAAGTATATCAAAAAGAAGTGCTTTTGGCAAGGTTTTGATAGAGGCGGATTCTAGAATTTGCGCTAGATTTTGCGGATTACTTCGTTGTGGCTAAAGCCACTGTCTCGCAATGACAATGGGTGTGGATTCGCCCTTTGATAATAAGGGCGTGGATTGCCACGAATCGCTTTGCGATTCTCGCAATGACGAACACCCTAACTCGCCTTTACTCCCCTGATGAGTGCGAGGTTTAGCTCATTTAGTAGCGTGGCGAATCGCTCTCCAAAGAGTGCTTTTGCTACAAAGATTCCGTTTGTATCGCCATAGGCGTCATTTAGCCCTTGAATGTCATCGTGCGCTAGATAGGCGTTTGTGATGATATAGTCTTTTATGTGGGTTAGGAAGTCTAGCTGCTCTGGGCTAAAGTCTATGCCCTTTTTGATTTGCCGTCCTTTCCACAGCTCAAAGCGTGAGTTTGCCACACCTCCAAAGTCGCGCAATTCTTTGTCAAAGCCTAGCTCAAATCGCACGAGCTGGATAAGGTTTGTGAGCTTTTGTGTGGTGGAGTCGCCCCTTAATGGCTTCACGCACTCGTTTTGCGCGGTGTTGCGCACAAGCGCGTAAGCACTCCAAAGACTTGAGATAGTAAGCGCAGATAGTTGTAGCTTGTCGTGCAATTCGCTTATAAGTGTGCGCGTAAGGCGCGAAGTGGCGTAGCTCTGCGTGTAGATGATATGCAAAGCCTCTATCTCATCTTTGTTTGATTGAATAAAATCTTTAAAATCTTGAATGCGCTTAAGGGCTTGGTCTGCGCTTTTTTACTAATAATAACTTTATTATGACTATGTATGCTTTTACAGATAATCATTGCAAGCAAATATCCCTATTGTTGCTCCTCTAATGCCTGTCGTATAAGCCCCAAACAATATGGTAATTTTTCAATAGAATCCAAGAAAACCACCACCTTGCCACTACCCCATTGTCCTTTTGGGTTGCTTGAAATATCTTCTGCCAAATCTCTAGGGTCATTTAAATCTTGTTTATAGATATTTATGCTAAGTTTTAGCCGTTCAGCTTGTGGAATAATATCTACAAAATTTGTATCAAATTTATAGGCAATCCAAAGTTTTAGAACCTCTTCTCTCACTCCCTCATCAAGTGCCAAAATACCCTTTCGTAGTTCATCAAATAACTTTCTACTTTTTCCATTTTTAGCCAAAAATTTATGGTCATCAAGCGTATAGGATTCCAATCTTTTGTCTTTCTCTTTTTTATAGCTTTGCAAAATCTCTTTGTCAATTTTTGGATATTGCCAAATTTGCAAGGCTTTGTTTGCTAATTCATTAGCCCTTGATTTGATTTCATTTTCACCAAAGGTTTGTAAAGTCCTTAAAGTGTCGTTTAATCTTAATGGGCTTTCTTTAAATCCACCTTGCATATCTCGCTTTTCTACAAATGATTTGTTTGAATATTCAGAGTTATAACCTGTGAGTGTGAGATTGCCTAGAGAATGGAGATATTTTTCGTGAATCTGTTCATAATCTTGTCCTAACTCTTTTTGCCAAGCAGTGCTATTATCGATATTTTGTGGCATAATATGTTCTATCGTGTATTCATTTATATCTACTCGTTCTTTTCTGCCAAAATTTTCTAACTTAGAAAGCAAATAATTTGTCTTTTTAAATTTCATATAAAGTTCTTTGCTAGATAGATTTTCCTTAAATAATTCATCATTTGGGAATGACGCATTTGAAGTCAAAATACAAAAACGAGCCAACACACTTTCGGTGTATTTACTAACATTGATAGAATTCCCAAAGTTAGCAAAAACTTTGTTGAGTGCATTTGTAGGGATACCACATACAGCGCGTCTAAAGATATAGCTCTCTGTTAATTTAATGATTTGTATAAAGTCATCTTTAGAAAATAGTGAGTTTTTATAGTCATCATAAAGTCTAAGCAAAAATGGATACACAACATCTGCTTCTAGCTTTGATAAGTCATCAAAAGCATTTAATAACTCTTTGTCACCCTCTTGCTTAAGTGCCATATTGCAATAGTATTTTGCAAACTTTTGCAATTCTTTAAGTAAGTTTTCTACCCGCAAATCATTTTCTCTATGATACTGCTTAAATGAATCATAAATCTTTTTAAGATTTGGCACTTTGCCATTGTTTTTAATTGTTAGATAATCGCGCATAAAGCGGTCAAATTTTTCTCCATAATATTCCTGTCCAAAGCCACGCTCCATTTCCCGCCAATATGTTTCATATAAATGTGCTTGTTTTTGTGGCTCTAAGTCCATTAAAATATAATTGCGCATTAAATCGGTTTGTGTTAAATCTTTGCCTGTGGAGTTCATACTCTCAAAGATAAGCTGTGCTTCGTCTTTTTCTCTATCTAGGGAAATATCAATGATTGAAAGTTTGTTAATTCCCTTGCAAATAATTTCTAAGCTATCTTTATTTTCTTGGATTTTTTCTTTGAAAAATTCAAAATTTTGGTTAATTTTTATGGAGATTTCTTGTGGTTGTGGCTTGTCATCTATGATAGAAATAAGCGTATCTTTGTCTGTTTGAGACAAAATTAGCTTATATCTTTTTTCATTTTTTTCATCAGGGTTTATTAAATATCTGTTGCGGATTTTGGTTTTTGAAAATTTCTCTAAAATTTCATCATCACATATAGCATTACTAAGTGCAATTAAAAGTAATGTCAAGGTAGTTAGTCGTTGTTGTCCATCTATGACAGAGAGTTGATTTATTGCAGTTTGGGAATGCTTATCGCCGATATACATAATCGAACCAATAAAGTGCATAGAGACATTATCATTCGCACCCACTCTAAGAATATCGTCCCATAATTTCTCACAATGCTCAATATCCCAACTATACATTCGCTGATACACAAGAACTACAAATTGAAAATTTTGTGATTTTCCCAAAAATCCTAAAATATCTGTCGGTCTTGCTTCCATAAATTAGCTCCTCTTTTTGATAATTTTAATTCTATCATAGTATTTCTAAAAACTAAAGTCATAGACACATAGCGATTAAACTCGCCTTTATCTTGCAGGACAAACCCGCAATGTTGCAACAATGTGTCAATATCTATCCGTGTCTTTGCTTCGTCTTTCATAATAATAACTTGCAGTTCAATCCCCGATTTACCCCCTAAATTTGCCCGATTTGTCCCTCAATTTGCCCCACGATTTACCTGCGATATACTTACAATCAATACACCTTTACCACCCGCATTTCCCTCCTAAGTCATTTTAGTTTGCTAGATTCCCCCCTCCCAAATATATCTCTTTAAGAGATTTTACTAAATTTTGTTTGCAGAGCCTAGCACTTCCATTCGCTCGGCTATTACCGCGCTCATCGCTTCCATAGCAGGGGCAAAAAACTTGCGCAAGTCAAATTGCGTGGGGTCTTCATTTGCGACTTTGCGCACTTGTGCCATAAAGGCTATGCGCAAATCCGTGTCGGTATTTACTTTGTTTATCCCGCCTTTTACCGCTTCTTGCAAGAAGTCAAAAGGCACGCCCTTGCTGCCTTTTAGGTCGCCACCTGTGGCTAGGAAAGACTCGCGCACATATTGTGGTATCGCGCTTGCGCCGTGAAGCACGAGAGGGATATTGGTGCGTTTTTTTACTTCTTGGAGGCGGGCAAAATCTAGCTTTGGCTCGCCTTTGAATTTAAACGCTCCGTGGCTAGTGCCTATGGCTGGGGCTAGGAAATCCACCTTGCTTTTGGCGACAAACTCCTCTGCCTCTGCGGGATTTACTAGCACGGCGTCCGCTTCGCTCACAGAGATATTATCCTCAATACCTTGCAGTCGCCCTAGCTCTGCCTCCACGCTCACACCCTTGCTGTGGGCATACTCCACCACTTGCGTGGTGAGGGCTAGATTTTGCGCAAACTCGTGATGAGAAGCGTCTATCATCACAGATGTAAATCCCGCGTCAATGGCTTTTTTGCAAGATTCAAAAGAAGTGCCGTGGTCAAGATGAAGTGCCACAGGGATATGGCTATATCGGCTTGACATCGTGCGTGCAATCCCCACCACCATATCAATACCAAGATATTTTATCGCGCCCTCGCTTGCTTGGATAATAAGCGGGGATTTTTTGCTCTCCGCCGCGAGGAAAATCGCATTGAGCATTTCAAAATTAACAAAATTAAACGCGCCTACGCCATAGCCCTCTTTGTGTGCCTTTTGGAGGATTTCATTTCCTGTAACTAGCATTGTTGCTCCTTTTTGGTTTTGGTGTTTGGCTTGTGTTTTGGATTTGGCTTATTTTTAGCTCATTTGGCTTGAAGCAAAATCCAAAGTCTTAAAGCCAAAAATTTAAGTGTAGCCAAAATCTTTTAATACGCAAAATTTGTAGTCATATAAGCAAGCAATCTTTTGGCTAAATACTTGCTTTGAGATAGAATCTCTTAGGTTTGTTTCTTTAATGTTTTATGGCATTTGCTTTTGCAAATTTTGCACAACATTATCATTTTTATACTACAATTCACGCGCAACAAAATCTTTGGTGGATTTTAGGGTAATTATCCAAAAGCTAGATTTAGCTAGACTTCTTTAAGAATTACTTATTGGAATTCTGCCTCTTGGATTCTACTCTCTTAAGATTTCACTTGGTTTGCAAAGGTTTTGGCGCAAAATCTATCATAAAGGATACAAAATGAAAACTTCCATTACTATCATCGGTGGCTCTATCGCAGGGCTTACCTCTGCACTTATTTTTGCTAGCGCAAAAAGCGCGGATAGAGATTTTGAGATAACTATCATTGATGAGGGCAAGGGCGATTTGAACGCCGCTGCGATTTATAATGCTCCTCTTTTCCCACTAGGCGCAAAAGCTCCCGAGATTTACTCACAGCTAAAATCTCAAATCGCTTCTATGCTTGAAGTGCGCTATATCACGGGCAAAGCCACTGCTGTGAGCGGGCAAAAAGGCGCGTTTATCACAAGTGGAGAGGGGTTTGAAGCACTACAAAGTGAGTATGTTATATTTGCTACGGGAGCGAGTAGCTTTGAGATAGAGGGGTTTAGAGAATTTGTGCGTCCGCACACGCTTATCCCCCGCCCAAACAAAGTCCGCCTAGAGTGGAGTGGTAGACAGGAGCTAAAAGCGGGCGCGTATGTCGCAGGTATAGCTTCAGGGGTAACCTCTATGGTAACCACAGCTATGGGCTCTGCTAGCGAAGCTGCGTGTGCTATCATCAGCGACATAGCAGGCGAGGTAGCCTACCACCACGATACTCCTACTTCAAGGAAGTAGCAAAAGGGTGGCAAAAATATTGATTTTGCTTGATTTTGGGCTTTGTGGAGGGGTGTTTAGGTTTTGGTAGATTTTGTGCCTACCAAAACCATTGCTACAAGGTTTAGATATTTCCCTAGTGGCTTCATTACCTTATTATTGCACTTAACCTTTTTTATTGCTTGCTTCTTACACTTGAATGATTTTTGTTTCTTGATTTTTTCACCAAACTTACTTGATTTAACTTGGCTTGCAACTTAACTTGCGTTTTTGCGTGTTTTTTATCATTTGTATTGTTAGGATTCTAGTGTGTTTTCTCATTTTGGCTAGAATTGCGTTTTTTATCTATGAGATTTGGTTTTTTGTAAGGAGAATTCCCGTGAGGACATTAGTTTTTATTTTGACGATAGGAGTGTTTATGAGTATAGCAGGTGCAAATCCAAAACAAAGTGCGTTGCCTGATTTTAAGCAGATACGACTAGAAAATGGGCTAGAAATAGTGGTAATCCCGCTTGATAACAAAAGTGGCGTGATACAGACAAATGTGTTTTACAAAGTGGGCTCTAGAGATGAAGTGATGGGCAAAAGTGGCATAGCACACATACTAGAGCACCTAAGCTTCAAATCCACCAAAAACCTGAAAGCTGGGCAGTTTGATGAGATAGTAAAGAGCTTTGGTGGGACAAACAACGCAGCGACAAGTTTTGACTACACGCAATACTACATAAAATCAAGCGCGGCAAATGTCGATAAGTCGCTTGAGCTATTTGCCGAGCTTATGCAAAATCTAAGTTTGAGTGAAAAGGAGTTTCAGCCCGAGCGACAAGTCGTAGCAGAGGAGCGTAGATGGCGGACTGATAACTCTCCTGTGGGCTATCTCTACTTCCGTTTTTTCAATACCGCGTTTTTGCACCATTCGTATCATTGGACACCTATTGGCTTTATGGGCGATATTTTGAGCTGGGATATAGATGATATACGCAATTTTTATCAGCAGTATTATCAGCCAAATAACGCCATAGTCGTGGTAGCAGGTGATATAGAGCCAAATGTGGTATTTGAGAGTGCGAAAAAACACTTTGGTAAAATCGCTAACAAAATCAAAATATCTCGCCCTAAAATCACAGAGCCCGCCCAAGATGGCTACCGCGAAGTCATAGTCCGCAAAGAAAGCGAGATAGAGTGGCTACTTATGGGGTATAAAATCCCAAACTTTGAGGATAAAGACCAAGTAGCACTCTCTGCGCTAGCTGACATACTAAGCGGGGGTAAATCTGCCCTACTTGATGCCGAGCTAGTGGATAAAAAAAACATAGCTAGCGAGGTATCTGCTTCTGCTATGTCGCTAAAAGATAGCGGGATTTTTTTGTTTATGGCGGCGGGTAATGCGGGTGTAGAAGCAAAGAAACTGCAAAAAGAGATTTTAGCCATACTAGAGAGAGTAAAAAGAGGAAAAATCACGCAAAAAGAGCTAGACAAAGTCAAAGTAAATATGCGTGCTAGCTTTGTTTTTGGGCTAAATAAGGCTAGCTCGGTAGCAGGAATCTTTGGACGATATTTGGTAAAAGGCAACATAAAACCACTGCTTGAGTATGAAGAAAGTTTTTCTAAGCTGACTTTGGAGGACATAACCTCTGTGGCAAAAAAATACTTCAAAGAAGATGGGCTAACTGTAGCAATACTAAAAAATCCATAGACAAAATCCGCATAAGTTTTTAGTAGTTTTTATTGGGAGTTTAGGTAGATAATATCGCTAGCTAGCTTGTATGTGATAGCGTCATCGGACACTTTATTAAAAAGCCAAAAAACTAAGCAAAAAGCTAGCGATAAGTTTGCGTGCTTAATACAACACCGTGTAAGTCTTTCTTGGTCCGTGCACGCCAAAGACGGTTTGTAGCTCTATATCTGCGGTGCGCGATGGTCCTGCTACAAGGATAATATTACTTGGCAAAATCTCGCTCCCACTGCGCTTCCTCTCATACTCTTTGGCAAATTTAATACCCTCTAGCATATTTGGGACGATATGATTTTTATCAAGCAGGTAAATGCAAATGTTTGTGATGAGCGAGCTTAGGCGCGGGGCGTTTTCATTGGAGCTAAGTGCTATCACACCCAAATCCGCGATACCACAGCGAGCTTGCACGATACTAGCACTTATGCCAAAAAGCCTATCACGCATAGAATCTACACTTTGGGTGTAGGGCAAAAGCGCGTAGGATTGCAAGTTTGCTTGCTTTAGCGCGTTTTGCACGGCTTCTAGCTCGCAGTCCAAATCACAATTACACAAAATCTCAAAGAGATTTTCGCCCGCGCTAGCACCACTTGAAGCACCACCATTGCTAGCACTCGCGCTGATTTCGCTATCATTTTCGGCGAGGATTTTAGCGATAGTGCGTGGCAAATCGCCCTTAGAAGATTCTATGATAAGGGATTTGTTGTTGGTGTGATTGAGCGTAAAATCTTGCAACAACGCTTCTTTGCCCTCTCCGCTTAGGTGCAGTGGCTGGCTAAAGCGTGGCTCGCCCTCCTTGATACTTGGGATATGAGAATTACACGCGATAGATTCCCTCACTCGTGCTAAAATCTCTTCTTTTGGGCTTAAAGTCCCTTGCGTATTTGCATTACTCATAAATCACTCCTTGCATTTGTTTTACCTTTTGGTGTAGCCCCCCGCTAACTTTTGGAAAGGCGCGGTATTTTACCCACTTACTTAGCAATGGCACAAAGCTAGCAAATGGCTTAGCAAGCGGTGCTAGATGGGTTAGACTCATTACAAATCGCCATTTAGCTGGGCTTGTAGCGAGGTTTGCAAATCCTCTCATCGCGCTTTGCTCGATAGGATTTTGCGTATGCAGTTCAGAATCTAGAGCATTCGCACCGCTTGAAATACCACTTGCGACACCTGCACCACCTGAAGCACCACTTGCGCCACTCGAAGCCACGCCACTTGCGCCATATTCGCCATTTGCTTTGACTATCTTTCTGCCCTGCCCTACGCGCTCACTTCGCAAATCGCGTATCAGCTCCGCTAGGGGAATCTCCACAGGACACACCTCGCTACATCGCCCACATAGTGAGCACAAATCAAGCATCGGCGAGCAAGAATTTAGCCCATAGATTTGTGGGGTAATCACTTCACCTATGGGTCCGGGATATGTGCTTAAGTATGCGTGCCCGCCGATTTTATCATACACGGGGCAGTGATTTAGACAGCTCCCACAGCGGATACAGCTCATCGAGCGGTAGTAGTGGCTATCTTTTAGCATATTTGAGCGGTTGTTATCAAGCAGCACGATATGCACTTCTTTTGGTCCGTCTTTTTCGCCCTCTTTGCGCGGGGAAGTGATTATGTTGTTATAACAAGTGATGACGCTTCCCACCGCAGAGGGTGCGAGCATAGAGTCCAAAATCGCAGCATCTTCAAAGCTCTCCACCACCTTTTCGATTCCACAAATGGCGATATGCACATCGGGCGCAGTGGTGCTCATTCGCCCATTGCCCTCGTTTTCGATAAGCCATATCGCGCCCTCATTTGCTATGGCGAAATTCACCCCACTCATTCCCATAGTGAAAGTTTGAAACTCCTTGCGCATATAGTTTCGCGCTATGGCGTTGAGCTTTTCGATTTCATTTTCTAGCGGGGCATTTAGCTTAGCGTGAAATAGCTCACCCACTTCGTAGCGGTTTTTGTGGATAGCGGGGACGACAATATGCACAGGCGGCTCGCCAAGAAGCTGTAAAATCACTTCGCCCAAATCCGTCTCAAACGCCTCTAATCCCTTAGATTCTACGAAGTGATTAAAGCCGATTTCCTCGCTTGCCATTGACTTACCTTTGAGGACTTTGAGTGCACCTTTGTCTTTCATAATCCCATAAATAAGCTCATTTGCCTCTTTTGCGTCCCGAGCCCAATGCACTTTCATACCATTTTTTGTGGCGTTTTTCTCAAACTCTAAGAGATTTTTATCAAGTTTGCGTAAGTTTTTTTGCTTAATCTCCTTGCCCTTAGCGCGAAGCGATTCCCAATCAATAAACCTTGTGGTTACGAGTTTTTTGCGATTGCCCCGCAGAGTATCCATCGCACGCAATAGATTTTCTTGGAGTTGCTTATTGCTTAGTCCTTTTTCTATCGCGCTGTGGTATTTGCCTTTTAGCTCTTTGGTGCTTAGATTTGTGGTGCTACTCATTTTTGCCTCCCTTGTTGTGTTTGTTATCTTGGCTTTAGTGCTTTTTGTGCTTTGCAAATCAAACGCGTAAAAAGCACGTCTCTAGATTCTAGAATCTAGATTGTTGCTCGCGCTTTTTCCGCTACTTTTTGCATTGCCTTTTTCGCCTTTCTTACTTGCATTTTTGCGCTCTTTTTAGGCGATTCCTATGCGCTGGGCTAGGAAATCATATAAGTGCATAGGCTTCACACTCACGCCTTGCTTTGCCATAGCCCCTGCGATATTTAGCAGACAGCCTGCGTCTGCTGATAGCAAATACTCCACATTTCGCGCTTGTATGTCTTCAACTTTGCGCGTAACCATAGCGTTGCTCACCTCTGGCTCTTTTACGCTAAATGTCCCACCAAACCCGCAACACTCCTCCTCGCGCTCTAGCTCGATGAGATTGACATTTTTTAGTCCTCTTAGCAGGGTTTTGGCTGGCTCTATGCACTTAGCAGTGCGCAGGGCGTGGCAGTTGCTATGCCAAGTTACATTTGTGCTAGCCCCTTTGTCCTCATAAGCCACGCCACGAGCAAGCAGATACTCGCTTAGCTCATATATGCGAGTGCAAAATCTCTTTGCCCTCTCATAGTGCTCACTCCCCTCAAAAAGCTCCAAATAATCCACCCTCATCATTCCCGCGCACGAGCCACTAGGCAAGATAATAGGAATCTCTTCATCGAAAAGCTCCATATTGTGCAAGGCGATTTTGCGCGTCTCATCATAGTAGCCAGAATTAAAGCTTGGCTGCCCGCAGCAAGTTTGGTCTTTTTTGAAAACCACTTGTGCGCCTGCGTTTTGGAGGAGTTTGATAGCATTTACGCAAGTGCTAGAATACGCCGCCGCCCCGATACAAGTAGCGAAAAAATACACACGATTTGCTGAATTTTCTTTGTGAGGCATTTTCTCTCCTTTAAGGTTTTTTGCAAAAACTCACAACATTCTTACTATTATGCTGATTATGATACAAAAACTTTGTTACATACTTAGGCATTATTTCAAAAATATAGGCATAAATCTTTGTAATCAAATCAGTTCTCTAAGGATAAATAGCATAGACATAGAAGCATTAGCATAATGTTACTTTTTGTGTATTTTAAGAAAAAATATAGATTTTGTAGCAGTAGCGTTAATAAATATATGACTACAATAAAAGCAAAAGTGTAAGGAATCAAAATGCGAATCCTAAATGTCGCCCTTATCCAAATGTGTCCTAAGCCGTTTTTGCGCGATGAAAATCTATCCCTTGCGCTAAAACTAGCAAAAGATTCGCTTAAAAAAGGCGTGAATCTAGTGGTATTTCACGAGTTATTTGATAGTGGATATTGTGTTGCTCCGCACGACAAAGATTTCGCGATGGATTTTGCAAAGCCACAAAAACACGCGACTTTCAAAACACTAAGTGCGTTTGCAAAAGAAAACTCCGTGCATATCGTGGCGTGTGGCATAGAAAAATCGGGCAAAAAATTATATGACACCGCCTATATCATCGCACCAAGCGGGAAATGCGTAGGCAAACACCGCAAAATCTATCTGTGGGGTGATGAAAAGTCGCGTTTTAGCAAGGGCAAAAAATACGAAGTTTTTAAGCTAAACTTTGGCGATTTCAGCGCGAAAGTGGGTTTGCAGATTTGCTATGAAATAGGCTTTGGTGTGGGCGCAAATATTTTGGCTTTGCAAGGTGCGGAGATTTTAATCTATCCTAGTGCGTTTGGAGCGGCAAGGGCGTATAATTGGGATTTGCTAAGTGGGGCGAGGGCAGTGGAAAATGGGTGTTTTGTGTTAGCGTGTAATCATAGCGGTGTTGAATCTAACGCGCTAGATTCTGCGCTCTCCACGCAAAAAGACGCAGAATTTGCAGGGGATTCAAGAATTATCTCACCACAAGGCACTATCATCAAAAAAGCCACAAAACTAAATGAAGCCATAATCGCACAAATTAACTTAGATGAGATTTACTCACAACGCAAAGCGATTCCCTACCTAAAAGACTTTGATACCAAACTCACTAAAAGGAGTTTTGGCAAATTGACTTAAAGGAGTAACAAATGGCAAAAGAGATTTTAGTAGCTTATGGCGTGGATATTGACGCGGTGGCAGGGTGGCTAGGTAGCTATGGTGGCGAAGATTCGCCCGATGATATTTCGCGAGGACTTTTTGCAGGAGAAGTGGGAATCCCACGACTTTTGAAGCTATTTCAAAGATACAATTTGCCTGCGACTTGGTTTGCACCGGGACATTCGATTGAGACATTCCCAGAGCAGATGAAAATGATAGTCGATGCAGGGCACGAAATCGGTGCGCACGGCTATTCGCACGAAAATCCTATCGCAATGAGCGCGAAGCAAGAAGAAGATGTCTTGCTAAAAAGCATTGAGCTAATCAAAGGGCTTACGGGCAAAGCACCCACAGGCTATGTCGCGCCGTGGTGGGAGTTCTCAAACATTACAAACGAGCTTTTGCTAAAGCACGGCATAAAGTATGACCACTCGCTTATGCACAATGATTTTACCCCATACTATGTGCGCGTGGGCGATAAGTGGAGTAAGATTGATTATAGTGGGGAGGCGAAAGATTGGATGAAGCCTTTGGTGCGCGGGGAGGAAACGGATTTGGTGGAAATCCCTGCGAATTGGTATTTAGACGATTTGCCACCGATGATGTTTATCAAAAAGTCGCCAAATAGCTTTGGCTTTGTAAGCCCCCGCGATATAGGGCAAATGTGGATTGACCAATTTGATTGGGTTTATAGGGAAATGGATTATGCGGTGTTTGGAATGACGATTCACCCTGATGTGAGCGGGCGTCCCCAAGTGCTACTAATGCACGAGCGCATAATCGAGCATATCAACAAACACGATGGCGTGAAGTGGGTAACTTTCAATCAAATCGCTGATGATTTTTTGAAGCGATGTCCGCGTAAGAAATAGCGCGAAAGTAATTTGTCTATTTTTGAACTTGCGGATAGCTTCGGGCAAAGTCCTCGCAATGATAAAAAGTGATAGATTCTGCGAATCGCAAAATCTGCGTGGTAATCCACTCTTGGTTCTGCATTCTTTTTAACGGTGGATTGCCACGATTCTGCTTGCGCAGAATCTCGCAATGACGGAATATTATAGATTTGCGTTTGATTTGTAATCGATTCGCAAAACGAATCGCAATCGAAGTAATGGCGGTGTGGCTTTTGTATTTGTAAGAATTTTTGGGCTCTCAACTAGACTTAGAGTCTGTTGAAGTCCAAAAATTCTTACAAGTGCGAAATTGCATACCAAAGACACAAATTGAAAAGGAAATAAAATGTGTATTTTGTGCGGTGAGTTGGTTAGCTCGTTCCATTGGAGTGATATTAGCTTTGGGAGCGATATGAATCTAGCAGGGCAAAAATCTAGCGTGAATGAAAACGCTTTTTCGCGCAAGAGAGCGCGACTAAAGCGCGTAAAATTGCTAAATGAGATTTTGCGCTTTTATGGGCTGAAAATCGATGATTGGCAGGGCAGTAAATTCGTGCTGTGCGATAAAAAGGGGCAAAGTGTGATTGTCAATGATTTGGGCGATTTGTGGGATAAGGCAAAGGATTTGGCAAAAAGAGAGATTGACGCGCTAGATAGCAATCTTTTGGCATTTTTGGGAGAATCTAATTTGAATCGCGAATCTGTCGCGAATTTTAGCGCGAAACGCAAATCTACGCACTTAAACTAAATGGCAAAGATTCCACTCACGCTTATCACAGGCTTTCTAGGCAGTGGCAAAACTAGCTTTTTGGGGCAGTATCTAGGCGCAAACAACGACAAAGGCATAGCCGTAATCATAAATGAAATCGGGCAAGTCGCCCTAGACCAGCGAGTCTTGCGCTCGAGCGTGGATTATAGCGAGGAGCAAATGCTATATCTAAACGCGGGGTGCGTGTGCTGCAATCGTAGAGTTGATTTGGTGGAATCGCTAAGAAATGTGCTAAATGGCTATGATTCGCGTGGCGAAGTGCTAAATCGCGTAATCATCGAAACCACAGGGCTAGCAAATCCCGCGCCGATTTTATGGACGCTTCTTAGCGATACATTTTTGGGGGCGCATTTTGAGGCACAGGGCGTGATTGCCTGTATTGACGCACTAAATGGATTTTTGCACCTTGAAAATAACGAGGCGCGGGAGCAAATCATCTTTGCCGATAGTATTTTGCTGACAAAGACGGATTTGCAAAGCGATGAGGAGGCTTTGAGTGCGTTAAGAGCGGAGATTTTGGGGCTAAATCCAAGTGTGGAGATTTTTGATAAAGCGATTTTGGGGGCGAATTATGAGCGATTATTTACACAAAATAGCGCGAATCGCTCTGCGAATCAAGCTACGAATCGCGCGAATCTAGCACTAGATTCACAAGATTTATGCAAATATTTTAGCAACGATTCGCACAAACCCCACGCACAGGGCTTTGATACGCTTAGCATTAGCTTTAGTGGAGCGATTGAGTGGAGTGGATTTGGGATTTGGCTAAGTTTGTTGCTTCACAAATACGGCACGAAAGTCCTGCGCGTAAAGGGGATTATCGATATTGGCGAGGATTTTTTGGTAAGCATAAATGGTGCGATGCACATTATCCACCCGCCTACGCATATCAAAAAGGACGCGCAAGCTGGCTCAAATCTTGTCTTTATCACGCGCAACTTGCCAAAAGAAAAAATCATTGATTCGCTAAAAGGCTTTAAATGCTTGCTTGGTATGAATGAGGTTTTGATAAATGGCTAAAAAGTAGTTAAAAGAGGTATAAGAAGTAATGGTGGACCTTGTAGGACTTGAACCTACGACCAATCGGTTATGAGCCGAGTGCTCTGACCAGCTGAGCTAAAGGTCCTTTTCAAACCAAAACGCAAGCAAAAAAGCAAGCGAGTAAAATAACGCAAGAAAGTGCAAGGCAAGATTCTACCAAAAATTTACTACAAAATCCACAAAATACCAAAAATCTCTTTTAATAAGCACTTCAAATCTCACTTGCTAATCAAAGGGCTAACCAAATAAAATCCAAGCTAGCAAGCACTTCTATATCAAATAGCTATGCTTACTTTT
Organism: Helicobacter macacae MIT 99-5501; assembly: GCF_000507845.1. Classification (NCBI taxonomy): domain Bacteria; kingdom Pseudomonadati; phylum Campylobacterota; class Epsilonproteobacteria; order Campylobacterales; family Helicobacteraceae; genus Helicobacter; species Helicobacter macacae. The sequence goes on along the minus strand of NZ_KI669455.1, from coordinate 6,927 downwards.
TATGATTTCATTAGGATTTTATGTCGAGCTATCTTTTATCGCCCCCCCCCCCCCACTTTCTCTTGCGCACGAGCACTTTTAGGGGATTTTGGCTATTAGTGTAGCTAAAGCGAAATGCGAGCATATTTTCTAGTATCCCAAAAAGCACCATAAAGGTAATAAAGCTACTCCCTCCGTAGCTCATAAGTGGCAATGGTATCCCAACCACAGGGGCAAAGTCTATCGTCATACCGATATTTACAGATACATAAAAAAACAGCAGCATAGCCACTGCCGCAGCGGTGGTGCGCAAGCGATAGTCCTTTTCTCCCATAAAGCAAAAGGATAAAATATGCAAAATCATCACGCCATAAAGCCCGAGAAGAAAAATCGCCCCCAAAAATCCCCACCGCTCCACAAAGTAGGCAAATATAAAATCACTCGTGGCTATGGGGAGGAACTTTAGCTGTGTTTGGGTGGATTCTTCTTTTTTCTTTCCTAGAATGCCACCTGAACCTATGGTGATGATTGATTGCTGGACGTGGTAGCTTGGCTTTTCGCTAATGAAGTCGTGGATTCTCTTTTTTTGGTAGTCTTTTAGCGAGCCATAGATAAAAGGCGAAGCCACAAGCACGGACATTATGAGTGTTATCCAAATGCGTGGATTTACCCCTATCAAAAACAGCGTGCCAAACCCCATAAATAGCACCACCAATGCCGTTCCCAAATCTGGCTGAAGCAAAATCAACACAAATGGCAACAAAATATAAAAGCTCAAAATACAAAACTGCTTAATCCCATAGCCGTTTGGTGGAGGGGGATTGGTAGATATGTGAAGCCCTAGCAGGAGGATAATAGCGACTTTGACAGGCTCGCTAGGCTGAAGTGAAAATGCCCCGATAGTAAGCCACCTCTGCGCTCCTAGCTGCTTAGTCCCTGCTACAAGCACAAGGATAAGTAGCAAAATGCAAACCCAATAAAACACGATTATCATTTTGTTTGCTTGCCGAAATGGTAGAAAAAACACAAAGCAAAACGCTGCTATGCCAAAAAGCACATAGATAGTTTGGCGAATGTTTTGACTAGGGCTAACCTCGCTAATAAGGACATAAGAAATCACAATCAGCGGTAGCAACAAAAATGGCAACAAAAAATCAAAATGCGTGATAATGCGCTTATCTATCATCATTGTGGTGTCCTTAAACTTAGATTTTGGGTTTGGTAGTGTGTTTGGTAATTTTGTGCGGATTTGGTGTGGATTTCACTCATTTGGGCTACCTTTTAGTTTGTGGATTTTGTAGTTTGTGGGTTTTTGCGCTATTTGAACTTTATGCCGATAAAATCTGCCAAAATTTCAGCGTTTTGCACGATGAAGTGCTCTTGCTCTTGGCGAGATTCTTTTGCTAGTTTGGCTTGTGTGTCTCTAGTTTGTGTGTTGATATTTTGCTCTTTTTGTGATTCTAGCTCGTTTGGTGGGGTTGCTTTAGAATCGCTAAATTCTTTTGATTCATTATTTGCTTCTTTTGCTTCATCATTTTGTGTTGGGAGTGTTTGTGGTGGCGTGTCTTTTGATTCGTTGAAATAGTCCTTGCTAAGTGCGTTAAATGGTGTAAGCACTGTGGGGGCAAATGCAGAGATGACAAATTCTGCTCCGTTTGTGCTACTTCCCTCTTTGGTGGGGTTTGCGGTGTCTTGTGCTTCATTTGTCGCCCCACTTACTCCACTGCTTGTGCTTATAGACTCTACTCCGTGCCAATCAAGCCTCTCATACGCTAGCAAAGCTCCACCCGCTAGCAAAATCTCTGTCATATTTTTTTGCAAAAACTCGCTTAGATTTTTGCTTTTTAGCAGTTTTTGCACTGCTTCTGCCACAAACTCTGCGCTAGAAATATCCCCTCTATAAATGCTTTTTTGCTCCAAAATCTCAAAATCCTCATTTGCTTCTTTTGTCCCAAAAAGTCCTCCTAGATTTTTAGATGGACTAGCAAAAAGCCCGTTTTTGCTACCAAACTCAACCAACTCACAAGCCCTCTTAAAGTCCTCTCCACCCACGCCAAATCCCTCTCCGCAATGCTCCCACAACGCCACAGAACCAATAAGTGAAAAATAGATTCTGCGTAGTAGCTCATTTGTGCCTATGGTGTGAGTATTTAGCTCTAGTAGGCTTACCTCAAATAGTGTGGCTTTTTGTAGTGGCAGAGAAGTTTTTAGCGCGAAAATTATCTTGCTTGCTTGATAGAGTGCGTATATTTTCTGCGCTTTTTCGTCCAAAAATGGCAATCGTCTTTTGCCACTGCTTATCTTGCCATAAACTGCTTCAAAGTCGCGCTCCTCTATTTGTGTTCCGCCTCGCCTTGCGGTGTTTAGCGCAGCTTCATTGACAAGGGTAGCAAGCATAGCTCCACTAAAACTTGAAGTCTTTTTTGCGATTTGGACGGGGTCTATGTGGGATTTTTTGGATTTTAGATACATTTTTAGGATTTCGGTTCGCTCTGCAAAGTTTGGCAACTCAATAAACACCTTTCTATCAAATCTACCGCTCCTAAGCAAGGCAGAATCAAGTGCTTCAATGTGGTTTGTCGCACCAAGCACGATGACACCGCTACTTTCGGAGAATCCATCCATTTCTACAAGTAGCTGATTTAGGGTGGATTCTCGCTCGGAGTTGTGAGAATCGCTTGTGCGCTTTTTGCCAATGGCATCTATCTCATCAATAAACACTATGCAGGGCGCACTAGCCTTTGCCGCGCTAAATAACTCACGCACTCGCTTTGCGCCCACGCCTACATACATTTCTACAAAGCTCGCCCCGCTTTGATAAAAAAACGGCACGCCAGATTCTCCTGCTAGGGCTTTTGCGATGAGGGTTTTGCCCACCCCCGGTGCGCCAGAGAGAAGCACGCCTTTTGGGAGGCTTATGCCTAGTGCGCTGTATTTGGCAGGGTGTTTTAGAAAATCCAAAATCTCTAATAGCTCCTCTTTTGCTTCGCTAATCCCTGCCACATCGCTAAACTTGATATGTGAGTGTAGTGGCTCTATCAAATCCCCAGAAGAGCTAGAATCACTAAAACTTTTTGGGCTAAAGCTATTTGAAAATCTGTTATTGCCTGCATTGTTTGCACCGCTAGGTTTTGCAAGCCTAGAATCGCTATCACTCAAACCACCTCCTTTTAGGGTTTTCATATTTTTTTTGTCATAATAGTTGTGGCGGTTTCCACCAATCTCCCCAAAAAAGCCACCAAATGTCCCTCCAAGCAAGCTACCAAACATACTTCGCCCAAAAATAATAAAGCTAACCACAAATACAAACACAAAAATCACGCCCAAAACAATCCAAGAAAGCACCTTGCCTTGCCCTTTTTGCAAAGCAATAGTTGTAAGCACTTGAGGTTGTATCTGCATAAGAAGTGTTTTGTATAGCCCACTATTTGTTTTGCCATAGAGATAATCATCTTCTACCCATAGCTTTTCAAACTGATTTTGCTGCATAGCCCCCTCAAATGCGTTTGCTGATAGCGTCTCTGCATTATCACGCAAGCTCAAAATCAGCACAAAAATAAGCGCGAAAAATATCGCAACCACAGCGATATAAAATCGTTTAGATAATGGCATAGTTATGCTCCTCTTTTATCTCATAATCACTGATTGCTAGCCATTGTGATTGTGATGAGTTTTTTAGTGGTGTGTGGGATTGTATAATGATTTTGTTAAAAAACTCATCAAGCCCATAATAATGTCCTCCTAGCTGTTTTTCTATGAGAATCTTTAGAGAAGCATTTTTTGCTTTTTTTGATTCTCTAAAGTGGCGGTTTTTGGCTTTTATGGTGGATTGTAGTTCGTGTAGGCGGGATTTGGCGACATCGCCACGGATAAGCGGGTATTTGGCTTGTTTGATGAGATTGGCAGAGTGTGTCCCATCACGCAATGAGTAGATAAATGGGTGTATATGCGTAAGTGGCAGGCTTTTGGCGTTTGCTAGGGCTTCTTGCCATATCGCTTCACTCTCGCCCGGGTGAGCTACTATAAAATCCGTGCCGATAGCATACCCTAAAGATGCGATTTTTTCTAGCAGTCGTGCATCTGTCTCAAAGCGATTTACACGATTCATAATGCTTAGCATTTCATCGTGGGTGTGCTGCAAGGCAATGTGTAAATGCCTACAAAATTTCTCTTCGCTCAAAATCTCCAAAAACTCCTCATCTATTTGGCTAGGCTCTAGAGAGCCGATACGCACGCGCTTTAGCCCATCTAGCTTAAAAAGCACCTTTAGCAGTGTGGAAATATTTGTGCCTTTGTCTTTGCCATAGCTACCTACATTTGTCCCTGTAAGCACCACTTCGCTTATGCCAGAATCAATTAGCCCTTGCACTTGGGAGCGCACGCTATCTATCTCATAGCTCCTAGCCGCCCCGCGCACAAGCGGTATCACGCAGTAGCTACACGCAAAATCACAGCCCTCTTGGATTTTGATAAACGCGCGAGATTTGCCGACAAACTCCGCTATCATTGTAGAATCTAGGTGCTTTTTGTCTAGCTCATCAGCATAAAAAACTTCCTTTTCTTGGCTAAGCTGTTTTAGTGCGCTGTTGATATTCTCTTTGTGGCTATGCCCCAAAATCCCGCTTACGAGATTTTGGCTAAAGAGTGCTTTGCCCTGCGTGCCTACGCCACAGCCAGCGAAGAGAATCTTTTTGCCTTGAGATTGGATTTTGCGGACATAGCTTCGCACGCCACTATCCGCACCATTTGTTACTGTGCAGGAGTTTACAACGACAATGCTAGCCTCGCTCTCTTCCAAAGTCGCTTCAAAGTCGTGTAGATTTTGCCTCATCACTTGAGTGTCATATAGGTTTGTCCTGCAACCAAAGGTTTTAAAATACACCTTTGGGCGAGAATCTTGTTTGTGCGAATCTTGTTTGCAAAAATCTAGGCTTTGGAAATCTTGCGGGCTAGAATCTATAAAATCCATTATTTACCTTTCGTGTCTTTATGTATTGCTCTCTTGCTACTTTTTCTTAGATTTGCTTTTGCTAGCTTTGGTTTTTTTGGTTTTGGTGTTTTTGGTTTTTTGTGTTTTTGGTTTGGTTTCTTTTTTGGACTTTTTGGGTGGCTTGCTTTGACTTTTTTGCTTTTTGCTTGGTTTTTGGTCTTTTTGGACTTTTTGTGCACTAGCGAGAGTAGTGCCTTTGCCTTTTAGGTTCTTTTTGGTTTTTTCATCAAGTTGCCCTTGATTATACTTGCCACTTGTCTTTGCTTTTGTATCGCCACTTAGCCTTTTTTTTGTGTTTTTATCCATTGTCAAATCACTATACTTATCCGCAGTCTTGGCATTTGCTTTTTTTAGATTCTTTTTGGTTTTTTTATCCATCGTCAAGTCGTTGTATTTCCCTGAAGTTTTAGCGCGATTATCCCCTGCTAGATGAGTTTTGTCCGCAGTGGTTAAGTCAGTATATTTCCCTGAAGTCTTTGCCTTTATATTTTTTAGCTTTTTCTTTGTGTCTTTATCCATAGTCAAATCGTTGTATTTATCGCTAGTTTTGGCGCGATTATCCCCACCTAAATGTGTTTTGTCAGCTACGCCTAAATCATCATATTTGCTAGCCATTTTAGCGTTATTATCCCCGCGCACATTTTGCTTGTAGCTTTTATCTAGTGCGAAGTCGCCGTATTTATCATTTACTTTTGCTTTTGTGTCGCCACCTAGATTTTGCTTTGTGTCTTTATCCATAGTCAAATCGTTGTATTTATCGCTAGTTTTGGCGCGATTATCCCCACCTAAATGTGTTTTGTCAGCTACGCCTAAATCATCATATTTGCTAGCCATTTTAGCGTTATTATCCCCGCGCACATTTTGCTTGTAGCTTTTATCTAGTGCGAAGTCGCCGTATTTATCATTTACTTTTGCTTTTGTGTCGCCACCTAGATTTTGCTTTGTGTCTTTATCCATAGTCAAGTCATTGTATTTGTTGCTAGTTTTTGCTTTTGTGTCGCCTATGTTTTTATCTTTTTTAGCAGCACCGCTTTTGCACATTTTTTGGTCGTAGTTAAACTTCCCTTTAGAGCCTTTTGAGAAAGTAATCTTTTTGCTCTCATACTCAATAGTGATTTTCTCAAGTATGTCGCAGTAATCAGCTTTTGGATACTTTTCTATAAGCGCGGTTTTGAACTCTTGATAGTCCATATCTATCGCGGTGTTTGATTTGGCAAATGTCGTAATAAGCCCAAATTCATACATACTCTTATCCTCTTAGTCCTCTCTACCGCTTAAGCTATTTCTCATTTACTTCTTATTTTGGGAGCTATGGGGTGTAGATTTTGTCGTTTTTAGTGTCATATAGTTTTGTCTTGTGCGCAAAAGTTTTAAAATGCGCCACTAGGAAAAAGTGTGGATAAGAATCTAGTAAATCATTTTTGGCTTCATAGATACCACACTGCAAACTTTTAAGAGAACCCCTAAAATCCATTATATGCCTCTGTCTGTGCTGCTTTTGTGCTATTTTCTTAGAATTTTTTGGATTTTTTATCTGTTTTGCTCGCTTTTTGTGCTTTTTTTTCTTCTTTTTGGGACTTTTTGGAGATTTTCTTGGCTTCTTTTTGCTCCTCTTTTTGGGCTTTGGCTTTTTCTTTTTTGGATTTTTTGCTCTCTTGTTGTATGTATCGCTGCGAAGTGGAGTTGAACTTATCTAAGTCATAATCTTTGCGCTTTTTGTATCCCGGGTCGCCTACTTTTTGGTATTTGTAGTAGTCATAGTCAAGCTCTTCTTGTGTTTTGTTTTTTAGATTCTCTTTTGTTTGTGCATCAAGCTGTGCTTCATTATACTTGCCACTTGTCTTTGCTTTTGTATCGCCACCTAGATTTTGCTTTGTGCCTTTATCCATTGATAAATCGTTGAATTTATCACTTGTTACGGCTTTGTTATCCCCGCTTAGTTTTTGCTTGGTGGATTT